>JAJZCG010000006.1 GCA_021846225.1 Pseudomonadota bacterium | reverse complement strand
GTTGAAGGAGACCGCGCCGGCGCTGCTCACCGTAAGGCCGATGGCGTTGGCGCTAATGCCGCTGGCGGCGGCGCCGCTCACCGTTTTGAGGAGCTGATTGCTCAGGTTGGTGGCGGTGAAATTGCCAAGCAGCGGGCCGGACTTGGCGGCGCTGGCCGAGGAGGTGCCCGACGAGTTGGGGGGCACATATTTGGTTTGCTTGGCGATGGCGGAGAGCGCGGCGTTCAGGCTGGTGGCGACTGAGGATACGGCGCTGGAGAGGGTGGTGGGCGAGGAGCTGACCGTGACCGTGGTGTTGCCCGAGCCAACCAGGGAGATGTTGAGCCCCGCGACCGCACTGCTGAGGCTGTTGGTTTTGCTGGTAACCGGCACGCCGTTGAGCGAGAGCTTGGCGTCGCTCGCGGTTTGGGCCAGGGTTTCAGTGCCGGGGGTGGCGGTGCTGTAGGAAAACTGGGTCAGGGCGCCGGTGCCCGCGACGGAAAAAGCCTGGGAACTGCCGGTGCCGCTGCTTTGCAGCACCAGGCGCGCGCCAGCGGCTGTACCCACAACGCTCGCCTGCACCCCGCCCGCAACCTTGTTGATGGCGGCGGCGACGCCGTTGAGGGTGAGGCTGCCGGAGCCGACGGAGACTTTTTCGGTCTTGCCGTTGTTGAGGGTGAAATTGAGCGAGCCGGCCCCGCCGGTGAGCGAGGCCGCGCCGGAACCCAGCAAGGAGGAATAAATCTCCTGGGTTTTGGCCAGGGTGACGCCGGTTAAATTATAGGTGCCGGTGGCGGCGGTGCTGCTGGTGGTGGCGGTGGCCACGCTGGTGCTCGTGCTGTTGGCCGAGCGGCTGTTGATGGTGGCGACACTCTTGATGCCCGCCAGGGATTTGGAAAGGGTGGACATTGCGCCGCTGATCGTGCCCCAGGCGGAGATGGTGGCTTTGTCGGTCGTGACCTGGGTTTGCATGGCGGTGATGGGGGCCTGCAAGCGTGCTTGCACCTGTGCGATCTGACTGGAGACCTGGCTGGAGCCGAGACTGCTTACGGTGGTCATGGCGCACCCCTGAAATTGCTACGAATGTTACGGGAAAGGCACGGGCCGGGGCGCGAGGCCCCGGCCCGCCGGTTTCAGACTTACGGCAGCAGGGAGAGGTAGGACTGCTGCAACTGGGTGGAGGATTTGAGCGCCGCAACGCCGGCCTGCGCCTGGATCTGCGCCTGGGTCAGCTGGTTGCTGACGGCGGGGATGTTGGCATCCTGCACCACACCAAGCGCGGTGGTGACATTCTGGCTGGTGGTGTTGAGGTTGTTGATGTTGGCGGTCATCGCCTGCTGGGTGGCGCCAAGCTGGCCACCCTGGTTGTTCAGCGCCGCCAGCGCGTATTTCACCACGTTGATCGCCTGGTTGGCGCCCGAGGTGGTGCTGACGTTGATGGCGGACAAGGAATCCAGCGTGGAGCTGGATTTGACGCCGATGGCCGTGCCGTTGGTGACAGAGAAGGCGCCGCTGGACTGGAGCTGCGCCTGGCCCTGGATCACCGCGTTTTTGTTGGTGGAGCTGAAGGTCGTTGCCGTGCCGCCAACCGAGGCGAGGCTGCCGGACGCGGCGGCGCCGGTGTAGTTCAGGATCATGTTCTGGCCCGCGGACTGCGAGAGAACCACATTGCCGGATTTGTTCAGCGAGGCGCTGATGCCGCTCGTGGAGGTGCCGCCGTTGATCTGGGAGACCAGGGCGTTGGCGCTGGAGGCCGCGATGTTCTGCGCCGTGCCGATGGTGCCGGTGAGGCCGCTGCCGGCCTGGATGGAGAAGTTGAGCGACTTGCCCGCGACGAAGGTGGCCGCGAGGACGACCGAGTTGGTTGCCTGCGCCTGCACGCCGGTGGTGCCGGAGAGGTTGTTCACCGCGGTGGCGATGTTGGCGGCGGATTCACCCGTGGTGGAGACAATGGAGGCGCTGCCGCCGTTGTTGCCGATGATCTTCGCGGTGCCTGCGGTATAGGCGCCGACGGTGGCGGGGTTGGTGGCGCCGACCGTCATCTGGCCGCTGCCCGCGGCGGCATTGCCCGATTTGAAAACGGCCGCGGAGGCGACCGAGGCGTTCATGCCGATGGCGCTGGCGGTCATCTTGCTGATGGAGAGGCTCTGGGTCTGGCCCTCGTTGGCGCCGACCTGGAACTGCACACCGGAGAAAGTGCCGTTGAGCAGGCTGATGTTGTTGAACTGGGTCTGGTTGGCGATGGTGGAGACCTGGCCGGTGAGCTGGCCGACGAGGTTTTGCAGCGACTGGGATTCAGAGGAGGTCTGCGTGCCGTTGGCGGCCTGCACGGCGATGGAGTTGAGCTGCTGGGTGATGCCAATCTGCTGCGAAATGGCGCCCTGGGCGGTTTGCAGCAGGGAGACGCCCTGGTTGGCGTTGGAGATCGCCTGGGTGATGCCGTTCAACTGCGAGGTGAAGCCCTGGGCGGTGATGTAGCCGGCCGGATTGTTCGACGGTGAGCTGATCGACAGACCGCTGGAAAGCTGGGTCTGCAGATTGTTGGTGTTTGCGGAAGTGGCGGAGATAGAGTTGAGCGCTTGGAGCGCCCCGGTATTCGTCATGATAGAACCTACGGCCGACATATTGAAAACTCCTTGGGTTGCGGTTGCCGTACCCATTTATTCGGGGGTGGGAAGAGAAGTTTTCCTGTCCGTGCAACTTTAAGTTTTTTGACGGGGAAAATATTCATGGCTGGAGGTTGAGCACCGGACCGGTGGCGGTGATTTGGGCTGAGAAACGGCGGCCGCTGGAGGGATTGGTGAAAAGGATCGTGTCGCCGATGCGCCCGGTCTCGGTAGCGACGGCGTTGAGCGAGAGCGTGACCCCGCCGCTGATGACCTCGACCGCGACGGTCTGCCCGGATTTGACCATGACAGGCTCGGCAACGTCCGCCGGGTTGAGAATGCCGCCCGCCGAGACCGACATGATGGCGGTGGCGCCGAGAAGCTGGGCGGGATTATAATAAACCTGCCGCCCGGCATAAAGGGAGACGGGTTCGCGGGCCAGGGTGATGTCTCCCTGGCTCAGCGTTTGCCCGGCGGCGATGGGGCGCGCGGCGATGACGACGTTCTCGGTCTGCGCCACTGTGACTGTGACGTAGAGAGTCCAGGCCGGGGACGGGCAATGCGCCGCCGCTTGTTCGTAGGGGGCGGTGCCGCTGATGCTGACGCTGAGCGGGAGGGTGCAAGCCTGCATGTATTGCGCGCCGGCCACCGGGCCGAGGGTGAGGCTGGCGTCCGGCGGGGCGATGGCCCGGGCCGCCTGGGTGATGGCCTGCGCCACCGCCTGCTGACTCTGCGGCGCGGCGGCCGCGGGGGCCGCCAGCGCCAGCGCGCCGATGATGCCGGGCAGCAGTCTCATTCAGCGGCGCTTTGCAAGGCGGATGCCGCCGGATCGGCCACGGCCCAGGGCGGGGGCGCGGCCTCGGTGGAGGGCAGCGCCAGGGCGGCGGCGCGGGCGGCCTGGCCTTGCGCCAGGGTTGCACTCAGCTCGCTCACCGCGTGTTTGAGAGCACGCTGCCAGGCGGCGAGGCGGTTTGGCAGAAGGAGCGCGCCCAGTGAGGGGGGAACGTCCATCCGCTCGTCCACCAGCAAATGGCAACCGGCGGCGGCGGCGAGAAGGATACGGTAATGGTCCGCGTCCGTCTCGCGCTCCGCCGGGCGGATGAGGATTTGCGGCGCCAGCTCGGCCATGGCCTGCGCCCAGGCATATTCCGAGGGTTGCGGCGCAATGCGCGCGATGGAGCCCGCGTATTGGGCGCCCTCGCGCTCGACCACGATCCAGGCCACGGATTCCAGCGTCTCATTGATGATATCCCCCAGCCAGGGCGGGGCGATGCCTTCGTCGACCCATAAGACGCGGGGCTTGGTGTTCAGCCCGGTGCCGATTTTTAAGGTGGACCAGATGGGCGCGGAGAGCGTGGGCCGCCAGAGAGTGACCGGCTGGCGCGGGTGGGCCAGTTTGCGCACGCGCTGCACCAGGCCGGGCGAGGTGGCGAAAAGCCGCGCGGCACCGGCGATGACCGGCTTGGCATCAGCTGCCGGAGGGGCGGTGAACACGGCGCTATAAGCCGGGCTGTGGGGTTGGGGGCACTGTTGCGGGTTGATGCGCGCCCAGACGGCGGCGCCCCGGCGGCCGAGATCGGCCGCGCCGGGCATCTCCTGCGCCCAATCAGCCTCCAGCGCGCCGGTGCTGCGCAAGGCGCGGGCGGCATTGAGCAGGGCTTCACCCTCCAGGGCGGAGCCGGTTATCAGCAGAGAGGAGGGATCCGCCGGGCAGGAGCGCACCAGACCCAGCCGTTGCTCGGCGCTGAGCAGATTGCCGTGCAGGGAGAGGGCGGGGTGGTGGTAGGGGTCTGCCCAGGGCAAGGCGAGGCCCGCCGGTGCGCCATCGCGGCAGGTATTTCCGGCATCTGGCTGGACCGCCTCGGCCGGGGCGATGAAGGAGATGTCCGGTGTCCAGACGATGCGCGCGCCCTCGGCGCGGAGCTGGGCGCAAAGCACGATCCAGAGGGCATCGCCGGTGAGGTTGGGGAAATGCAGCGCCTTGAGGGCGGCGGTGCGGCCCAGCAGCGCCGGTGGCGCGAGGGCGCTGGCCTCCTGATCCACCGTGAGCCAGCCGCCGGGGCCGGGGTCTTCGGGGGCATGGCCCACGCCAAGGCGGGTATCGGCGCCGAGGACGATGGGCCCCTGGACCGTGAACTGCCGGGCGGCGGGGCCAAAGGGCACCAGCGTGCGCGCCCCGGCAAGCACGGCGCCCGGGTCGGCCAGGCGGGCGCGCAGACCCTCGGCCCAATGCGGCACCTGGGGCTGGGCGCGGATGTCAATGATGGCGGTGAGCGGGGTGGCCACCATGGCCACCGCCTGCGCCAGCGCCTGCGCCGGTTGCAGGGCGGGCACGGGCGGCACGGCCAGAACCTTGCCCTCCAGGGCCTCGGTCTGCTGGGCGACGGCGGTCAGGTAGGTGGTCATCTGCGGGTTGAGGTTCGCACCGGCAAGGATGATCGGGCCGGAAAGCTCATTGGCGCTGAGCAGGCCGGTGAGCCATTGGTCAAGCTGCGCCACCTCGCCGCCATCGCACAGCATGATGAAGGTGGTGCCGGGATCAGGCGCCAGGCGGACATGGTGGAACAGGCCGAGGTGCTGGCGGTTTTGCACCTGAGCGGGCAGGCCCGCGCGGGCGAGATGGGCGGTGATGGCCTGGGCGGCGTTGGCGCAGAATTCGGTGGCGGGAATGCTGTCGCGCCGGCTTTGCGGGCAGCGGGTGAACAGCGCCTCGGGCAGGCGCTCCACCTTGGCCCCGGCCTCGGCGAGGCGGAGTTGGAAGTCATACTCCTCGGCGCCTGCGCGCGCGGCATCAAAGCCGCCGAGGCGCAGCAAGGTTTTGGCGGCGTACCAGACCCAGTCTCCCACATAAGCCGCCTGGCGCAGGCGGGTGATGTCCCAGGCGGGCTTCTGGCGGACCCAGGCGCCGCCCTCACGCGGGACGATCTCGTCGCAATAGATCATGTCCGCCTGGCTGGCGGTGGCGGTGAGGGCAAAGCGCAGGCAGGCATCAGGGGAGAGCGTGTCGCCCGCGTTGATGATGGCGACATAATCCGCCGCGGCCGCGGCCTCATTCAGAGAATCGCAGAGCAGGCGCGAGGCAGCGGCGGGCTCGGGCGGGATGATGTGCGCGGGGATGCCGGGGATTTCCACCGGCTCGGCCGCGAGGATGGTGATATGTTCGGGTGCATGCCATTGCTGGCGCAGGGCGTGCACAGTGTCATTCACCCCGGAGGCACGGCCCTGCGGCGCAACGATGAGGATGGCAAGGCGCGGCAGCGGCGGGGCGGCAGCGCGCAAAGCTTCCAGCCGGGCCCGGCCGCCTTCATCCAGGCGCTCGGGCGGGCGCAGGCCGGCGGCGGCGGCGGCATCCGCCGGTGCCGCGAGAACAGGGTTGAAAGCCGCGCCGAAGGCCGGGACCACACGGCCGCGGCTGGCGCCGATTTCGGTGAGGAATTCGACGATGCCGCGGGTCTCGGCGGCGAAGGAGTCCCATAGAGCCGCAGAGGTGTCCCGCGACTGGACCGCATCCCAGACGCGGGTGGCCAGCATGTCCAGCGGGTGGAAAAGACCATCATGCGATAGCGGGTTGCTGCGGTTGAGCTGGCCGGTGAGATGGCCCGCCGCCTCACGCAGGCCGTTGGGCACGAGGCCGGCAAGGGGAAGGCCGATGTCCTGTTCGATGCGGCGCAACTCGGCGGCGGGTTTGGCGAGCAGGTCCTGATAGGTGAGCCAGCTGCGCGGCAGGTGGCGGGCATGGCGCTCGCCATCGGTGACGTAGCTGAGCCAGAGCAGCAGCGCATGCGCGCGGCTCAGCCCGTTTTTATGGCCCTGGCTGGCCGCGGCGGTCCAGGGGTCGCGGAAGATGTGGATGACATGCGGGTTGTGCCCGGCCTGGCGCACGGCACGCTCATAGAGCGGCAGGGTGCGGCACAGATGCGGGTGCTTCAGGCCCCAGACTTTATCCGCCGGCAAAAAGCGGCGGCGCAGGGTTTCATCGAGACGGGAGAGAAAGGAAGCGAGATCGGCGCGCTCCTCCCAGCCTTCGGGCAGGCCGCGCACGTCGGTCCATTCCACGCCGAGACGGTTGAAGAGGTCGACATCAAATTCGATCAGCTCGGGGATTTCATAGAAGCCGAGCGGGTTGTGCTCGTTGGGGTCGGCCTCGTTGAAAAATTTCACGCCCAGACGCTGCAACGCGCCTGAGAGCGCCGAGGTGCCGCTGCGGTAGTAACCGACGATGAAAATAGCATCTGACACGGTGCGGCTCCTTAAACGTAGTTGAACAGGCTGAGGCTCTGCACGGTGCCGAAGGTCTTCATGGCGGCTTGCAGGGCGGTGAGGGTCTGATCCAGATTGGTGATGGCGAGCGGGGTGTTAACCGCGGTGGCGTTTTGCACGGCGGTCTGGATCTGGGTGGACTGGTTGGTGTTGCTGGTGCCCGCGTTGGTGATGGCTTGCAGGGTGACGCCGTTTTGCGCCTGCGCGGTGACGACGTTCTGTTGATACTGGGCAAGGCCGGCCAGGCTCTGGTTGAGTATCTGGTTGGTCTGCGCCACCTGCGAAGGGGTGCTCCCCGCCGAGGAAAGCGCCTTGTAGATGGTTTGCAGCAAGGCAAAGGCCGATTGCGGGCGGCTGGGCGAGAGGGTGAAACTGTCGCCCGCGGCGGGGGTGCCGGTGATCTGGTAGTCAACGCCGCCAAGCTGCACCGTGTTGGTGCCGGTGGTGGTGTTGCTGGTGAGCGTGCCGCTGGCCACGGCAGCGCCGCCCTGGCTGGCGGTGTAGGCGCCGCCCGCGCCGAAGCTGACGGTGATGGCCGAGGAGCCGGACTGGAATGCGGCCGCCGCGGCGGCATTGGAGATGCCCTGGGAGATGAGCTGGCCGGTGCCGGTGTTGCTGGCGGCGGCGGTGACGCTGCCCGTGCCGTCTCCCGCGAGGCCGGAGACGAAAACCTCGCCATTGGCGATGGTGGAGGCGTTGGTGTTGGGGGTGATGGCGGCTTGGCTCTGCGCGCCGTCGCCCATGTAGATGATATTGCCGCTGCCCGAGGTTTGGAACGGGGCGACGCTGCCGCGCGAGCCGCCGAACAGATAGGTGCCGTTGGAGGCGGTGGTGTTGGCCAGCGCTACCATCTGATGCGCCGCCGACTGCACCTGGCCGGCCAGGGCGTTGAGGTTTTGCGGGCTGGTGGTGCCGTTGAGGGCCTGCTCGACCACGGATTGCACGCTGTTGAGCAGGCTGCTGGTGGCCTGATAGGCGTTGCTGACGCTGCCGAGCTGCACCTGGATGGCGGCCTGGGTGTTGCTGTTGTTGGCCAGGGCGCTGATCTGGTCATTGCCGAGCGCCGCGGCCTGGTAGGCGGCGGGGTTCTGGTCGGGCGTCTGCACGGCCAGGCCGGTTGAGATCTGCTGTTGCAGCGTGTTGATCTGGGCTTCCTGCTGCGCCAGGCTGGTATTGAAGCTGGTGTAGAATGAGAGATTCATGGCGGGCTCCTTCAGGTCCGGGTGCGGCCGGGGGCTGGCCGGTCGCGCTCGGCGCGTTGTTCGGTTTCGCGCGCGGCCTGCTGGGCGGCCTTGCGCAGGGCTTCGGCCAGGGCGCGGCGTTGTGCCCGCACTTGGCCGAGTTTGGTGATGGCGGATTCAAGCTGTGCGGCGGCGAGGTTGGCGGCTTGCTCAATCTGCCCTTCGGCGCCGTGCGTGGCGGCGGAGAACTGGCCGGCGCGCCGGGCCTGGGCGGCGGGGAGCACCGTGCCATCCTGCCAGCTTTGCGCGAGGCGGGTGCGGTAGGCGGCCAGCAGGCCGCGATGCTCCACCGCCTGGCGCAGCGTGACGTTGTGGCGGCGCACGGCTTCCAGCGCCTGGGTTTCCTGTTCGGCGGCCAGCATGTCCAACCGGGCGAGGGTGCGCGGTTTCATGCGGGTGTCCTCATGGCTGGGGCTCCGCCAGGGCTGCTTGCAGAGCGGTGAGGCTGGCGGCGAGGCTGATGCCGTCGTGCATGTCCTGGCGCAGCACGGCCTCCATCGCCGGGGCGCGGCGCAGGGCTTCGTCGAGCAAGGGGTCTCGCCCGGGGGTGTAGGCGCCGAGGTCTATGATGTCCTGCTTTTCGGCGCGCCGGGCCCATAACGAGCGGAACCGCGCCGCGAGCTTCTGGTGCGCGGGGGTGACGAGGCTGGGCATCGGGCGCGAGAGCGAGGCTGAAATGTCAATCGGGGGGTAAATCGCGGCCTCAGCCATGGCACGCGAGAGCACGATGTGGCCATCCAGCACGGAACGGGCGGTGTCGGCCACCGGGTCGCCTACATGATCGTCGCCCTCGACCAGCACTGTATAAATGGCGGTGATGGAGCCTTGCGCCGAGGTGCCGTTGCCGGCGCGCTCCACATAGGCCGCGAGCGCGCCGAACACGGAGGGCGGATAGCCTTTGGTGGCGGGGGGTTCGCCGACGGCCAGGCCGATCTCGCGCAGGGCCATGGCGAGGCGGGTGAGAGAGTCCACCACCAGCAGGACGTGCTTGCCCTGGTCGCGGAAGTATTCAGCGATGGCCGCCGCGCGGTAGGCGCCGTGCAGCCGGCCCAGGGCGGTGTCATCGGCCGGGGAGGCGACGACGACGCTGCGCGGACGGGCGCTGCCCAGATGATCCTCGATGAATTCGCGGATTTCACGGCCGCGCTCGCCGATCATGCCGACGACGACGACATCGGCGCTGGCGTGGCGGGCCATCATGCCAAGCAGGGTGGTTTTGCCAACGCCGCTGCCGGCGAACAGGCCAATGCGCATGCCGCGGCCCATGGTGGCGAGGGCGTTGATGGCGCCGACCCCGGCATCGAACATCTGGAAGATGCGGGTGCGCGCCATCGGGTTCAGCGGTACGCCGAGCAGGGGCCAGGGCTGGGTGACATCGGGCGGGGGCTGGCCATCCAGCGGCTGGCCGCGGGCATCAATGATGCGGCCAAGCAGGGCGCTGCCCATCAGCGGGGCGGGGGCGCGTGATTCAACATGGATGCGCGCCCCGCGCATGACGCCGCGGGTGCCTTGTTCGGGCATGACCAGCAGGGCGCCCTGCTCGAAGCCGACAACCTCGGCGGAGAGAAAATCGGCGCTGCCCTCGGCCGCGATGAGGCAGCGCGAGCCGATCGGCGCGCGGATGCCGCTGGCGTGCAGCACCTCGCCGTTGGAACGGGTGATGCGCCCGAAACGGCGCACTGGATCGCGGGAAAGCGCCTCGCGCAGGCGTTCGCGCGCCAGGCCGCGGATGGTGTCCATGCTCAAGCGGGAATCCGGGTTCATGGGGGCGCACCAGGGGGGAGCGCCAGGGCGGCGCGGATGGTTTCCAGCCGGCTGGCCAGGCTCGCGTCCCACTCGATTTTGTCCAGAGGATCGCCGTCCGGGGCGATGATCTCAACCAGCGCGCCGCCCTGGGCGACGGTTTCGTCGGCCAGCAGACTGGCGGTCTCGGCGGGGATGAGTGGGAGGAGATGCGCGTGGTCCGCCGGGTTGAGGCGCAGCAGCAGGCTCTGGCGCGGGCCACGCTCGGCGGCGGCCTCCGCGATGAGGCGTGTGACCAGCGATTGCAGGCTGGCGGGGTTGGTTTGTGACTCGACGCCGGTGATATGGCGGGCGAGCAAAAAGGAAAGCTCGGTGACGAGATCTGCCAGGTCGCGCTCCTTTTGCGCCAGCGGGGCGGCGAGTTGCGCCCAGGCGGCCCCCAGCGCGGCGATGGCGGTGGCAAGGGCGGCCGATTGCGGCTCCATGGCGGCGCGAATCTGGGCTTCAGCCTCGGCGCGGGCGTCGGCCTCGGCCTTTTCACGCAGGCGGGCGACCTCCTGGCGGACGCGCCGCGCGATTTCGGCCTCGGCTTCCGCGAGGTTGGCGGTGTCCTGCGCCAAGACAACCTGAACGAAGGTTTTGGCGCGGCCACGCGATGCGGTGACGAAGCTCATGATTCGGCGCCGTGCCGCATGGACTGCAACGCCTGGGTGAAAATCGCGCCGAACACGCCCAGAACCGGCGCGGCCAAAGCCAGGGCGGCGCGGGTGAGCAGGGCAACCGTGGCAGCGCCGAGCACCCAGCCGGAAAGACTGGCGGGGGTGAAAACCGGAGGCAGGTGCCGCGCCGACCAGATGAACACGGCGGCCAGCATCAGCATACCGGGCCGGAGCAGCTTGGGGGTTGGTTTGCCGCGCTTGGCGGCGGGGGATTTGGCCATGGGCGGCTCCTACTTCGCGGGTTTCGCGGTGGGATCGGGGGCGTGCACCACCACCATCACGCGGCGGTTGCGGGCGCGGCCGATCTCGTCAGTGTTGGGGGCAATGGGAGAAAATTGGCCAAAGCCCTGAGCGGAGAGCTGGCCGCCGGGCACCCCGTTGCTCACGAACAGGCTGACGACGCTGACCGCGCGTTCAGCCGAGAGCGACCAGTTGGAGGGGAACTGCTGGGTGGAGATTGGTTTATCGTCCGTGTAGCCCTGTACGACGATGGTGAAGGGGGCCGGCATGTTCTTGAGCCCCACGCCAACCTGGTTGAGCAGGGTGACCGCCGCCGGTTTCAGCGTCGCATCGCCCGAGGCGAAGAGGACCGAGGCGTCCAGCTCGATGGTGAGGGTGAGCGGCTGGCTCTGGATCGAGACCTCGTGCTTGTCGACCAAAGGTTGCAGCAGCGCGGTGAGCTTGAGCTGCAACTGCTTCAGGGAGAGGATGTCGGCCGCGAGCTGATGCGCCATCTCCTTGGGGATTTTGGCGTTGACCTGGGGCGAGCCGGGGGGCTTGGGGATGGGCGAGGTGTGGTGCTGCAAAATACCGCGGCTGGCCCCAGAATTCTGGACCACCGAGGGCGGCGTGCCGTGAAAGGCGGTGATGAAGCTGGCCGCGACCTCCTGCTCCTTGAACTTGTTGCGCGAGGAGGAGGCATAAAGCACCACGAAGGTGGCCAGCAGCAGGGTCAGCAGATCAGCGTAGCTGATGACCCAGCGCTCATGATTGGGCGGCTTCTCGGGCTTTTTGCCCGGTCCGGGGGGGGCGGCGTGAGACATGGTCAGGCGGCCTGTTCAGCGGCGGCGGCGGCGGGTTCATCCGCCGCGGGCTTGGGTTTGGCTTTACCTTCGTCGGTGAGGAAGCTTTGCAGGTTCTGGCGGATGAGAATGCCGGGCTTGCCCGCGGCCAGCAGCATGAAGCCCTGGATGACGACATGGCGCTCGCGCTCCAGCTCCTGCGCCAGCTGCTTGAGCCGGTTGCCCAGCGGCAGGGCGATGAGGTTGGCGAAGCCGACGCCGTAAATGGTGGCGACAAAGGCGGTGGCGATGCCGCCGCCCAGCTCCTCGGGGTGGTTCAGGCGCATCATGACGTGGATGAGGCCGAGCACGGCGCCCATGACGCCGATGGTGGGCGAGTAGCCGCCGGCGGCCTCCCAGACCTCGGCGGGGGTTTCCTGGATGCGGCCGGTGTTCTCGGCCATGATGCCAAGGATCGTCGGCATGTCATCGGGCGAGGTGTTGTCAACGATCATTTGCAGACCCTGTTTCTGGAAGGGGTCTTTCACGTCGCCCAGCACGTTCTCCAGCGCCAGCGTGCCCTGGCTGCGCGCCAGGGAGGACCATTCGGCGACCTGCTCGATGAATTTACGCAGATCGGTCTTGGGCGGTTTGACCAGCCAAATGATACCCTTCATGCCGGTGAGCACGCGGCCAAGGCCAAATTGCGTGAGCAGCGCCGCGAAGGTGCCGCCGATGACGATGATGACGGCGGTGAGGCTGACCAGGGAGGACAGCGGGTCGCTGTCAGACAGGGCGCCGCCGATGATCACCAGAAAGCCGCACAACAAACCAATCAGACTGGTCACGATACGGTCTCTCCCTTCAAGGCGGTGTTCATGTAGATGGCAAGGGATTCCAGCGCGCGTTTGCGGATGCGCGAGGCGTAGCCTTCGCTCATGTCGAGAATGGCGGCGATTTCCCGGTTGTTCATCTCGTCGTAGAAATGCAGGGCCAGCACTTGGTATTCGAGCGCGGGCAGGGTTTTGAGGGCTTCGACCAGCAGGTGGCGGGCATCGGCGCGCAGCAGCAGGGCCAGCGGATCGTCCGGGCTGGTGCCGTCCATGAAGGCGGCGGTGTCGACCTTGTCCGCGTCGAGCATAAATTCGCCGCGCCGCTGTGCGCCGTCACGGCGCAGACCGTCGATCATGGCGCCACGGATGCGCCTGGCGGCGAAAACCTCGAAGGCGACGCCATGGGTGCGATCAAACCGGCTCATCGCCTCCAGCATGCCGATGGCGCCCCATTGCAGCAGCTCGTCCAGCTCGGCCCAGGGCATGCGCGATTTGAGCAGCAGCGCGGTGCGCTTGATCCAGCCCCCGTAAAGCGCGGAGAGATGCGGCTGGTCCAGGCTGAAGGCGGGTTGCGGGTTATCCATTGGCGGGGCCAGGCTCGGCGGTGTGCACCACTTGCAGCGGCAGGGTCTCGGGGATTTCCTCGAGCGCGAGAACGGGGATGAGCCCGCCGGTGGCGCGCGCAACGGCGCGGCGGGTGAGCCCCTGGACCACCAGAACAGGCTTGAGGCCGCGCTGGCGCATGGCGCGCGCCGCGCTTTCGGCTGCCTGGCGCAGATAGGTCGCGGTTTCGGCCTCCACCTCCGGGCCGATGCCGCTCTCGCGGCCGGTGCGCAAGGATTTGGCGACCAGCTCCTCCAGCCGCTGTTGCAGCACGGCAACACGCAGGACGGGATCCGCCCCCGCGACCTGGGTGACGATGAAACGGCCGAGGCGCAGGCGCACGGCGGCGAGGAGTTTATCAACGTCCTTGGTGCCACCGTCAGCGGCTTCGACCAGGGCTTCACCGATGCGCTCGAAATCGCGGATCGGCACTTCCTCGGCCAGCAGGCCCTGGAGCACCTGGCGAATGAGGCCGATGGAGAGGTTGGTGCGAAGGTCTTCCGCTAGGCGGGGGGTGGTTTCGGCAAGGCGGGTCATCAACCCCTCAACCTGCGGGCGGCCCAGCAGCTCGGCGCCGTGGCGTTTTAGGATTTCAGCAAAATGGGTGGCCATGGCGCTCGGTGCGTCAACCACCGTGTAGCCAAGATCCTCGGCGGCGGGGATGCCGCCTTGGGGAATCCAGACCGCGGCCTGGCCGAAGGCCGGGTCCTTCACGGGGCGGCCGATGCTAAGCTTTTCGGTGACCATCGGGCCTTCGATGGCGAGCCACTGGCCGGGCCAAGCCTCCCCGCCGCCGATGGAGGCGCCGCGCAGGGTGAAGCGGTAGCCATGTGCCGGGAGATCGGAGGAATCACGGATGTGGACGGCGGGGACGAGGAAGCCCATGGCGCGGCCGTAGCGTTGGCGCACGGCGGTGAGGCGGTTGAGCAGACGCCCCTCCCCCGGCCCGACCAGCGGCGCCAGGGCGAAGCCGATGTTCATGCCCAGGGGATCGACGCCGGTGACATCGATCAAAGAATCGGGTTTGACCTCGTTGTTTTGCGCGGCGGCGGGGGCGGTGCCGGCGGCGGCGGCTTCGTCCTGCGCCTTGGCGGCCTGCGACAAGCGCCAGGCGGCGGTGCCCAGGGCGGCGGCGAACATGAGGAAGGGGATATGCGCCATTTGCGGCACGAGGCCGATGGCGCCCATGATGGCGGCGGCGATGGCCAGGGCCTGCGGGTATTTGCTGAGCTGGGATTTGATCTGCTGGCCGATGTCCTCGCCGGTGGCGACGCGGGTGACGACGAGGCCGGCGGCGACCGAGATGGTGAGCGAGGGGATTTGGGCCGCCAGGCCGTCACCCACCGTGAGCAAGGTGTAGGTGCGGGCGGCGTCGGCCAGGGGCAGGCCGTCCTGCAGGGTGCCGATGATGAGGCCGCCCAGCATGTTGACGACCAGGATGATCATGGCGGCGACGACATCGCCGCGGACGAATTTGGAGGCGCCGTCCATCGCGCCAAAAAAATCGGCTTCGCGGCGCAGAGTGTCGCGGCGGCGCTCGGCGGCCTGGGGGGAGAGGATGCCGGCGTTGATCTCGGCGTCAATCGCCATCTGGCGGCCGGGCAATGAGTCCAGCATGAAGCGGGCGGAGACTTCCGCGACACGCGAGGCGCCCTTGGTGACGACCATGAAGTTGATGATGATGAGAATGACGAAGATGATGCCGCCAACGACGAAATTGCCGCCGACGGCGAACTGGCCGAAGGATTCGATGACATGGCCGGCGGCGCCGGGGCCGGTGTAGCCGTTGAGCAAAATAGCGCGCGCGGTGGCGACGTTGAGGGCCAGGCGCATGAGCGTGGTGGCGAGCAGCACCGAAGGGAAGGAGGAGAATTCCGACGGCGAGGGGATGTAGAGGCTGGCGCCGAGGATGACGAGGCCGGCGGAGATGTTGAGCGCGAAGAGAAACGAAATGGCGGCCGGCGGCAGCGGCACCACGAGCATCGCCAGCACCAGCAATATGACGATGGGGCCGGAGAGCTGGGTGGCGCTGAGCGAACCGGGGCGCGGGAGAATGGCGGCCTCAGCCATGAAGCAACCCAGGAATCGCATGGAAGAGGTTGATGGCGTAGTGCTCGACGCCGCGCAGCATCAGCGGCCCCGCCGTGGTGGTGAGCGCCGCCATGCCCACGAGTTTGAGCACGAAGGGGATGGAGGCTTCACGAATCTGCGTGGCGGTTTGCATGATGCCCGCGGCCAGGCCGATGATGAGCATGAGCAGGAGCACCGGCCCCGCGAGTTCCGCGAAGGCCACCCAGGCGCCGATGCTGACGCCGTTTGCGCTCATGCGCCGGTCTCGGCCGTTGCGTCCATGTCCTCGACCAGGGCGGTGACGCGCACGCCGTAACGGTCGTTCGCGACGGCGACGACCTCGCCATAAGCGAGCTTCTGGCCATTGGCGAAGATGGTGAGGGGTTCGCCGACCGTCTGGTCGAGGGTGATGACCTGGCCGTGGCGAAGCTGGCGCAGGTCTTTCACGGTGATCTGGGTGCGGCCAAGCTCCACGGTGAGGGAGACCTGCACACGGTCCAGCATTTTTTTGCCGGTGAGTATCGGGGCGCCGCGCGGTTGCGGCTGGATGCGCTCAAGCTCGGCACGTTCATATTCAAGGGGTGATTTGCCGGCGGCTTTGTCATCAGGGGCGGCAGAACGGTCTATCTGATCAGCCATGTATGGGTCTCCTTCAGTGGCGCCGTCCGCTTTCACGCGGCAGCAGACATAGCCGCCGCTCTGGCCGTAATCGGCGTAGAACAGGTCAATGCCGCCGGAGACGGCAATCGCCTCCGGCGACAGGGTAAAGGGCAGGACGGTGCCGGGGGCGAGCGCCTCGAACACGGCGAGGGGCAGGTTGACGCGGGCAAGCTCGAAGGTGATGTCAATCGGCGTGGCCTCGGTGAGCATCTCGATGCCGTTGATCCAGCCCGTATCCGCGCCGCGCTGGCCAAGCAGGCCCGATTGCGAGGCGACCTTGGCTTCCAAAGGTTCAAACCCCGCATAAGGCGCGATGAGCTTGATGGTGCCGGTGCCAAGAGCGGTCTCAAAAATGCCGGTGACGGCGATCATCCAATCCTGACCGTCGGCGATGGCGAGCATGCCGGTGGCGGTCTCGTAAGCTATGGGGGCGAGATCAAGCTGGGCCAGCGGGCTCAGGGTTTCCTGAATGGTGGCCAGGGAAAGGTTGATCATCTGCTTGCCGATGCGCGTTTCCAGGGCGGAAAGCTCGTAACGCTCAAACGGGTGGGACGTGGTGGCGCCGCACATGGCATCAACCACGGCGCCGATGAGGTCGCCGTCAATCGCCAGGAGCATGCGCCCGCGCAGGGGGGCGAGCTCGCTGATGCCGGCGAGCATGACCTCGGGCAGCTGGGACATTGCCGCCTCATGGCTGGTGACGCCGTTGATGCAGCTGAGGAGTTGCACACTGTGACGCATGCGCTGAAACAAGGCGAAGGCAATTTGGCGCATGAAACGGTCCGACAGGTTCTCCATGAGCAGCGAACGCAATTGCGGCGCGCGCATGGAGTCCAGAAGGTCGAGTGTTTCAACATCCTGCGGCTGCTCAAGCATAGGCACTTACCCCGCTGGCGGGCGTGGTGGCGGGGGTGGCGGCCGGAGCGGCGGCCGGTTCCGGGGCGGTGAAGGCCGCGCGCGGGTTGTTGGCGCTGTTCTGGCCGGGGTTTTGCGCGCCGCCGCCGCTGACATCGGCCTGGCCAAGGGTGAGGCCGGTGGCCGCCATGGCGTGGCGCAGGCCGTCCATGCCAAGGTTAAGCAACTGGGCGGTTTGCGCCAGGGCGGGAACGAAAAGGACGTTGACCTGGCCACCCTGGCCGAGCGCCACATGGACGGAAAGATTACCGAGACCGGGAGGGTCCAGCCGCAGGACTGCGCTGCCCTGGCCGGCGTGATGCATGGCGGTGATGCTGGCGGCCAGGGCGGCCGGGGTGGCGGCGGTGAGAGTGGGAGCCGCGGAAAGGGGTGCAGCGGCGGGAGGGGCGGAGATGGCCGCCAAGGGGGCGGACGCGGGTTGCGCCGCGAAGGCGGGATGGATGGGGGCGGATTGCGCCTGGATGGATGGAACAGCTGATGCGGTGGCTGGCTTTTCCACAGTGCCCAGCGCCGTGCTTGCCGCGGTCAGGCGGGGGGGCTGGGCTGTTGCGTCCGGGGCGGCGGCGATTTTGGCTCCCGCCATTCCAGCCATAGCGGGTTTGGCCACAGCGGGTTTGGCCGCTGCGGGTTTGGTAACGCTGGGAACATTGGCCGGGGGATCGGCCTCAGGCGATGCGGCGGCAATGGCGATCGCGGGCGTGGCTGGCGTGGGTGAGCTCGGCGCGGGCAGGCTCGACGCAGGCGGGTTCGGCACGGGCGGGTTCGGCACGGGCAGGCTCGAGGCGGGCGAGCTTGGCGTGGGCGGGGCTGGCGTGAGTGGGGCCGCGGGCGTGGGCGATGGAGTCGCCGGGGGGATGGTGCGTTTGGCCGCGGGGCTGCCCGAGATGGGATTAAAGGAGGCTTGCGAAGTATTTGTGGCGGAGGTTTGCGCCGCCGTTGCGGATGCGGATGCCGGTGCGGGTGCGGGTGCAGATGCCGGTGCGGATGCCTGGCCGGAAGCTGACGCCGGGAGGGCCGCGGCGTCCGCAAGGGCAGGCGCGCGCTGGCTGGAGGCAGCCACGGGAGTCGCAATTTTGCTTATGGTTGCGGCTCCGCCTGGAGCCGGGGCCGTTGGCGTGGCGGGTTTCGCGGCAGGGCTCGCTGGCACGGCGGCGCTGAGAAGCATGGCGGCGAAGGGGCTGGGGCCGGGTGACGGAGAAACGGCATGTTTGCTGGCCGGAACGGAGGCGGCTTTGGCGGGAGGGACGGCGGCATCCGCCGCGGCCAGCGCATGCGACCAGGCCGCCGGGGCGGCAATGGTTGAAGGCGCGGCGGACGGATGAACCGCCGGATGCGTGGCGGGAGCAGCGGGCGTGAGGGAAATGGGGGGAACACTCATATCATTTCCTCCGTCGCGCTGATGGTGATGCGGCCTTCGCCGGCGAGACGCAGGGCGACTTCCACCACCTCGGACTGGGCGGCCAGGGCATCGGCCCGGCGCATCGGCGGACCGCTGCGCAACTCCTCCTTGAGGACTTCGACCTGACGGGCGGAAAGATTTTGGAAGAAGCGGCCGCGCAGGGTTTCGTCGACCAGGCGCAAGGCGGGCGCGAGCTTGTCGCCAGGAACCTCGCGCAGCAGGATCTGCAGCGAACGGTCCGTGAGCTTGCCGAGATCGATGAAGGTGAACAGGTTCTCGCGGATTTTCTCGGCGGTTTTATTGTCCCGCGCGTCAATGGCGCTGAGCACCATGTCGGACATGCCGGTTTGGAAATGGTTCAGGATGTCCGCGGTTTGCTTGGCGCCGCCAAGGTTGCCGACACGCCGCCCGCCGGTGGCGCTGTTGCTCATCAGCTCTTCCAGCATGTCGCGCAGCTCAACCACCGCGTTGGGGGAGACGACATCCAGCGTGGAGAAACGGTAGAGGGATTCAGCGGCCAGCGGTTCGGGCAGAAAGGTGAGCAGGTTGGCGCCGATTTCATGCGGGATATGCGCGAGCAGAAGCGCAATGGTCTGCGGGCGTTCGTGGGTCATCTGCATGGCCAGGGTCCGCGGGTCGGCGTTGGCGGGCAGATGAAAGGCGGAACGGCGTTCGGAACGGCTGAGACGGTCAAGGATTTCACGCGCCTGGGTTTCACCGAGTGCTGAGACCAGCACGCGGTTGAGAAACTTCATGCCGTCACCGCCGACGCCGGTGATGCCAAGATCGTTGGCGAAGGCCAGCATGATGTCTTCCCGCACGGCGGGCGGGGTGGATTTCAGCGTGGTCATCGCGGTGGAGATGCGGTTGACGGCGGCCTCGTCCATTTCACGCAGCACGGCCGCGGCGGTATCCTCGCCCAGCTCACGCAGGACCAGGGCGGCGCGCTCGGCGCCGGTCAGCTGCGGGGCGGGAAGCTGGGGAACGGGGAGTTGGGAGTTGGTGTCATTCATTCTCTTCGGCCCAGTTTTGCAGGAGACGGGCGACGCCGGGGATGTTGCCGCCGGCCTGCTCGCGCAGGTCTGAGAAGTCCCGCGGCGGAAGCGTCACGGGTAGCGGACGTTGCGGCGGCGGCGGCAGCAGGGACTGGATGTTAAGCGTGCCCAGGCGCCGGCCGATCGGCAACGCCAGGCCAAACAGCAGGGCGGCGGCGGCCAGGACTTCCAGCAACCCGTGCGTGAGCGGCACGGCAAGCTGGGCCAGCACGCCCGAGGACAGGGTGGTGGCAGGTTTAAGGAACGGGGCGGAGAGCACGTTCACCTTGACATTGGGGTAGGCGAAGGCACCGGAGATGGCGGCCTTTACCTGGTTGATGCTGACCGCGCCGAGCGCTGCCTTGTTCAGCACCACCGAGACGGCGATGGATTTGACGGTCCACCCAGGGTTGGTGATGTCACTCTCGCTCCGGTCGGTGAGGTAGGTCTGGTCTAGCTTGGTGGTGGTTTGCTCCGGCTGCGCCGGCGCGGCGGGCGTGGCGGCGGCACCGGCGGCGGGCGGCGTGGCGGTGGTGGTGGATGGCGGCTCGTTAGAGAGCGCGCCGGGGATGCCGATGGCGGCGCTGGAGGCGCCGGTCTGGCTGGACTGGGTGCTGATCTCATGCGCGACCAGATGCGAAGGGCCGTAAGAGATCTGGCGGATATGTTCTTGGGTGAAGTCCAGGTTGGCGGCGACGTCCGTCTGGAAATTCCCCGCGCCGACCAGGGGGATGAGCAGCCCCGCAATGCGCGCGGCGGCGGTGGTTTCAACCTGGGCGACCGTGGCGAACTGGCTTCCGGCGGTCATGGCGCCGCCAGCTGGATAAACAGTGACGCCGGAGGTGGTTTCCACCGTGACCTGGCTGGCCGCGAGGCCGGGGACGGCGCCTGCGACCAGGTTGGCGATGGCCTCGCCCTGGGACTGCGCGGTGGCGTCATCCGCCTGGATGATGACCGAGCCGGTGGGCTTGGGCTGGTCCGCGAGGAAGGGAGTCTCGGGCGGGATGGCCAGAAAGACCTGCGCGGCGCGGATGCCATCAAGGCTCTGGATGGATTGTTGCAGCGTAAGCTCGAGCGCCTGCACCGCCATGGTGGATTGCGCCAGGTCTGAAGCGGTCATCGGCGCATTTTCCAGCTGCGCCCAGGCGGTGGAGACATCCGAGCCGGGCACCTGGGCCTCGCCCAATTGCAGCCGCGCCTGCGCCAGCTGGGGTTCTGGCACCAGGATGATGTTGCCGGCGGCTTGCAGTTGATAAGGGATGCCAAGTTTTTGCAGCTGGGCGATGACCTTGCCGCCATCAGCGGGGGAGAGACCTTCATCGAGCACAGCATAAGGCGGGCCGCCCATTTCCAGCCACAGCATCACCGCGAAAGAGACCGCGATGACGCCGCCGGCCGCCCAGAAAATTTTGGGCAGACGTGCCGCGCGCGCGCGGATCTGGTTGAAAAGCTCCCGCCCGGACGGCATCAGAACTGCATGTTCATGATGGACTGATACGCCGAGACAACCTCGTTACGCACCGCCACCGTGGCGTTCCAGGCGACCTCGGCGCGGTCGTTCGCGACCAGCGCCTTGCCCAGCGTGGCGCCCGGCACCCCCGCGGCGAAACTGGCCTGCGCCACGCCGGCGGCGCCCTGCGTGGCGCTGACGCTTTGCAATGCGCCGTTGAGGAGATCCAAAAAATGACCCGGCGAGGCGGCGGGAGCTGCGGTTGCAGGGCCCGCCGCCGCAGCGAGCGGGCTGGCAACTTGCAGAAGCGCGTTGGTTAACATACCTTATATTCCACTAACAAAATGATGAGACGGAAGAAGAACGAAGTGCTAATAAAAGCTGGTTCATTTATCACTCGTTGCTTAACGAGCTTTTAAAGCTCCGTTATAATCGGCGCGGAAACCAGGAAAACAGGCGGAAGAAAGGGGAGGAGATGAGCATGAAGCCTGGATTAGCCAGGGGAGATTGATGGAATGTTAAAAACGGCACGGGGGGGCAAAAATGTTAAGCGGAGGCATGCGTACGCGCCAACCCCCACCTGCATGCCGGGAAAATTGCGGCGAAAACGCGGGCGGACGCCGTTTTTTAACTCGGCTTCAATACTTAGTGGTTCACATAGATAAATCTGGATCGAAAACCAGCCGAATGGAGCCTAGGTAATGCCTGTAATTCTTGTTCTCGATGACTCGGCCACCATGGTCATGAGTCTGTCTCATATTCTGAAAGGCGCGGGTTATGAGGTGGAGACCGGGATGAACGGCCGTGAGGGCATCAACAAGCTGGGCGAAGGGATCAAGCCTTCGGTGATTCTCACGGATTTGAACATGCCGGAGCTGGATGGGATCGGCTTTATCAAAGAGGCGCGGAAAATCGCATCGACGCGGTTCACGCCGATCATCGTGCTGACCACGGAATCGGGCGGGCGCAAGCGCGACGAGGCGCGTGCGGCCGGGGCCTCGGGCTGGTTGACCAAGCCGGCGGAACCAAACCAGCTGCTTTCAGTCGTGAAGCAGCTCTGCCCCACGAAATAGGGCCTAGCGGCAATGTCTGGCGCGACTGAAGCCAACGAACGCCTGGTGTGCGCCATCCTCGCGGAGCAGGTGGCGGCTTTGCGCGACCGTATGGATGCCAGCGCGGCTTTTGATCTGCTGTGGCGGACCACTGCGCTGCTCTCCTGGCTCTCTGGCCTGCTTGGGGATTTGTCCCGCCATAGCGCCAATACAAACCCGGTGCTGGAGCGCGAGCGGGCCGAGGCGATTGCGGAAGTGGCCGAGATTCGCGGCGAGCTCGACCGGCTGGCGTTCAGCCAGGCGCAACGGCAGGATTTCGCGCGCCAGATTGCTGATTGCGTGGTGACCGCGCTGGAGCGCATGGCCGTGGCGGAAATGCCTGCCGGGACCAGTTTTTCCTCCGGCGATCTGGCAGCGTTATATGTTAGCGATGATCAGCGCAAGCTGCATGATGCGGTTGTACAACGCATGAACAGCTGAACAAGCCTCGATGCCCGCACGCTTATGAAAACCCCCTGCTGCCAGGGGGTTTTTGCTTGCCGGCGATGCGATGCCGGTGCGGGAGGACGCGCGTTCGGCTGCATTTATTTAAATGCAGAATACTCGTGAAGTTCGGTTGTGCAATGACTTTAATTTACGAAATTTTAAGGGAAGAAGGCGTAAGAGGAGGAGGGGTTATTTTTGGCAGATTAAATCAGGAAATAATCTCGGTTTTGAACCATTCCGCACAGGTTTGATGCCGGGCAAGCGCCGGTGAAATCGCAGGCTGAGTGCAAGGCAGGATGACATGCAGACAGGGTTTTTGAATTTTTATGGCGGTCTTTTGAATGTGCAGCAGCAGCGTTCCGACCTGATCGCCAATAACATCGCGAATGCCGACACGCCAAACTACAAGGCCACGGATGTGCCTTTTTCCAGCGCGCTGGCGGCACAGCTTGGCGATCCGGCCGCGAGCGCCGCGCCGATGTATCGCGCGGATGGCACCGTGGGGCTGAACGGCAATGACGTGTCGCTGGATGCCGAGCGCGTTGAGGCGGCTGCCAATGGCGAGCAGATGATGGGCGCCACCGCGTTCTTGCATCAGGCGACGACTGATCTGGTGACGGCGTTGCGGCCGAATCCGGGTGGTATCTGAACAGAGAATGAAAGGATTGCGGCATGAGCGGTTCTGATATTTTTAGCATCGTGGGCAGCGCCTTGGCGGCGCAGAACGCGCGCATGGGGGCCATTGCCTCCAACCTGGCGAATGCGAATTCAATAACACCGCCGGGTGCGGCACCTTACCGTGCGCATGAGGTTGTGTTTGCGGCGGCGCCCGTGGCGGGGATGGACGGAGCGGCCTCGGCGGATATGGGTGTGCAAGTGGCGGGGACCGTGCAGAGCAATGCGCCGCCGGTGCAGAAATATGACCCCGGCAGCCCTTATGCCAACGCAAAAGGTTACGTTACCGGCTCGAATGTCAGCCAGGTGAACGAAATGGTGGATCTGATCGACAGTTCCAGCAGCTATTCCGCCTCTGTCGCCGTGTTGCAGCAAGCCAGCCGGATCGACCAGCAAATGCTTGCCAGCTTTCAGGTGGCACCATGACCAATCTTGCCGTTTCCAGTTCCGCCACCGCGGCGGCCAGCGCCGCTGCAGTGGCGGCGTCCACCACCGCGGCAAAGGTTGCCACGGCTTCATCTGGCTCGGCATCAGCCCTGACGCAGGCGGATTTTTTGCAACTTTTGACCGCGCAGCTGAAATACCAGACGCCGACCACGCCAGCCAACCCGACGCAGATGGCGCAGGAGTTCGCGGCGATTTCCACCGTTAACGGAATCAATCAGGTGAATACCCAGCTCGCGGCGCTGAAGACCAGTACCGGCGCCGCGCAGATGGCGCAGGCCTCCGCGCTGGTGGGCAAGCAGGTGGCGGTGGCGGGCAATACGTTGAGCGCCAATGCGGCCGGAAAGGCGAGCGGGGCGTTTAACCTCGCCAATGCGGCGCAGGCGGTGAGCGTGAGCATTCTGAACCCGAACGGGACGGTGGCCGATACGATGAATCTCGGGGCGATGGCGGCCGGGCAGCAGAGCTTCGCGTGGGCCAACGCGACACCGGGCACGCAATATACCTATTCGGTGAGCGCCACCGATGCGGCGGGCAATGCCGTGAGCACAACACCCTATAGTGTTTACACCGTCGAGGGTGTGAATGTTTCCGGCGCCACGCCGACGCTGAACGTGCAAGGCTCAGCCACCACCCTCCCCGTTTCATCTGTTCAAACCGTGCTTGGAGTTGCCTCATGACAATGCAAACCGCCCTATCTGGCCTGAACGGCGCGCAGACGGGCCTGAATACCGTCTCCAACGATCTGGCCAATGCCAGCACCACGGCGTTTAAAAGCCAGACGGCGTTGTTCCAGGATATTTATCCGGCCGGCGCGGGCAAGGTGCCGGGGATCGGCACGGCGCTGGAGGGAATATCATCGGACCTGACGCAAGGGGCGCTGACCGCGACCGGCAATCCGCTGAACGCGGCGATTCAGGGCAACGGGTATTTCGTGGTGCAGTCGAACGGCTCGCAGCAATATACCCGCGACGGCGCGTTTCAGCTCAATGCCTCGGGCCAGCTGGTAACCGCCAGCGGCTCGAATGTGCTGGGCTATACGCAGACCGCCAGCGGCGCGCTGGGCAGCACGCTAGGGCCGATTACGATCAACACCGGGTCCATGGGGGCGAATCCCACGAGCAATCTGGGCTTGACGCTGAATTTGAACTCAGGCGATCCGGTGATTCCCGCGGGAACGGCCTTCAGCGCCAGCAACACAGCTTCCTACGACCAATCAACTTCGGTGGTGAGTTATGACTCGCTGGGCAATGCCAACCGGATCGGGCTGTATTTCGCACAAAATCCGGCGGCAACGGCTGGCGCGGTGCCCAGCTGGACCGTGTACGCGCAGCCGCAGCTTGCCAATGGCACCAATGCCGGAACGCCGCAGACGCTGACCACGCTGAATTTTACCTCGGCCGGGGCGCTGAGCAGCGGCAGTCCGGCGACGCTGAATGTGAGCTGGGGAAATGGCGCGGCGAACTCGGCGATTAACTTTAACCTGACCGGCACCACGCTGGCGGCGCAGAGTTTTTCGGTGGCCGGGATCACCAATAACGGCTACGCGCCCGGCAGCTACAGCGGTTCCACGCTGGCGGCGAACGGGGCGGTGCAGTCAACCTATACCAACGGGCAGACAGTAAGCTCCGGTTCGCTGGCGCTGGCGAATTTCATAAACCAGGAAGGGCTGACGCCGATTACGGGGAATCTGTTCTCGGCATCGGCAACCTCCGGGCAGCCGGTTGTCGGCACACCCGGCGCGGGGCTGGCGGGGACGCTGAGCGGGGGAAATCTGGAGGCGTCCAATGCGTCTACCTCCTCGCTGCTGGTGTCGCTGATCCAGTACCAGCAGGCGTATCAGGCGAATACATCGGTGATTCAGACCGAGCAGCAGGACAGCCAGCGGCTGGTGCAGATTTAAGCCATGGCCGGTCCATCTCTCTACACCAGCATGGCGGGGCTGCAGGCGATTAACGCGCAGATGCAGGCGCTTTCGGCCAACCTCGCCAACCAGCAGACGCCCGGCTACGCCGCCGTGCAGGCGATGACGGAGGCGGCCAATTACCAGGGCAGCAATGCCCCCACCGGGGCGGATGCCGTGGTGCTGACGCCAGGGCCAAGCCTGACGCAGGGCAGCTTGCACCATACCGGCGACCCGATGAACGTGGCGCTTGGCGGGAATGCATGGCTGGAGGTGCAGACGGGCAGCGGCCCGGCGTTAACGCGCAATGGCTCGCTCAGCCTCTCCAGCGCCGGGATATTGACCGATTCGGCCGGAAACCCGGTGTTGGGCGTGGGGGGACAGCCGATTAGCCTGCCGAGCCTGGCCAAGCTGGAAATCGGCACGGATGGTACTGTCTCGGGCGTGCCCGCGAGTTCACCCGGCGGGCCGGCGCAGGTTTATGGGCAGATAAACCTGGTGGGTACCCCGGCGGGGACGCTGACACCGCTGAGCGGGACGCTTTATAGCCCGCCGTCGGGGGTGACGCTGACCGCCGCCACCAATGGTTCGCTGCATCAGGGCTATCTGAACGGCAGCAATGTCAATTCGATCCAGAGCATGATGCAGTTGATCGCGGACAGCCGCTCGTATCAGACGCAGACGGATCTGATGAAATCCCAGGGCGGCAGCGCGTCGGACCTTAATGCGCTGGTGGCGCAGGGGTGAGGGCCGTGGCGGCAAATCACTTAACCGGCGGAGCCATGATTATGTGGCAGGCCAGCGGAGCAGACCGATGAACCATGCACTCGATACCATCGCGACGGGGCTGCAGGCCAGTCAGATGATGATGAACACGATCGCGGATAACCTCTCGAACGTGAATACCACCGGCTTCAAGTCGGAGACGCCTGAGTTTCAGTCGTTGCTGTATCAAGACGGGATTCAGCCGGGGGCGAATTCCACCGGGACGACGGTTTATCCATCCGGGCTGGAAGTTGGCACCGGGGTGAAGGTGGCGTCCATCAAGGATACGCTGACGCAGGGAACGCTGACCAGCACGGGCAATCCGCTGGATCTGGCGATCAACGGCAACGGGTATTTTCAGATTTTGCAGCCAAATGGCCAGACGGCATATACGCGCGATGGCTCGTTCCAGTTGAACCAGAACGGCCAGCTGGTGAATTCCAGCGGGTATCAGGTTCTGCCGAACGTCACCATTCCAGCAAATGCGACGAGCGTGACCATCGGCACGGATGGGACGGTTTCCATCACCACGCCCGGGTCTTCCGCCGCGACGCAGGTCGGGCAGATTCAGCTGGCAACTTTTGTCAATCCGCAGGGGTTGCAGCCTTTGGGCGGAAATTTGTTCGCCAACACGACATCAAGCGGCACGGCGATTGCCGGGGCGCCGCAGAGCAACGGGCTGGGCTCGGTGAACCAGAGTTATCTGGAGTCCTCCAATGTGGATGTGGTGCAGGCGATGGTGAACATGATCTCCGCCGAGCGGGCTTATCAGCTTGGCACACAGGCGGCATCAGCCATTGACAACCAGCTCAACTATCTGGCCCAGGCTGCCGCGGGCGCATGAGGCGGGTGGCCGGCATGTTCGGGCGGGGCGTTGTGCTGGCGGGGCTGTACGCGTTGCCGGGCTGCGCCACCAAACCGCCCACGGCGGCGGCGCTGGTGGAGCCGGCGGCGTTTCCCATCAATGTGGAGCCGCAGCAGGCGGCCATGGATGGTTCGGTGTTTCCCGCCTCCACGTCCGGCTCGCTCTATGAGCCGCGGCGGGACTGGCGGCCGGGGGATCTGGTGACGATCAACATCGTGACCAGCGCGACGGCGGATAATACGGATAACGCCGCGTTAAAGCGCACTGGGACGCTGAACGATGCGCTGACCAGCTTCATGGGTGTGCCGCTCAGCTTCGGGCATTTGAACGGCAGCGCGTTTTCGCCTTCGGTCGGCGCGACCTCTGACCAGCAATATACCGGCGCGGGAACGGCGGCGGCCTCTGACAATATCTCCGGCCAGGTTGAGGCGGTGATAACGCATGTGGACCCCAACGGCACGCTGGCGCTGGCGGGGCGGACGAATGTGAATATCAACGGCAACGTCACCAGTATTGTGGTGACCGGCTATGCCAGCCCGGATGATATCGCAGCCAACACCACCATCAGCTCCAATAACGTGGCGGATATGAATGTGCAGTATGTCGGCAATGGGCCGATTAATGGCGCGCATCAGGTGCCTTGGCTACAGCAGATTCTCACCAAGGTCTCGCCGTTTTGAGCCGCGCGGGGCGGAAATTCGGCTTTGGGCTGATGCTGGCGCTGTTTTGCGCGGTGGTGGCGCGAGCTGACAGCACGACGATTGACCAGTTGGTGACGGTTGCGGGCGCACCGACCAATCAGCTTTACGGCTATGGGCTGGTGGTGGGGCTGCCAGGAACGGGCGACCAGACAACGGAGGTGCCTTACACGCAGCAATCCATCCTCAACATGCTGCGCAACATGGGAATATCTTTGCCGAATGTGACCTCCATGCAGCCCAACGACGTGGCCTCGGTGATGGTGACGGCCGAGGTGCCAGCGTTTGCGCATGCGGGGCAGCGGGTTGATGTCACGGTTTCAGCGGTGGGCAATGCGGCCTCGCTCGCGGGCGGCGTTTTGTTGCCCACGCCGATGCGCGGCGGCAACGGCGTTGTCTACGCGCAGGCGCAGGGGCCATTGCTGGTGAGCGGTTTTGCCAGCAGCGCGGGGGGAACCTCGACCAGCGTGAATGTGCCGACGGTGGGATCGCTGCCGGGCGGGGCGATTTTGGCCAATACAATCCCGGCGAATTACAACATTAACGGCATGAGCGCGCTGCTGCTGGATACGCCGAGTTTCCAGACCGCGCAGCAGATTACCGATGTGATTAACGCCCGCTATGGCAGCGGGTCGGCGAATGCAACCTCGCCGGGAGAGATTGAACTGGCCGCGCAGGGGCGAGACCCGATGCGCTTCATGGCCGGGGTGCTCTCACTGCCGATTACGCCGCCGGCGCAGGCGCCCACGATCATCGTGGATGCGCAGAGCGGCACGATTGTGATGAATGCCGGGGTGACGCTGGGGCCGGCAGTGGTGAGCCATGGCGATTTGACCGTGAACATCCAGACCAACACCGGAGTGAGCCAGCCGGGGCCGCTCAGCAACGGCTCCACCGTGGCGGTGCAGAATACCGCGGTGAGCGCCAAGCAGCCGAAGGCCGATGTTATCAACCTGCCGCGCGCGGCGACCTTGCAGGATGTGGCCGCCGCACTGAACGCGGTGGGGGCAACACCCTCGGATCTGATCGCGATCATCGAGGCGCTCAAGCAGGCCGGTGCGATCAACGGCACGATCAAGGTGATATGATGGCGCTGGTAACAAACCTCGGGCAAAGCAACCTGAACACCACCACGCCGAAGCCGGGGCTGAGTGCGGCTGTGAAGCATATGACCGGGATGCTTTGGTATGAGATGCTCTCGGAATTGAACAAGAGCGGAATGAGCGCAGACACGCTCGGGACCGGGGGTGATAATTTCCAGAGCATGTTTCTTTGGAATGTCGCGCAGAATGATTTTGGCAAATATGATAGCGCGCTGGCGGCGGCGGCGGCGCGCCAGGTGGGCGGCGGCGGGAGCAGCGCGCCGGGGACGATGCCCGCGCTGCCGGTGACAGCCGCCACACCCTACATACAGGCGATGCCGGAGGCCGCACAGGCGGCTCCCGCGCAGACCCGCCAGGCCGGAGACTTGCTCAGCCAGGCAAAGAGTTTTGCCAAGGCCGTATGGCCGCAGATTCAGGCCGCGGCGCAGCAGCTTGGCGTGCCGCCGGTGGCGCTGCTGGCGCAGAGCGCGCTGGAAACCGGCTGGGGGGCGGCCGCGCCGGGGCATAATCTGTTCGGGATAAAGGCCGTGGACGGCGAGACGGGAACCAGCCGGGCGACGCATGAGATGGTGGACGGCGTGCTGGTGCCCCAGACTTCCGCGTTTCGTGATTATCCAAGCCTGAGCGCCAGTATTTCGGATTATGTCGGCCAGATACAATCGGGGTTTCAGGCTGCGGTGGGGCAGAATACCGTGGCCGGATTTGCCGGGGCGCTGCAACATGACGGCTATGCGACGGATACGAATTATGCGGCGAAAATCGTTAGTATTTCGCAATCTCCGTTGATGGCGCAGGTGTTACAGGCAGTCGGCGGGGCCACCCAGGGCGCGGGGAATGCGCCGCCAGAGCAGAGCAAGGCAGGTGCGTTATGAGCGGAATTACCGGCGCGATGAACACGGCGCTGAGCGGGCTGAAATTATTTGAAGCCGGGATCAGCACTGTTTCCAACAATCTGGCGAATGTGACGACCCCAGGGTATACGGCGGAGACCGTAAATTCCACCACCTCTGTTAGCACCCCGGGGCAGCCGGGGAACGGCGTGCAGGCGCCGCAGATATTGCGCGCCGCCAGCGGGTTTGCCGCCGGGCTGCTGCGCACGGCCAACAGCGCCTCGCAGGCGGCAAGCAACCAAGCATCTTCACTCACCGCGATTTCCAACGCGCTGACCAATAACGGCAATGTGCAGACATCCATCAACCAGTTTTTTCAGGATATAAGTACACTGGCCGCCAGCCCGGCCAGCGCGGCACAGCGCCAGACGGTTCTGGGCGATGCACAGACGGTTGTTGGATCTTTCCAGAGCGCTGCCGGGGTTATCAACGGTGCGGTGAGTGGCGCGGGGGCGGTGTTGCAGCAGAGCGTGACCTCGGCGAACAATCTGCTGGGGCAGTTGGCGGTTATCAACAAAAGCCTGATCAGCGCTCCCAACAGCCCCAGCCTGCTTGACCAGCAGCAGGCGGCGCTGAACTCGCTCTCCAGCTTGATTTCGGTGAATGCGCTGCCGCAGGCGAATGGTTCGGTGATTGTGACAACCGGCGGAACCGTGCTGCTCGACCAAAGCGGGGCGCAGAATCTTCAAGTGAACAATAGCACGCCGGTTCCAAGCCTGACCGCGGGAAACAGCAATACCCAGGTGAGTGCGAACGCGGCCGATGGCGCGATTGGCGCGAGTCTCAATACGTATCAGGCTGGTGGCGCGGCGTTGCAGAGCCTCGGCGCCATTGCGGCAATTTTTTCCAATACGGTGAACGTGGCGCAGGCGCAGGGATTGACCCCGGCGGGCACGCAGGGAGGCGCGTTATTCTCCGTGCCGGCACCGAGCGTGACCGCGAACCCCGCCAATACGGGCAGCGCCAGCATAACGGCGCAGATTAGCAACGCCAGCGCGTTGCCGATTGACGGTGGGCCGTTTTTGCTGAGCTACAGCGGTGGCGCCTGGACCGCGACGAACCAGGCGAGCGGGCAGAGCTTTACACCAACCGGCACGCCGCCAGGTTTTGCCGGGATGACGCTTGCGATCAGCGGGACACCGGCTAACGGCGACAAGTTCATACTCAACCCCGCGCCGAATGCGGCAAGCGGAATTGCGGTGAGCGCCACCACCCCGAATGCTATTGCCGCGGCGGACCCGTATGCGGCGACGCCTGGGGTTTTGCAGAGCAATGGCGCGATACTGAACAGCAATGGCGGCAATGTGAGCGCCGGGGTTGATACGGTAAGCAGCACGCCCGCGAGCGGCGCCGCAGTGATTCCCGCAAGCTATTTCGGGCAGAACTTGCAGGTGAATTTTACTTCCGCCACGGCTTATACGGTAGCAACCGCAGCAAGCCCGGGCACGGCAATTGCCAGTGGAACGCTGGGAAGCACGGGGAGGGTGCTGGCGATCGCGTATCCGGCGGGGGCGGCTTCGGGGCAGTATTGGCAATTGCCGATAAGCGGGACTCCGGCAGCGGGCGATACGCTCACGCTAACGCCAGGGGGCAGCAACAGCGGCAGCAATGCCACGCGCATGGCCGCGCAATGGACCGCCGCCGGCACCACCGCATCAGACACAATGCAACAGGCCGTTGTGGGGTTCGGCACCTCGCTCGGCGCCAATGCACAGGCGGCGCAGCAGCTGAGCACCGCGACAGCCGGACAGGTGACCACCGCGACGGCGAATTTGCAGACGGTGGCGGGCGTGAGCACGGACCAGCAGGCGGTGACGCTGACCAATTACCAACAGGCGTATCAGGCAGCGGCGCAGGCGATCAGCGCCGCGCATACGATGTTCGAATCGCTGCTGACCGCGGTTTAATTTTATATATTCGCTGGAGATTCCATGAACCTCAAGAAAATTCTGATCTTCGGCGGCATCGCGCTCGTGGTGCTCGGCGGGGGGATTGGCGGGGCGGTGATTTTTCTGCACCACGGAAAGAGCAAGACGGCTGACGTGAAACAGGTTGTGCCACCCAAGCCGCTTCTGTTCGCGGAGCTTGATAATGTGGTTGTGAGCATCCCCGCCGATGTGGGGCAGCCCGCGACCTCCTATGTGCAGTTTGGAATTCAGTTCGCGACCACCGACCCTGACGCGGTGACGGCTTTCACCTCGCTGCTGCCGATCGTCAAGGCAGATGTCATCAACCTGGTGATGAACGAGACGCAGAAAACGTTGCAGGACCCGGCGACCCGGACGAAGCTTGCGGCGAACTGCCTTGCGATCTCAAATCAGGTGCTCGAAAAAAACACGGATTTTAAGCCCGCGAATCCGTTCACTGCCGCGTATATCACTAACCTTGTCGTGCAGGACTAGGGCGTTGGAAAGTCCTGGTGTTCAGCTCGTGGCATCATCGCTGCTTTCGATCAGCGTGATTTTTGGTGTGCTGCTGGGCGCCACGTTTCTGTTGCGCCGGTTGCGCGGCACGGCGTGGGGGCGGCGGGCCGTGGGGCAGTCACCCATTCATATTGCCGCCGTGCGTGGTCTGGGCGGGCAGAATACGCTGGTGATCGCCGAGGTGGAGGGGCACAGGTTTCTGCTCGGCGTCAGCCGCGGGGGAATCTCGACCATTGGCCGGATTGACGGGCATGAATAGAGGGCTCTTCGCCTTGGCCCTCGCTCTGGCCCTCGCTCTGGCCGCCGCGCCGGCGCATGCGGCAATGCCGGCCGGGCTTACGCTGATGAAAGAGGTGACGGGCAGCGGCGGCGCCTCCTACTCGCTGGATGTGCAGACGCTGCTGGTGATTACCGGCCTGGCCTTCTTGCCGGGCATATTGCTGCTGATGACCGGTTTTACGCGGATTATCATTGTATTATCGGTGATGCGCCAGGCGATGGGATTGCAGACAACGCCGCCGAACATGGTGTTGTCGGCGCTGGCGCTGGCGCTGACCGTGTTTGTGATGCGCGGAGTGATACAACAGGAGCAGACCCTGGCGATTGACCCGTATCTGGCCGGGCAGATCAGTTTCAATCAGGCGGTGGCGGCGGCGAAGGGGCCTGAGCAGGATTTCATGCTGGCGCAGACGCGCAAGGCGCCGCTGCATTTGTTCGTGGATTTGAGCGGCGGACATTATGCAACGCCGAAGGATGTGCCGATGACGGTATTGGTGCCGGCGTTCGCGACATCGGAGCTGGAGACGGCGTTCCAGATCAGTTTTCTGATTTATGTGCCCTTTGTGCTGATCGATCTGGCGGTGGCATCGGTGTTGATGTCGCTTGGCATGATCATGGTTTCGCCGACGCTGATCTCATTGCCGCTAAAGCTGCTGATGTTCGTCTCGATTCATGGCTGGGTGCTGGTGCTGGGCACGCTGGCGAACAGTTTCGTGCTGCCGCCCTGATGCCGCTTTATCTGCAGCTGCTGCATCTGGCGCTGGCGGCGGAGCTGGATGCGGTAACGCCGATTGTCATGGTGTTGCTGGCGATTGGTCTGGTGACGGCGATTTTTCAGTCGGCGTTCCAGATCGAGGATACGACCTTCAGCCTGTTGCCAAAAATATTCGCGATGATCGCGATCGGGCTGTTTGGTGGATTTGGCGCCTTGGGCGTGTTCGAGCATTTTGCCGTGACGCTCATCTCCCACGCACCGGGGCTGGTGCATCAGACATGGTCCTGAACGAAGCGCAGGTGATGCTGTGGCTGGGCCATTTTTTGTGGCCCTTTCTGCGGATAACCGGGCTGCTGCTCACCGCGCCGGTTTATGGCTCGCCGCTGATCCCCGGCATGGTGAAGGCGGCACTGGCGGCGGCGCTGGCGGCGGCGCTGGCGCTTTGGCTGCCGGGGTTGCCCCCCTTCCCTGGCGATCCGCTGAGCGCGATTTATACCGGGCTTATCCAGATCGCCTTTGGCGCCATGCTCGGCATGGTCATGCAGATCGTGATTTCCGCCGTGGCGGGCGCGGGCGAGATTGCCGGGCTGGCAATGGGGCTGAGTTTCGCGGAGCTGCAGTTCCGGGCGTCCCCGGGGATGACGCCGGTTCTCTATGATATCATGCTCTGGGCCGGGATGCTGGGGTATATGGCGGTGGGCGGGCCGCTTTGGCTGTTTGCGGCGGTGGCGCATTCATTTGAGCATGGCGTGGGGGTTGGCGGCATCGGCAGTTTGAGCGCGCTGGCGGCGTTGGGGGGCACACTTTTGAGCTCCGCGGTGGTCCTGGCGATGCCGGTGCTGGCCGTATCCTTATGTGTGAACCTGACTGTGGGGCTGACCTCGGTGTTCGCGCCGCAGATGAATCTGCTGACCATTGGCTTTCCGCTGCTCATATTGGCGGGGCTGTGGGTACTGTCGGGGTCGGTGTTTTATCTCGGCCATGACCTGGAACAGCTGATGGGGGTGGCCACCGGCGCGTTGAACGGTATGCTCGGCCGCCATGGCTGAGGGCAGCGGCGAAAAGCAGCACGGCCCCACCGAGCGGCGGCTGCAACAGGCGGCGGAGCGCGGGGATGTCGCCCGCTCGGCGGATTTGCCGAAAGCGGCTGTTGTGGTGATTGTGACCATGCTGGCGCTGGGGGCGGCGGCCGGGATCGGCGCGCGGTTGCAGGGGGATGTGGCGGCCTGGCTGGCCGCGGCGGGAACGGCGCGGCCACAAGCGGCGGCGGGCTGGAGCCTGACGATGGGGGCGCAGATCGGGCCGCTGCTGGTGCTGATCGCGGGGGTGGCCGTGGTGGCCAGCGTGTTTTCCGGCGGCTGGGTGTTCAGCCTGGGCCTGCTCAGGCCCGATCTCTCCAAGCTGATGCCGGCGCACGGGTTGGGACAGTTGTTCTCCAAATCGGGCACGAGCGAGACCTTCAAGGCGTTGTTGAAGTTCATCGTCATCGGCGGGGTGGGCACACAGATGATCGTGGCGCGCGAACCGGCGCTGGCGGCGCTGGCGGCCAGCCCGCATCCCAGCGCAGGGCCGGTGGTGGCGCTCTGCCTGCAGGTGATCATGGCGATCTGCGCCGTGATCACCGTGTTGGCGGCGGGGGATATGGGGCTGCAATATTGGCTGCACCGGCAGAAGCTGCGGATGTCGGACAATGAAATGCGCGAGGAGATGAAGGACTCGGCGGGCAACCCTGAGGTGCGCGGGCGGCAGAGGATGCTGGCGCGCAAGCTGGCGCGGGCCAGGCAGATGCAGAAAATCCCGGAAGCCTCGGTGATTGTGGTGAACCCGACACATTATGCGGTGGCCATACGCTACCGCCGGGGGGTGGACCGCGCACCGCTGTTGCTGGCCAAGGGCGTGGGGCTGTTGGCGGCGGAAATTGTCAGCCGGGGGCGGGGGTTGGGGATTCCGGTGGTGGAGGCGCCGCCGCTGGCGCGCGCGGTGTATCGCCATGTGGAGCCGGGCGAGCCGGTGCCGGTGGCGCTCTACCGGGCCACCGCCGAGGTGCTGGCCTATGTATGGAAGATGCAGCGCTGGCGGGCGCAGGGCGGGCAGCGGCCGGTGCCGCCAAAGGCGCGGGAGGAAGAGATAGAGGTGCCGCGCGGGCGCTAGAGTGCGATCGTTTGAGGTTCGCTCAACCAAGCGAGCCGAAAACGTGAATCGCCCTCAGAAAATGGCAAGCCTGATCGCACTTAAAGCGATCAGGCTTGCTCAGGGTTTCGGCGTTACCGCGACGGTGACCTCGTTGCGGCGCAGCCAGGGGAGGGTCCATGGCGGGTTGTAAAACTGGGCCACCGGCTCGCCGGCCGCCACCCAGGCGGAACCGGCCAGCTGCCGGGCCAGAATGGCGCGCGCACGGGCAACCGCCGCCGCTTTGGGCAGGCCGGAGAAGCGGTAAACGGCCTCGGTGGTCTCAGCCACCGCATGCAGATGGACTTGCGGGTCCAGCGGGCGGGGCAATGTTGCCAGCGTGTAGCCCGAGGGCATGAAGAAACTGACAACCCAGGTGCCATCGGCGGTTTGGGCCTGGGCCACGGGCGCGGTCATCGCGATGGCGGCGGACGCCTGGGCGACCGGGGCGGTCATGCTGATCGGCGTGCTGGCGGTGTTGGCGCCGAAGATATACCCGGCAAGGAGGCGAAAGCCCGCCGAACGGGCCGCGATTTCATCGCCCTCAACGCTCACGCTGGCGGCGAGGCGCGGGGCATAGCGGCGGATCTGCACCTCGCCCAGGGTGGCGATGGTTCGATAGGCCGGTTCTTCCGTGCCCCCGCGCAGGCCAAACACAAGGCCCGCGGCTTGCACGAACGCCTTGACGGATTGTACCAGTTTCAATGCTTTCACTCCATGAACCGGGATGCGGCGGAGAGGGCCGCGTTGCCCGGATATGATATGGCCCCGGGGCATGAATCGTGAAAGCCCGCACGCTGCCTTGTTTTACGGCCCGGCAGCAGTTACGGAACGGAAAAACCGGAGGTAACATTCTACCATGAGTGATAGACACGCAGATGTCGTTATCGTCGGCGCCAGCCATGCCGGCGGCGAAATTTCCGCCCGCCTGCGCCAAGGCGGCTTTGGCGGCACCATCGCGCTGCTCGGCGCCGAGCCCTACCTGCCCTATCAGCGCCCGCCGCTCTCCAAGGCTTTTCTCGCGGGCGAAATGACAGTGGAACAACTGCTGATCCGCTCGCCCGAGAACTACACCAAGGCCGGGATCGAATGGCACCCCTCCACCGTGGTGGAATCAATCGACCGCACGGCGCACAGCCTGCGCCTGGGCAATGGCGAAGCGTTTGGCTACGGCAAACTGGTGCTCGCCACCGGCGGGCGGCCGCGCCAGCTCACCATTCCGGGCTCCGAGCTGCAGGGGGTGCATTACATACGCACCATCGCCGATGTGGACGCGCTGCGGCCGGGGTTTGCCGCCGGGGCGCGGCTCGTGATTGTTGGCGGCGGTTATATCGGGCTGGAAGTGGCGGCGGTTGCGGTGAAGCACGGGCTGGACGTGGAAATCGTGGAATTCGCGCCGCGCGTGCTGGCGCGCGTGGCCGGGCCGGAGCTTTCGGCCTTCTACGAGGCCGCGCACCGCGCCGCCGGGGTGAAGCTGCGCCTCTCCACCGGGGTTGAGGGGTTCGACCCCTCCCCCGCCAAACCCGGCCATGCCGGCGCGGTGCGCTGCGCGGATGGCACGGTGCTGCCCGCCGATCTGGTGCTGGTGGCGGTCGGGCTGGTGCCGAATGCCGAACTCGCGCGCGATGCCGGGCTGGCGATGGGCAACGGCATTGTGGTGGACGAATTCACCCAGACCTCGGACCCGGATATTCTGGCCATCGGCGACTGCACGGAGCATCCGCTGCCGTTCCTGGACGGCCAGCGCGTGCGCCTTGAATCGGTTCCCAACGCGGTGGAACAGGCGCGCGTCGCGGCCTCGGTGCTCAACGGCCAGCCGAAAGCCTATGCGGCGGTGCCGTGGTTCTGGTCGGACCAGTATAATCTGAAGCTGCAGTCAGTGGGATTGAGCCATGGGCATGACCGGGTGGTGATCCGCCCGGCGCGCACGCCGGAAGGGTTCGTCGCCTTCTATCTGAAGGACGGGCGGATGATCGCGGCGGATTGCGTGAATTCAATCGCCGAATTCAACGCCGCGAAACGGCTGGTTACGGAAAAGACCATTGTGGACCCGGCGGCGCTGGCTGACCCGGCGGTTGAGATGAAGTCACTGCTCGCGGCAAAAGTTTAGCGCGGCAAAAAAACCGCATCAGGCGCTGGGCTGGCCCGGCGGGTGATACGGTGGCGGGCCCGCGCTTCGCGCAGCATGGCGGTGAAGGCTTGCTGAACGGCGGCGGGATCGCCGGTACGGCGGTCCAGCGCGCGCAGGCAAAACCGCACCTGCGCCATGTTCTGGTAATAGCGGGTGAAGCCGTAGTTGAGGGCGCTACCCGTGATGGCGCCCGCGACAGGCACCGCCTGGGCCAGCAGCTTCTCCGACAACACCACGCCAAAACGGCCGGCGGCGGATTTTATCAACAGGTTGAGGGATAAATGGCTGAGGCCGAGGCGGGCGGCCCAGTAGCCGGTTTCCGACTCGTCATCGGCGGCGCCAGGGCCGCCAAAAGCCAGAACCTCCAGGCAGGCGCGGCGGGTGTCCTCGGTGGCGAGGTCTTCGCCCGCATCCCGGGCAACCTGGGCGATGGAGCGCAGGATGGCGGCGGTGGTGAAGGGAATGTCAAACAACACGCCGGGCAGGCCGATGAAGCCGGAGGCCGCGCCAGAGGCGGCTGTGGCCAGGCGGTGGGCGCGGTTGCCATGGGGGCGGTGCGGCCGGGCTGTGCTGGTCAGCCCGAATGTGGCGAGGTTGTAGCTGCGCCAGAGCGTTTCCTCGACGCTATCCTGCGCGCGCTGCGTGATATCCCCCCAGGCTTCGCCGCCAAAATGGCCGCCGGCTTTGGCGAGGCGGGCGCGCAAACCCTCGATACGGCGGCCGAACAGGGAGGTGACCCGCATGAGGAGGCCGCGCGAGTCCGCCATGATGATGGCGGCGCGCCAAAGCTCTTCACGTTCGTGCGAGGTGAGGAAGGCGGTGGTGTCCGCCAGGGAGTCCGGAAGGGGGGGTAGATTTTTCATGTCCGGCTGGAACATGTGCTCCAGCCGGATATGAGGCAAGAGCGGAAGATTATTCCGCGGCGCCGACGGCCTTAACGGCCTGGACGATTTCCGCGAAAGCGGCGGCATCGTCAAACGCGATGGCGGCCAGAACCTTACGGTCCAGCTCCAAACCAGCCTGCTTGAGGCCGAAGATGAACTGGCTGTAGGTCAGGCCATGCTCGCGCACGGCGGCGTTGATGCGCTGGATCCAGAGCGAGCGGAACTCGCGCTTTTTGACCCGGCGGTCACGATAGGCATAGCGCAGCGCCTTCTCCAGGCGTTCCAGCGCGATGCGGTAGTTGGTGGACGAGCGGCCGACAAAGCCCTTCGACTGCTCAAGAACTTTTTTGTGACGGGCGTGGGTGGTAACGCCCCGTTTTACACGTGCCATGTTTCTGCCTCTCCCTTATGCGATGCCGTACGGCGCCCACTGCTTGACGGTGATGCCGTCAGCGTGGGTGAGGGTCTGGCTGCCACGGTTGGAACGTTTGGATTTCTGGCTGCGGGCCATCAGGTTATGGCGCTTCTTGCCCGGGCCGGCGAGAACCTTGCCGGTGGCGGTGATCTTGAAACGCTTTTTGACCGATGACTTGGTCTTTAACTTCGGCATTTTGGTCTCCTATCGCATATCCCTGGGTGAGCAGGGCTCCCGAACATCGGGGCGGCGGCCGGGCATGCCTATGGCCCAAGCGCGCGCGCATCACGTTTTACGGTGAAGCGCGGCCTATAGAGGGTGCGCGGGAGTGTGACAAGGGTGGAAAAGGCAGCGCCGCCCCGCTTGTCAGGCCACGGTATTGGCGCAAAACTCAGGGACATGGCGAGCAAACCCCCGGATGCGGCAAAGTTATATGAAGCGGCGCTGAACCATCTGGCGCGCTTTGCCGCGACCGAGGCCGGGCTGGCGCAGGTGCTGGCCCGCAAGCTGGAGCGCTGGGGCAGGCTGTATGCGGGGGAGGATGCCGATGCCGAAGAGGTGGCGGCCGAGGTGCGGCGTGCCAGGGCGGCGATTCCAGGGGTGATTGCCAGGCTGCGGGAGGCCGGCGTGCTCAATGACGCCGCCTTCGCCGCCGCGCGCGCCAAACGGCTGACCCGGCAGGGCAAATCCCGCCGGGCGGCGCTGGCGCATCTGGCGGCAAAAGGGGTAGCCCGGCCGGTATTGGCCGAAGATCCGCGGCGCGAGCTGGCGGCGGCCTGCGCTTATCTGCGGCGGCGGCGGGCGGGGCCTTTTGGCGAGGCGCCGGAGGACAAGATCATGGCCGCGATGGCACGCGGCGGCTTCAGCCAGGAAGTGACGCGCCGCGCCCTGCGGCTGGACCGCGCGGAAGCCGAGGAGCTGATAAAAGAGCTGCATGCGTAGCCTTCGTTTGCACGCCAGCCGGGGAGCCTTGAGGGAGAAGGCCCGGATCGCTCCGGGCCATCGCCTGATTACAGCGAGAAAATCGACTTGAGGTCAGCCAGCACGGTCTGCAGCAGGCTGAGCCCAGCCTGGGCTTTTGCCGCATCGGCGGCGGGCAGCGCCGCGACCACGGGGGCAGCAGCGGTGGCCAGCGAAGCCGCCGCCGCCGTGGCGGCCTGAAGTGCTGTGGCATGCGCCGCCTCGCTGGCTACCACGGAGTTCACAACAGCCTCGCCGGCCTGCAAACCAGCATCGGCAATCGCGCCAACCGGGCCGCCCAGGGCCGCCCCGATATGGGCGGCAATGTTCAGGTCACCCTCGATCTTCGCCAGGATTGTTTCGTTCATCATCATCTCCACAAAAAACGGCGATCCGCGCCGTACGGGTTGAGCAAACGCCGTTCTTCAGACTGAGATTTCGCCCGCCAGCGCGATCACGCGCCGCGACCAGCCAAGCCCGAAGCTCGTCCAGCCGGGCAGGCTGGCGTAAAAATCCATCCGGCGGGTGAGCGCCTCACGCGCCAGTGCCAGGGCGTTCGCTGCTTTTATGGCCGCCAGCGTTTGCGCCCCCAGCACGCCATCAGCCGGCACACCGGCGGCCTGTTGCAGCCAGAGGACCGAGCGGCGAAGCCCCGCGTTCACCGCGGCATCAAAGGCCGCAAGCGCCACGGGCAGGGGCAGCGCATCGCCCTGCAACGGCGCCCAGTAATCCCTGCGGTAGATCTCCCCCGCCATCGCCGCGGTCAGATTGGCGATGTCGAGCTGTGGATAAGCGGCCGCGCTGATACCAAAATTCGTCCCCCGCAGCTCGCCAGCACCAACCTGGCCGCCGGTCCAGTTGCCGGGGTCGGCCCGATTATCGGTGAAGCCCCCCTCGGAGCGCAGTGTAAAAGCCAGGCAGCGCGCGAAATTATCCATGCAGCAGACTCGCAATCAGCCCGCCGCAAGCGGCGGACAACAGGCTGATGATGGCAACGCTCATGCGGCGCTCGGCGTCACGCTCGCCACGGATACGCGCAATATCCGCCCGCATGTCACTCAAGCCCATGACCAGCTCATCAACCTTGTTGAACAGCTTGCCGATGACCTGATCCTCCTGCGCCAGGTAGCGAACCCGCCAGGCTTCCAATGAATCCGCCTTCGCCTCCAAAACGCCGATATCCTGGCGGATACCGTTCACATCATTACGCAAGCCAGCGATATCCAAACGCAAAACAGCGACAGAATCTGTATCCATGAGTGTCCCTCAGGCAGGTGTGTCAGACAGGGTGATGGGATAGGCCGTGGCCTGCAGAGGAAAATTCAGGTTCCATGCGGTGCCGAGGTCGTTGCCGATATTCCAGTTCGGCGGCGGCGGCAGGCTCGCCGCATTATCGGTCACGGCATCGCCACGGCCGATCTGCATGCTTCCATAGGGGTAGAAAAACAGCACGCTGGACGAGATATTGGTGAGAGCGGCCGCCAGTGTCACGGACACATGCGTGGCATCAATCCGCGCCGCCGCGGCCGCGGTGATGATAACGCCTGGCGTGGCAACGCTGCCGCCATCCATCACCGCAAAACCAGCGCCGTTCGCCGCCTGCAACGGCACGATCAGATCGTTCCCCGCATCATGCGCGATGGTGAGAACCAGCTCCGTGTTCGAAGCTCTGTAAACATGCGTGATCTGCGGCCCGCCTTTTACCGGCAGCCCGCTCAAAGGGAGCGCCGCAGGCTGTATCGTGTCGGCAAGCCCTTGCGCCATGGCCGCATGTCCGGCCGCATGCGCGCCGATGCGCCCGTAACGCAGCAGATCCGGCGCGTCGCGGTATTGCGGCTCGCCCCCCGTAAACAACCCCGTGGTGGGGTCATAGGCGGCATCCAACGGGTTGGAATCAGCCGTCTGTGCGGCAAAGACAACGATGTTGTTGGCGCTCACCGCCGCCAGATCGGCAATGGACTCACGCACCATCTGCACACCATCATTGGTTTCGTAAGGGATGGCGTTCCACGCCAGCAGCGGCAGATTGGCCGCGGTGCGCCCAAGCAGGCCGCGGGTGAGCGCCAGCAGCCGCAGCACCGAGGCCTTGTAGAGCGCCTTGTTGGCATAAGGCATGGTGCTGTCCTGCTCCGACCATGGCCAGACCAGGAACGCGATATCGGCTTCATCAACCGCCGCAACGAGCGCTGAACCGCCCGTCAAATAAGCGCTCAGCGCCGCGAAATCCGGCCCGGCGCTCCAGGTCGAGGGGTCAGACCCGTCGCCCGGATTGGTGAGGAACGTCCCCGCGCCGCTTCCCGGCGGAAACAACGGCGGCGAAGAGTTGGAGACCGGGTGACCCGCGATCACCGAATAACGGTTGGGGGCGATATACGCCACCGGCATTTGCGCCGTGTACGCATAAGCCGCCGCGCCGAGATACCAGGCAATGCCCCGCGCCAGGGCAAGCGCGCCCCCCGCATTCATGAACCCGGCCGCGTTGGATTGACCCATGAGCAGCAGATTAACGCCCCGGCGCGCGCCCAGAACCCATCGTCCCTGCGCGCTGATCAACGTGCTGATCTCCAGCACGCTGAGCGCACGCTCCCAGGTTGCGGCTTCATGGAACCAGCACTGTGCCGAGCCTTGCACACTCCCGTCATGCAGCAGCAGCACCGGCGCACTGGCGCGCGTGGGCAGCGGGTTGGCAATGCCGGTGGCAACCTGCGCGCCATCGAGCCACGCATCCACGCCAACACCCGGCGTATTGCGCAGGATGATCGCATGGCTATGCCTGCGCGCCAGCGTGGCGGAAAGCACGATCTGGCTCGCGGTGCCGGGAAAAAGCGTAAGGTTTGCACCGCCGCTGCTGTCCGCCTGCAGAATGGTCACGCCAGTGCTGAAAAGCGTATGAATCAACGCGATCGGCGCGCTGTTGCTGTCAAGCGCGCCCTGGCGCCAGTTTGGCCGGGTCCAGACCAGATAGCATGTCCACCCCGCCCCGGCGCCCAGCTCCACCCCCGGATGCAGCAAGCCCCAATCAGCATCGAGCACCGGACCGTTGTTGAAAATCCCGGCATCCGGCGCGCCAATTGCGCCCAGATACCCATTAACGCGCGGCACCGCGATGGTGGCGGCGGGCAGCGTGCCAACACCGGCATGAAACAGCGTAAGGCTGTTCGCGTTACCTGATTTATCAACAACAACGCCAACCGGCGCATTGCTGAGGGTCAGCGGTGCGCCGGTAACATCCCGCAGGCCGCCCAGCAGCCCCGCATCCCACCAGCCGGAAATACCGCTGATCGCGGCCGGATATGGGCCGGTGAACGCGCCTGCGGGCGGATTGCTGCCTGCGGGAAGCGGCCGCGCCAGCGCGCGCCTCCCCTGCCCGGCCGCCAGCAGCGAACCTGGATAGTTGCACAGGATTGTCATGCTTCAGCTAACCGTGACAGCGGATGAAACCGCATTGAGCCCGGCCGCGGCGTTCCGCGCCCAGATGTAATATGTCCCAGCAACGTTAAGCAGCAGATCCGCCGTCCAGCCGCCATTGCTGACCACGGCATTCACCCACGCACCCGGCGCTGCCGTGGCACTCGCGGAAAACCCAACCTGCACCGCGGCGCTTACCGGAGAAACAGTGCCGGAAAGTGCGACGATCGCACCCGCCGCCGCCGTGCCCGGCGGTGCCGCCATCGTAATGCCCGGTGCAACCACCACAAAACTGTTGGACACACCAATAACCGCGGCATTCCCATGGTCGCGCACCTGGATCGCATAGGCCCCCGGGCTGAGCCCCGCGGCGGTGAAGCTATAGGCATTCGCGGTGATCACCGGACTCGGCGCCGCGATCCAGGTGGAGCCACCATTGGTGGAATAATCAAGCGCCAGCGGCGCATCGTTGAACACACCCCCAGCAACGACAAAGGCCGCGTCCGGCGCGGGCGCTGAAATCGAGCCGACGGTCAGGGTTGGCCCATTGGGCACCACACCGCTCCACCAGACCAGCGATCCCCCCGAATAGCTGAGGCCAAACAACTCCGTTGCCGCGCCGGGCGGCAAAATTGTCACCCCCGAACCAGCGGTAATGCCGGTGCCCATGGTAACGGCCCCTGGCGCCAGATTGATCAGAGTGCAGGAAAATCCCGCTCCCAATCCGGCAAAATTCGCCGAAAGCGTAATCGGGGCGCTAGCGATCAGAATCCGATTATTATGCTGCGCCGCATCCAGCACCGTGTTGCTCGTAAGCTCCACAACACCCCGCTGCACAACGGGCAGCTTGTTCTGCACATAGGTCCAGATCGCGCCAAAGCTCTGCGTGCTGAGCATGTTGCTTCCCTGCGCCACCAGCAGCTCATCACTATCGGCCGCAGGACCCGCCGCAGGGAGCTGGTCAATGGTCTGCCCGCCGAGGAACTGGCCGTAAGGCATCCATGCCAGCGTGCCATTCTGCCAGAGCGCCACATAATCCGAGGCACCAACAGAACTCACGGAATTGCCCGCCGCAGGCCCGCCAAGCCCGGAGCCTGCCGGTCCCACGGCGCCAGCAGGCCCCGCCGGGCCGGCCGGGCCGCTTGGCCCCTGTGGACCAGCCGGGCCGGTGAGGTAGGTTGCGGTGAGGGTGATAACGCCGTTACCATCAATGGCAACACCCGCGCCCGCCGAAAAAAGCCCGCGCAAGGCCGTCACCGGCAACAAACCCGGCGCGCCGCCCGCGCTGATCACAATATCATCTGACAGCGACATCACACCCTGCACGGGAAACCCGGCATGATCCGCCCCGGTGGCCACCAGCGCCCCGGCGTTCATCGCAAGGCCAGCGCCCGCCGTGATGCTCTCCGGCCCCCCGGCGCCAATGCTGTAACGGCCCAGCAGAACACCGGCCGGCACATTGATCACGGGCTGCGTATTCGCCGTCAACTGCGCCACGCTCACTGAATAAAGCAGTCCCGCTTGCGAAAGCGGCAGCAGGTCGCCAGCCCCGGCAGAAGTAACCGGCGGCAATTGGGCAATCGTTGTCATTGCACACAAACTTTCATTTTAAGCACAGAATGCGCTGGCGAAACGGAAACAAACCTCAGGCAACGGCAACCCAGTTGGCTGCCCCCGCCGCTTGGCTTACCCAGAACGTGCTGCCAACACCGCCGTTGAGGTTGCGGAATGTGGAGCCCGCAGGCGCGGAAACCGAGTTTTGTGGTGAACCACGGCCGATGAGCTCAAGGGCGCCGGTGGCTTCAGTGTCCGAGATAATCCGCACCCTGCCCGCCCCAGCCGGATGCAACGAAATATCCCCGGCCTGCGTCTTGAGCGTCAGGCTGCCATCGCCGTTGGGTGAAACATAGTCGCTCTGCGAAAACCTGGCTGCCCGCCAGCCGCCATTATTACCAACCCAATCGATGCTCGCACCGGCGGGGATACTGATGGGCGCCCCCGTCCAGTTGCTTTGCGTTGGTGCCGCTCCGGCGGCGGCAAAAGTCACCGGCGCCAGACAGTCGATCGCGAGCTCTCTATTCTGTAAAACCGGCAAGCCAACCTGCGCGGCGGCCGTCGCGCCACCGCCATTTCCCGTAATGCTTACCGTCGTTCCCGGACCATACCCCGATCCAAAGCTGGTCATCTGAACGCCGATGATCCGGCCGTTGGAAATCCACGCAAACGCCGCCGCGCCCGTACCCGTTCCGTTGATCGTCACCGCCGCCGTGGTGTAACCGATCCCCGTATCCAGCATTTTGATAAACGTCACCTGCCCCGCCGCCAAACCCGCCTGCGCGGTGAGGATGCCGCCAACCGGCTGAGAGGATTGCGAAATGCTCACCGCATCCACAATGTCGGGCACGGTAAGCGTGTACACGCCGCCCACCAGCGCGGGGTTAACCGGCCAACGCGGAGTAAAATTCAGCAGATTTCCGCGCAGGGTCAACGAATCCGTGTAAGCCGAGAGCGCATTCGTCAGATTGGCGCCAGCGTCCCCCACGATTATATTATCTGCCACCAACGTGTTCTGCGCGCCATCGCGGATTAATATACCAATGGCACCGCCACTGTAATTGATCCAGTTTCCAATAATCGAAAGCCCCGTACACGCCAGCCCGAAATTATCTCCATTGCCGTTGCTCTCAACATTCTGAACGGAAATCGAACTTCCCGTGCAGTCCTGGATGAAGTTGCTGCGCGCCATGCAATTCAGCCCGCCGCCGATATTCAAACCGTTCAACGCACCGTTGATATAGTTGCTGTCAACTTCGGTATAAATCGCCCCGCCACAATCAATCCCAAAACTGGAAGCGCCGGTCACCATATTGCCCGTGATCTTACAATAGCCGGTATCACACAAAATCCCGGCACCACCGCCGGTAATCGAGCTGTTATTGGCGCATAAATTTCCCGCAATCAAAATATTGCGGCCCGACATGAAAATGCCGTACCCCCTGTTCGCATAACAATTATTGCCCGACACCACGGCGCCCAGAACATCCGGATTCGAATTTCCGTACGTGAACGGCACAATCGGTATGTTGGTGGCATTGAAATTTCCAACCGTGATCCCGCATGTATTGTTCCAACACGTATTCCCCAGGATCTGCACACCCCGAATTTTCAAGGTAAATGATGGATCCTGACTATCAACATGAATGCCGTTGCCGCCATTATCATGGCCCCGGCAATTGGTGACGTTCAGCGCATCCACCGCCTGAATGTAGAGCCCATGCACCGCGTTCGCGGCGAACTCGCAATCGCTGATATGATGCTGGGTAATCGCCGGATCGCTCGCCAGATAGCACAGCCCCGAGCCATTGCCCTGACCCTTAGCATTTTTAAAAACACAACGCGTGACGATTGATTTTATACAACCCGGCTGCACAAGAACCGAGAAGGTATTGGTGGTCAACGCCGCGTTGGCATCAAAAATGATCCCATCAATATACAACGCCGCCGTCGCGATATTAATCCAGGCCGCCGCCGCTGACGACCCAAGCCTTGACTGCGCCGGCCGCGTCACGATTGTTAGCCCCGGCACGCCCAGCAACGTACAGGCCGCGCCCGTAATATCGCACTCGCCCGCAATCGCATATGTCTTCGCCCCCAGGCGCACCGCCGCGCCGCTGGCAACGGCCGCGAGCAGAGCGGCGCTGTCATCAGTCACGCCATCCCCCTTGGCGCCAAAATCCTCGATTGCAACAGCATTGGCGGCCAGCGCCGCAATCGTACGCGCCGTGGTGGCGCCACTCGCCATGGCCACCAGCGCGCCTCCGGGCAAACCCGGCACGCCACCCATGGCACCCATGAAATTTGCGTAGGAAACCCCCACATTCGCACCCGCCTGGCCAAGCGGCACCAAATCCCCTGCCCCTGGCGGCAAACCGGAGGCCAACGCGGGAATCTCAAAAGGCGTTGCTGTCGCCGACAAAGTCGTTCCCGCCAGCGCCAGATTTGCGCCGATCGTAATCGGCACAGGCACCGCCGTTCCAGGCCCAACGCCGCCCAGCAAGCTATTTTGCGGCAATGTCAGCGCGGTCTGCACACCCGCAAGCAACTGCGCCCGCGTGGCGGACAGCGTCTGCCCATTCTGGAAAATCGCAAGCTCATCAGTATCGGAGACAGACGTCGCGGGAGGCAATTGTCCAATTGTCGGCATATTGCAAAACCTTAAAGAGTTGTCAGAGGGGTGCCGGACGGGTCAGTCAAGGCCTGGCCCGAAGGTGTGGTCAACGCATTCACCGGCGCGGGCACGCTTGCCAATGAGACAACCGGCAGCGCAATACTGCGTGCAAGCGCGCGACCACCGCTGGTCGTAATCGTCACGGTCACCGTGTAGGTCGTCAACGCCTGACCGGAGGTTAGCCACAATACCGCGCGCGGCCCGTCCGCTGCGGCTGAAACAAGCGTCAAATCCCCTGGGTTGGCCGGGCTTATCTGCACATCAAGCATGCTGATCGCATCACCCGGATTGGCGGTCAGCGCAGGGGCCACGTCAAACACATAATCCAACGTGTCCCCAGGGTCTTTCACCGGCCAGGCCAACGCCACGGGCGGTGGAATCTGCGGCCCGCGCGGCATAGGAACAAAGCCGTCAATTTGTACATACCGCGCGTTAGATGGGCGCCATATATGGTTGGCTGGTGTACTCATCAGCATTCCCCCTAATATTCAACCATCACAAGGCCCGGCGCCCCAGCACCTCCCGCATAGCCAACCGGGCCGGCCCCCGTGGAGGTACCGCCGCCGCCGCCGCCACCGCCATTTGCGGTCATATAGCCGCCAAAGCTCGATTGCCCGCCGTTGGTTCCATTTCCCGGACTCGCCGGCGCATTTCCTCCTGCGCCCACTGTTACGGCAATCACCGACCCAGGCATCAGATTGCCGACAATCCCAACCGCCCGTCCCCCCGCGCCGCCGCCGCCGCTTGGCATCGAGGCATGGTACCCGCCACCGCCGCCGGCGCCCAAAACCGTCACGCGAGCCGCCGTCACACCATTTGGCACCGTAAAACCGCCAGACGCCGTGAACACCTGCATCGCAGAAAATCCAGGCCGTAACGACGGCAATTTATATCCCAGAAACGGCGCGCCCGGCGCAACGCTAATATTGGCTGCCGTAATCGCGGACTGCCCATAGTTAACCGTGATGATATACAAGCCAACCCAGCCGCTATCCACTGCAGGCGTCATCTGCGTTCCCGCCGGCGCCGCCGCGCCCGGCTTCACCTGCAGCTGCACACGCTGCACTCGCCTCGTATTCTGCGCCGTCCCGGAGTTGTTCGGCCCCGAATACGGTAGGCTGGTATTTGCCGCATTCACATAAGGCAGCACAACCGGATTCGCATCAATCTCCTAAAATGCCGCCTCAATAAGATAGTTTATCGACTGTCCAGAATTTACCGGCGCTGTCAGAGCAAAACTCGTCGTCTGCAGATTAATACCGGTTTTAACAATCTGATCGGCAATATCCGCCGCCAAAGATCCATAAGCGCTGGCATCGAGCGCCGTCAGCAAGGTAATGCTTCCAGGCCCCACATTCACCGTCAAAGACGCTGGCAAAGTCGGGGAACACGCCAACCCGTCGACCACCGTATTACTCCCGATCACCGCCGCGGTCAGCGCCGAAATACCCACCATGGCATTGCGGTTAAACGTCAAAATATCCGTATCCAGCGGGATGCTCCCGGGATAAACAATATTACGATCCATGTACGATCCTCAGTTGGAAATTTGCGTCCAGGCAATGCTGGAAGTCGGTATCACCGCGGCCACGGCAGCGTAGATTTCAGCATCACTCACCGTGCCCGAAAACTCGGTGGCCGCGGCATAGAACATCGGCGCATCGTTATATCCGCCAGGCCCGGTTCCATAACCACCCGCATTACTAATGGGCAAATCATTCGGCTGGTAGACGGTTACAAAAAACTGGTACGGCAAGCTCATGCTGCCATACCCTCCGGTTGTATTATAGCCAAGATTTACATTATACCCGCCGGTGTCGCTTGCATTCAACGGCTCAAAAACCAACGGCGTGCGGCCGGTCAGGCTAGTCAGCATCCCCACGACCCCCGCGCGCGTCGCCCTCGG
>JAJZCG010000005.1 GCA_021846225.1 Pseudomonadota bacterium | reverse complement strand
GAGCTGATTGCCATGCAGCTCAACGGCAAAGCGTTCCACGCCGTGGTCCGCCGCGAAGGCAACGAGATCGCGCCAATACGGCAGCAGCCGCTCACGCCACTGCCAGTCCAGAATCCGCCCCGTCTCGGGCGGCCAGGAGCTCACAACCCAGTTCGGCGTCTGCTCCCCAGGTCCGCCGCCAGGCAAGCCTGACATCAGCATCACCGTCTTCAAACCCAACAAGCCCGAAAGACGGATCGTATCGCGCACCACCCGGTCCTGGGCCTCGCCCTCCACCGGATGCAGCTGATTGCCGTTGCAGTTCAGCCCCAGAATTTCAACGCCATGCGCGGCCACCTTGCCCGCGAACTCCTGGCGCGCCCCCGCGCTCTCCAGCAGCTGGGCGCGCGGAAAATGCCGCGCGGCCGACCAGTTTCCGGTATTGAACTCGATGCCCGCAATCCCCAGCCCGGCCGCCCGCGCCAGCATCTGCTCAAGCGGCTGGTTGCCCAGACTATCCGAAACCATGCCGATTTTCATGACAGCACCACCCCCGCGCCCCCGGCACAACACACAACCAAACCGGCCATTGGCATTTCCCCTTTTGTTTGATGTTAAACACATCGTCTATAAGATGTTTTTGCCATCTTATGCGGCTGGAAAATTCTACACAAGCCCTGCTTTCACGAATTATCCCAAGGTTTGACAGAAAGCCAAGAACCGCATATTTGATTGAAATAACATCAAGGACGGCAGGTGACACGAACAAACTGGCAAGGCCCCCGCATCAGTGAAATTGCCGCCGCCGCGGGCCTCTCCACCGCAACGGTTGACAGGGTCGTCAACGGGCGTGGCGGCGTCAGCGCCGCGCGTTGCGAAGCCGTCTGGCACGCCATCGCGCAATTGCGCCGCGCTCCCCATCACCCCCCCGCTCCCTTGCGGATCGCGCTGCGCTGCATCTCCGGCCAGAGCTTCAACGATACCCTGACAGCCGCCTGCCAGCAGTTCACCGCCGCCAACCCGGACGTTGAGATTGATGCCCAAACCAGCTTGACCCAGGATACCAGCCCGCTCGCCTTCGCCGCCGGGCTGAGCGCGATAAAAGACGGCACCGGCGGCGTGCTTCTGGTCGGCTGGGAGCATCCGGCCATCAACAACGCCGTGCGCGGGCTGATCGCCCGCGGCATCCCCGTCGTCTGCCTGACCACAGACCTCCCCGGCTCGGGCAGAACAGCCTATGCCGGCATCAACCAGCTGAAGGCGGGCTGCAGCGCCGGCTATCTGATGGGCCGGCTGATCCGCGCCCCGCATGGCGTGGTGAGCGTCTTCGCAAGCGCCCCCTTCTCCTGCCAGGAAGACCGTGAAACCGGATTCCGCCGCGTCATCCGTACCGAATTCCCACACCTCACCGTGGCGGAGAATATCGGCTCGCACGATGACCCCGCCGTCTCGAAAGCCGCGGCCGCAAAGCTCCTGGCCTCCAGCAACCCTCCCGCCGGAATCTACAACGTGGCTGGCGCCAATACCGGCATTGCCGAGGCGATCCAGGAAAGCGGCCGGGCCTGCGTGTTCATCGGCCACGAGCTGACCAAAAATTCCCGCCGCCTGCTCGAGGCCGGACTCATGGATTTCGTCATCGCACACGACCCCGGCGTGGAGCTATCCCAAGCGGTGGACATCATCCGCACGGCATCCGGCAACGCCGCCACGCCGCTCGAAGACCGGGTCGCCGCCCCGCTGCTCATCACCAAATACGGATTTTAGAACCGCAAGACCTGCTTTTGCGGCCTCTCGCGCCGCCTCTGCACCGCAACGGCGGCTTTTTCAGCCTATAACTCATTGTTTTATAATGGTGCCGACACCCGGGATTGAACCGGGGGCCTACTGATTACGAATAAGGTAATCAGACCGTCCCGCACCATTCTAGGCCACCCCAAGCCGTTTTAGAAAAACCATGAAAAGCCTTGCATAGACGCGGGTTAAAGCCTTACTTATGCCCCGCAGCGTTCCGGGATGCTTCATATTATCTTGCCGTTTGTGAAGCACGCTGGAAGCATATTGAAGCATATGAGGGGCCGGAATGACCGTGAAGCTGACCGAGACCGCAATAGCCGCCGCAGCCAAGCGGGTGGCCGTAGCAGGTAAGGGCGAGGAGCTAATAGACGCCGCCACCGCAGGCTTGCGGCTGCGCGTCATGCTGCGCGGCAAGCAATGGGTCTGGGCTGGGCGCGACAGTGCGGGCAGCATGAGGCGGTTTGCTCTTGGGGAATATCCGGCAATGGGCATCGGCGATGCTCGCACCGCCGCAACCCGTATGCGGGCCGAGGTGAAGGGCGGGGCAGACCCGGCGGCGGAAGCCCGGCGCAAGAAAGCCGCCGCAAAGGAAACGGTTGTCACCCTCGGCCAGCTTGTGGGCCTTTACGGGGCGAAGGTTGGCGACAAGTTGAAGTCCTGGCCTGAATACCGCCGCAGCATCCGCCAAGTGTTAACGGCGCTGATTGACCGGCCATTGCCGGGGATTCACGTAATAGACCTGCAATCAACCCTTGACGGCTGGCCTGCCCCGCATAGCGCCAGTGCGGCGGCGCGCTATCTGCGCCCGGTCCTAAAATGGGCATCCGCGCCGGGCCGGGCATATGTGGACATGAGCCTAACGAACATCCGCGCGCCGGTATCAGGCCAGCGCCGCAAGCGGTTTTTAAGCCGCGAGGAACTGGTGCGGGTGCTGCCGGTGCTGGCTGGTTCTGCTAGCCCTTATGCCTTGTGCATGAGGCTTATGCTGATGACGCTGGCGCGGCGCGATGAGGCCGCCTTTGCCCGGTGGCGGGATGTAGACCTTGAGGCGGCGCGGTGGCTTATCCCGGTGACGAAAAACGGCCAACTTCATGAAGTACCGTTGCCCCGGCAAGCGGTTGAACTTCTGCGATCAATCCGCCCGCATGACGCCAAGCCCGAGGCTCTTGTGTTCGCCACGTCAACCGGCGGCCATATCGCCAACTGGCACCGCGAGACCGTGGCAATCCACAAGCTGAGCGTGACCACGGGATGGCACCGGCACGATCTGCGCCGGACCGGGGCGACCATGCTGGGCGAGCTAGGGGAGGCCCCACATATAATAGAGGCCGCGTTGAACCATGTGAGCCTCCACTCGCAGCTTGCCGCAACCTACAACCGCAGCCGCTACCGGACCGAGGTAGCCGCCGCCTTGCAGCGTTTGGCCGATGACCTGGACAGCATCTCCACAATGAAAGGTAAGTAATGCTGACCTATATTTCAAAGCCGGACCTCTATTCTTTTGGGTGTTCTAGGTGTTCTAGGTGTTCCATATATAAAAAGTGGCGGCTTTCTGCGGTTTTCCGGGGCTTAGCACTGGAACACCTCAAATATGGACAGGTGTTCTAGGTGTTCCAGAACAAGATTGCGGAACTACTTAACCGTCAAAACTGGCGGCTTTCTGCGGTTTTTTATGATTGTGGAGGTGAAACACCATGCCGGTGAACCGCGCAGGGCCAAGCCCAAAACGCAAAAGGCCGGGAGGTGTTCGCAGCACCCGCCCGGCCAAAGAAAACCCCGCACCCCGAAAAGGAACGAAGATGAGGAAAGCTAGCACGCCTAACGCCGCCGTCAAAACGAAGATCACCGCGCTTAATGTTCAGGAATGGTTCAAAGAATTTGCAAGTAAGAGCAGCCCCTTGCCGGGCCTGGAAATATGCGCGGTTACGGCGAAGAATTTAATGCGAATCAACGCTCTCCATGAAAATTGGACCGACCCGCGCCCCGACTTAGGGAAAGCGAGGGAACACGCGCTAAATTTTCTTAAGCATCTTCCTGCTGCGCGGCTTTCAGTTGAGAACACAAAATCCGCCTGGGAGAGTGGCGTGGGCTTCACGCCGCCGGAGTGTGATTTGATACTGGCCGACATACAGGCCGCTGAGGCGGCAACAAGACAACTTATCGCCTTGCGCGAATGGCCAAAACACAAAAAATCTTGGCACATTCTCGCCCATCATGCACGGGCGCAAATGATTCAAGCGTGGCTTAGCGCCGGGGTAAAAACGGCCAAAATTCCAAAGGCCGTGAACCCCGATGATGTTATGTGCAAGATCGTGACCAAGGCGTTGCTAGGTATGGATGTAAAGGCGATGGGGAAGGAAGTGACTCCCGAAGCGGTAAGCGAAGCCCTGCGGGGTAGGCGCGGAAATCCGATCAAAAAGAAGGGCAAGCAAACTAAGTGAAAAAGCCCCTAGATTTAGGCAAGCCTCCTGCGGGAAAACCTGGGACATGGCCAAACAGGAGCCGCATATGCCCATCGCCCTAACGATTGAAAACGCAACCAAACAATCAGGACTTTCACGCAGCCGCCTATATCTTTTGATTTCGGAAGGGAAACTGGAAGCTCGCAAGGCAGGAAAAAGGACCCTGATTCTTGGCGAATCATTGCGGCAATATATCGAGAGCCTGCCCGCCGCCGCCATTACCGCCCGCGCCGCCGCCTGACCCTCAAACAAAGAAAAACCGCCCCGTTTTTCCCCCGGAGCGGCTTAGAAAGGCTAACATCGACATGACCAAATTACCCCAAACCCCCGCCGATAACAAGCGCAAATTGCGCCCCCTAGACCTAAAACGCGCCGCCGCGCATCTGCTTTCCCGCGCCGAGTGGCTACGCCGCCGCCGTGAGCCAGACCCCCGATGCCGCGCCGTTCAACTGGCCGATGCCGCCGAATGTTGCCGCCTGGCCGCAGCTCTCACGGGAGGCAAAAAATGAGCGATACCGTAGACTTCCCCGCCATCAACCGCGCCGCATTGGCGAACTTCCCTGCCATCGTCTCGCGCTGGTTGCCGGGGGGCCGCTTTGCCGGTCAAGAATACACCGCCCGCAACCCGCGCCGGAATGACCGGACGGAAGGTAGTTTCCGCATAAACGCCAATACCGGGGCTTGGTCTGACTTTGCGACCGGCGACAAGGGCGGCGACCCCGTGAGCCTCGCGGCGTATTTGTTCGGCCTGAACCAGCCGGACGCGGCGCGAAAAATGGCGGTAATGCTGGGCATGGAGGCCGGAAAATGAACGAACTTTCCGCCGACGGCAGTACGCCGGACCCCTTCGCACCGTTTACAGAAGCCGAGAAAACCAGCGGCTTTCCCGACTCAACCGCCGCAGTTACCGCGATTGCTGAGCGCCGCGCCATGCCGGAAATTTGGGAGCCGCAATGCCCGGCACCGGCTGAACCGCCCGAGAGCGTGAAACATTGGCAGCACGGGGATTCCGTGGCGCGCTGGGCCTATCGCGCCCCCGACGGCGCTCCGATCTTCGCGGTGTATCGGTTCAATACCGCCGATGGCGGCAAGCAAACCCTCCCCCACACCTATGGGCGGCGCGCCTGGACCGATAAAAACAACCGCCGCCATGACGTGACCGGGTGGCACTGGAAACGCCCGGCGGCACCGCTGCCACTCTTTGGCCTGGACCAGCTGGCCGCGCGCCCCGATGCCCCGGTCATTGTTTGCGAGGGGGAGAAAGCCGCAGATGCAGCCGCCACGCTGTTTCCCGATCATGTGGCGATCACCTCATGCGGCGGGAGTAATTCGGCCGGCAAAGCTGACTGGTCACCGCTGGCTGACCGCGCGGTAACGATCTGGCCGGACCATGATGACGCCGGAACCGATTATGCCCGCGCAGTTACGCGCCTTGCCGGAGAAGCTGGCGCGGCTGAAATCCGCATTGTTTGCGTGCCGGAACTGTTTCCGCCCGGCTGGGACGTGGCCGATGATCTGCCCGAAGGCGAAGGCCCGGACGTGCTGGCCGAGTTGCTGGCCGGTGCGACGCTGGCTGAACCGCCGTTCAAAATGCCGGAAGGGTTTTCCTGGGAAAAAGGGCAGCTCTATTTCCAGCCCGGCCAGCTCAAGGATGGCTCATGGCCGCCGAAGATTTTTGTTTCCGGTCAGTTTGACGTTTTGGGGGAGGCGCGAACATCAACCGGCACCGGCTGGGGCTTGTTTCTGCGCTGGCGCGACAGCGATGGACGGCGGCATGAATGGGCCATGCCTAAATCGCTCTTACACCGCGAAGGCAATTTGATTGCGGAGATGCTGACCGATGCCGGGCTTGTGTGCGGTATCGGCCAAGCGCACGGGCTGCTTAAAGACTTCCTGGCGCGGGTTTATTCTTCACGCCGGTTTGAATGTGTGAGCCGCACCGGCTGGCACGAAGCCGAGGGAAAGCCGGTTTTTGTCGCGCCGTGGTCCAAAGTTTACGGCGCAGGTGCGGCAAATATCGTTTTACAATCTGAGCGGCTGGTTAGCGCCGAGACCTTCAAAACCGCTGGCACGCTGAAACAGTGGCAGGATGAGCTTGCACAATTCGCAATCGGCAATGATCGAGTGGCGCTTTTCATTGCGGCATCGTTTGCAGGCCCGCTTCTGGCAGTCATGGGCCAGGACTCGGGCGGCTTGCACCTGGTCGGCGGTTCACAATCCGGCAAAACAACATGCGCCTTTGCTGCTGGTTCACTTTGGGGGCCTGGCACGCGGGGTAATGGACAGATTCGGGCCTGGAAAACCACCGCGAACGGGCTGGAAGGAACGGCGGCGGAAACATCCGATTGCGTGTTGATCTTAGACGAACTCGGGCAGGCGGATTCCAAAGAAGTTGCCGATATTGTTTACATGCTTGCAAACGAGACCGGCAAAGGCCGCGCCGGGCGGGGCGGTGAAGCCCGCCGTCGTCAAACCTGGCGCAGCTTGTTTCTTTCAACGGGCGAACTCACTCTCGCGGCGAAAATTGGCGAGGCAGGCAAGCGCACAATGGCCGGGCTTGAGGTGCGGCTTGTCAATCTGCCCGCCGATGCCGGGGCCGGGTATGGCGTGTTTCAAGAGCTTCACGGCTTCGACAACGCCCGCGATCTGGCGACACAAATCAGCGGCGCGGCGGGAAAGCATTACGGCACGGCGGCGCGGGCCTACCTGACGAAGTTGGCGGATAATCGGGCGAAAAATGAAGGCGGCTTGGTTGCCGATCTTAAGGGGCTACGCGACAAATTCATGAAAGACTATTGCCCCGCCGACGCCGACGGGCAGGTTAAATCCGTATGCAGCCGGTTCGCGCTGATAGGCGTGGCGGGTGAACTGGCGCGGGTTTATGGCGTGCTTCCCTGGCCCAAAAACGAGGCGTTGCGGGCGGCTGGCGCGTGTTTCAAGGCATGGCTGGCCGAGCGCGGCGGTAGTGGTGCGGGCGAAGATTCGGCAGCATTGGCGCAGGTGCGCGCGTTTCTGGAAGCGCACGGGGCAAGCCGGTTTGAGCGGTTGCATGAGACCAATTCCAAAACCGGCGAAAATTACTATCCGCCCGGTGAAATTCGGCTTCTGAACCGCGCCGGATTCTTGCGGCTTGTGGGTGGCAAACTGCAATTCCTTATCATGCCCGAGGCGTGGCGCAATGAGGTTTGCAAAGGCGCAGACCCTAAACGAGTGGCAGCGGTGCTGCGGCGCGAGAAGTATTTGAAAGAATCCGCCGACGGCAAAAACTCGCAATCAATCAACATTGCTGGGTATGGAAAAACGAGGCTTTACGTCGTCACCGCCGATATTTTTGGGGGTGACGCACGACCCACGCCCGCAACGTTGCAAACAGCCTGTTAGTTTTGCTTGTGTATTTGGGGCGATTCGGTTATTATTATTTAATGGAATCGGCCCCTACATCCTTCAACCTTCCCCACGACCTGGTGCAGCGCATTGACGAAACCGCCGCCCGCGCTGGAATTAGCCGCAGCGCACTGGTGCGGATGGTTCTTTTTGTTGCCCTTAACCCCGTCCCGCCAAAGAAAGCCGCCAAAAAATGAGCAAGCCACCGCGCCTTGGATATGACGACAAACACGCTTTTGATGCCGCCGCGTTAGGCATCGCCGTTGACCGCGCCGCCAAAAACGCAACCCGCGCGATGGAAGCCCGCCGGGTGGCCCTGAACGAAGTCTCGCGCGTTGTCGCACCGATGGCTCTGGATTCCGCAAAGAGCGCCGAGGATATTTACGGCATCGGTTTGGGCGCGCTGGGGGCAGACCTACGCGGCGTTCCCCGCGATGGCTACGGCGGGCTTTTCCGGGCAATTCGCCGGGCTGGCACCCCGTCATCTGCTGCGACCGCCGCCGGTGCTGCTGCGCTGGCCGCAGTGGCACCATCAACCGCCCGTATTCGGAAGGGCTGAGCCATGCGCTACGGTTTGGACGAACTGACCGAGACGTTAACCAAGGCCGCAATGGCGAAGGCGCTGGAAGCTGAAACAGCGCGGCGTGAAGTGTTGCCGTTTCTGGGCGAGACTTTTGGCGGGGATGCCGAGAGCCTTTATAAAGAGGCGCTGGAATCGTGCGGCGTTGACCTGACCGATATTCCGCCGAGCCATTACCGCAGCATGCTGCGATTGATTACGCCCGAGGGGAAATTAGCGAAACCGTCATTCGCGCAAGATTCCGCCGCCCGGAAAAGCCTGGCCGCACAATGCCCGGCAATATAAAGAATCAGAAAGGCTTAACCGATGGCAAAAGACCCCGCACGCGAAAAACTCCGCCAAGCCATCGCCGCACGGCAGGCAAAAATTACCCGCCGCGATCAACTCGAAGCAGCACAGATACGCGCCACCAGTGCAATCCGTGAGGCTGGCATTAAAATCACCCAAGCGCAGCGCGAGATAGGCGAAGCGCGCGAGGGCCGGGCAAAAGCCGCAGTTGACGCAATGGTGGCCGGTGGCGACCATGTGGCAGTCATGCCGAGCATCACCCGCCAGCGTGCCGCAATCCTAGAGGCCGAGGATGCAAAACTTATTGCCGAGCGCGCTCTCGAAAAAATCCGCGAGGAATTGGCGGACGTTGAACAATCGCTTGTTTATAAAATGGCGATTGACGAAGGCATGGCCGAGGTGTTGACCCCGCATGTTGTGCGACTGATTGAGCGCACCGATGAGATTGAGTGGATGCAGATTCAAAACCGGGCGGAATTGAATCTGTTTTCCCGCTTCGCGCCTGAGTCCCATCGACATCGGTTGGCCGTGGCCCAAGGGGTGCAATACCGCATTACCCCATTGCCGACACCGGACCTTGCGCCGTGGAAAAAGCTGATTGCGGACCTCGAAAACAACGCCGATGCACCGCTTCCCAAAATCTAAATCGGGCAGGCCAGACCCCCTGGCCGCGATCCCGCCGCCGCTGGGGAACCTTTCGCCCTGGCGGCGGCAATACGGGGGCCGCGCATGACTGATAATTCTGGCCCCAAGCAGGCGGGGCGATTTAAGCCCGGCCAGAGTGGCAACCCTGCTGGGCGACCTAAAGGCGTGCGCCACAAGGCGGTTGAAGCCCTGGACCTGCTGGGCCGGAACGCTTCTGAGGAAATTCTTCTCGCGGTCATCAATTCGGCTAAATCCGGCGATGCACGAAGCGCTGAGCTGGTGTTGCGGCGTATCTGGCCCGAGGTGAAGAGCCGCCCCGTGGTCGTGCAACTGCCCATCGTCACGGATGCCGCCAGCGCAGTTGAAGCCCTGGGCGCGATAACCGCCGCCGCAGCCGATGGCGTCATCACCCTAGACGAAGCGCAGGGGCTGGCCGGGCTGATCGAGACCACGCGCCGCACCATCGAGACCGCCGAACTCGAAACCAGAATCGCAGCATTGGAAGCCAAAAAATGAAGCCGATTGAGCGCCGCCTAGCCGCCCTGGAAACCGCCGTTGCCGCCGCCAGCGCGCCGCTTGTCATCCGCCGCGTGATTGTGGACAAGATGCCTGATGGCAGCCTGAAAGAGACGTTGTGGAGCGAAATAACCGTTGGCAATGTCCGGGTGAGTTTGCCCGATAATGGGCGCGATGAACTGCCCCCTGACTGAATAACGGCACCATATCCGCAACCAGCCCGGCCATTGTGCCGGGCTTTTTGTTGTCTAGGCGGCGCGGTGAAAAGTTTTTCAACCGGGGGTAACCATCCGCGACCATTGCCGAAAACGCATTGATCTTGACGACATGCGCGCTAATCGCATGGCTTGTCTAAGTAACGAGATTTCATCGCCATTTGCATCGCTTCATGAGAATAATCGGCGACAGAACACCCTCCCTGGAACACATGGAACACCTAGGTGTTCCACTACCCCGCCGCAGGTGTTCCGCAAAGATACAGTAAATATCTGCAATCTTTCAAATGGAACACATGGAACACATGGAACACCGTTTTTGCACCCGATCCGGCTGAGGTTTGGGAAACACCCCCTTGAGACCGGCATGATCTGCGGCAAGTTTCCCGCGATGGTTGCAACCGGCAATCATGTTGTGGAGGTGCAGCCGGTGAAGGGCTGGCCGGTCACGGGAGCGTGAACCAGGGGGCTTGTCCCGGTCTATCCCGTGTTGACGACCTGTTTTTGAAGCATATTTGAAGCATATTTTGCCGTTTCTTTATCGTAACGGCGGCTTTTTCAGCCTATAACTCATTGATTTATAATGGTGCCGACACCCGGGATTGAACCGGGGGCCTACTGATTACGAATCAGTTGCTCTACCGCTGAGCTATGTCGGCCACCTGCTGGCAGGCTATATCGAAGCTGCGGCGAGGCCGCAACCACCCATAGTCTGCCAGCCGCTATTTGGCGGCGCCGCGCCCTCAGTTCTGGCTGGCGCCGCTGCTCTTGTTCAGCGCAATGCCCACAAACAGCGCCTGCCCCTGCCGGATGATCCGCAGCGCCACCGCCTTCGCCCCGCTCTTGCGGGCCGCCTCGACATCAGCCGCCACGTCGCTGGGAGAGGTCACGTTCTGCGGCCCCACGCCAACCAGCAAGTCACCCTGCTGCAACCCGGCCTGGTCGGCCAGCGAGTTCGGCTTAACCGCCATCACCACCGCGCCCGCCGCATTCCCGGGCAGGTTCAGCTGGCTGCGCAGGTCCGGCGTCAGCGGCGCCAACGTCAGCCCCAGGTCGCCCTGCGTGGCCGCCTGGCCTGTCTGGCCGCTCCCGCCCTGCTGGAAACCGGCATCCGGGTTCGCAGGCATCACCTCCACCGGCACCGAGATCTCATGCGCCTTCCCGTCGCGGATAAAGCTGATCGCGGTATTGTGCCCAGGCACCACATTGGCGATATCGTCGGCCAGATCGTTCGGATTGGCCACCACAGCGCCATCCACCTTGGTAATCACATCCCCCGGCTGCAACCCGGCCTTCGCCGCCGGACTCCCGGCTGAAACCGCGGCCACCAGCGCACCGTCATGGGCCGGGTCCCCCGTTCCCAACCCCATCGCCTGCGCCACCTGCGGCGAAATCTCCTGCGCCGCCACGCCCAGATACCCGCGCACCACCTTGCCGTTGGCAATCAACTGCCCGGTCACGCGCTTGATCATATCGGAGGGAATGGCAAAGCCGATGCCCACGGACCCGCCCGTCGGCGTCAATATCGCGGTATTGATCCCGATCACCTGGCCATGCTGGTTGAACAGCGGCCCGCCGGAATTGCCTTCATTGATCGGCGCGTCGATCTGGATAAACTTGTCATACGGCCCGTCGCCGATGTCGCGCCCCAGCGCCGAGACAATCCCCGCCGTCACCGTGCCGCCCAGCCCGAACGGGTTGCCCATCGCCACCACCCATTCGCCCGGCTCCACCCCGGCCGAATCACCAAGCTCGACATACGGCAGCGGGTGCCCGGCATCGATCTTCAGCACCGCAAGGTCGGTCTTCGGGTCGGTGCCCAGAATCTTCGCCGGATATTTCCGGCCATCCGAAAGCTCGACGCTAACCGTCTTGGCGTCTTTCACCACGTGGTTGTTGGTCACCACAATCCCTGAGGAGGCAATGATGAACCCCGAGCCCTTGGCCTCAACCACCTGCGGCTGCGCCTGGAAGCCCGGCATCCCGCCAAAGGGGAAGCCCGGCGGAAAACCTGGAATCTGCGGCATGCCGCCTTGCGACTGGTCACCGCTGGAATCCTGGCTGTCCGCCGGGTTCAGCTTCAGGTGCACGTCGATGGAGACCACCGCCGGGGTCACCCGCTTCACGAGATTGGTGAAATCCCCCACCGGCGTAAAATTCGCCTGCACCGCCGCGGTCTCATCCAGGGGCGAGGGTTGCGCCGCCATCGCATAGCCATTGCTCAGGCCATTCAGAGCGGTCGCGCCAAGCAGCACCAGCGTCAGGGCCGTGCCGCGTTTCATTTTCATACGCATGAACAATTATCTCTCCTGTGGCGTCGTCGTGACAAACGATTCGTAACGATCAATAATGCACGTTTTTAGCGCGGCGGTAAGGCCGCATGAGGTGAAACAATCGTCACCCAAAAGACACAGACAAGCAAAATCAGCCTGAGCACCCCCGCCGCGGTTACAATTCTTCACCCGGCCTCCGCTCACATCCCGCCCATTCCAGCCTTAACGGTTCATCAGCACCGGCAGCGTCGCGTGTTCCAGCACATGCCGGGTCACCCCGCCCAGAATCAGCTGGCGCAAGCGCGAGGTGGTCGAATACGCGCCCATGGCCATCATATCCGCGCCAAACTCAGCCGCCGCCGCCAGCAACCCGGCCCCAACCACCCGGTTGCGCGGATAAAACTCCCGCAGCTCCGCGCTCACCCCGTGGTGCGAAATGTATTCCGCCACCTCGGCGGCACTTGGCCCCGGGCGGAAATACTCCGGCGAGTGCAGAATGCACACCGCCGCCGCCTGCCGCACGAAGGGCATCGCCGAGGCCAGCGCCGAGGCCGCGAACGCCGTCCCGTTCCAGGCGATGGCAATCCGCTTGCCAATGCTCTCCGGCTGTTCCACCGGCGCCAGCAGCACCGGGCGGCCGGAATCGAAAATCACCGCATGCAGCGCATCCGCCGCCGCCACATCCGCCCCGGCTGCCGGGTGCGGCACAATCGTCAGGTCGGAGAGCCGCGCCTGGTGCGCCACCAACTGGTCCTCCCGCCCGGTCATCGTCGTAAAACTGGCGCTGGGCTCGTTGCGGCCCGGCAGCGCTTCGCCCACGCTCACCATCTGCTCCGCGGTCGCGGCATGGAACAGCTCATGCAGGCTCAACTCGCGCGTGCCGCTCTCGCGCTCGGTGGCGCTCATCATCTCCTCGATCATCGCCCCCGAGAGCCCCTCACCCGCAATCGGCACGATCTCTCGTGAATCCGCGCGGATATGCAGCACCTGCAAATGCGCGTTCCACATCCTGGCCAGCATCAGCCCCGCATGCAGCGCCGCCGCCGCCGAGGCCGAACTGCTGACCGGAAGCAGAAATTTGCGAACCGACATCGAAGCCTCCTCGGATAAGACAATTAGTTTTGTATATATACCAATGCCTACTCAAGAGCCAGAAAGGCAATATCGCGCGGCCGGTGCGTTAGATGCTCCCCCCCGTCCACCGTCAGCACCGTTCCGGTCAGCGAGGGCGTCTGCAATATAAACAGCGCCGCGCGGGCAATATCCTCGGGCGTGGCCCCCCGGCGCAGCGGGTTCTCCCGCCATGCCCGTTCAAACTTCTCGGCCGACTGCTTGGGCCCCGGCAGCGTCAACCCGGGGGAAATCCCGCAAACCCGGATCTCGGGCGCCAGGCTCAGCGCCATCATCTCCGTCGCCGCCGCCAGCGCCGCCTTGCTCAGCGTGTAGGAGAAAAAATCCGGGTTCAGGTTGGTCAGCTTCTGGTCGAGCATGTTGATGATCACGCCGCCCTGCGGGCGCTGCGCCGCGAACGCCTGCGCCAACAGCACCGGCGCAATCAGGTTCGGCCCCATATGCGCCGCCACCTGCGCGGCCGAGGTGCTGCCCACCGTATCGAACACAAAGCGCGAGGCGTTGTTGATCAACCCGCCAAGCGGCCCCGCCTCGGCGACCAGCCGCGCTGGCACCTCCGGGTCGGACAGATCGCCCAGCACCACCCGCGCCCCCAGCTCCCCCGCCAGCGCCTGCGCCTCCGGCCCGGACCCGTTGGCGTGTATGATGACGGGATAACCAGCCCCGGCCAGGGCCCTGGCCATCGCGGCGCCCAAACGTTTCGCGCCGCCGGTAATTAAAATCGGATTCATGAGCATGTGTATATTTAGCCTAAACGCGCGCTACAACATATCGCGCAGCCGGAAATACGTGGTCGCCAGCAACAGCGCCGGCACCCGCAACGCCCGCCCGCCGGGGAAGCGCGCATGCGGTATCGCCGCGAACACATCAAAGCGCTCCGCCTGCCCGGCGATCGCCTCGGCCACCAGCCTGCCGGCCAGCCCCGTCAGCGCCACACCATGCCCCGAAAAACCTTGAGCGAACAGGATATTATCCGTCAACCGGCCAAAATGCGGCGCCCGGTTCTGGGTGATATCCACATTCCCGCCCCATAAATACTCAACGCGCGCCCCCGCCAGCTGCGGAAACACCCGCAGCGCGCGCTGCAGCATCGAATGTTTGAGCGAGGGCGGCGGCAGCGTTGAATACGAGACCCGCCCGCCGAACAGCATCCGCTCATCGGCCGAGCGGCGGAAATAATCGAGCACAAAGTTCAGATCCGCCACCGCCTCGTTGCCGGGGATCATCTCGCGCACATCCGCGCGCGGCTCGGTGGCCATGATATATGTGCCCACCGGCATGATGTAGCCTGCCAGCGGGCGCATCAAATCGCCCAGATACGCGCCCCCCGCGGTCAGCAGAAACCCCGCCTGGACCACCCCGCGCGGCGTATGCACCCGCACCGTTCTGCCAGGCTCCACTTTGCTCACCCGCGTCTGCGAGAACAATTGCGCCCCCGCCGCCTGCGCCGCCGCCGCCAGCCCCAGCGTATAGTTCAACGGGTGAATATGGCCTGAAACCTCGTCCTCCAGCGCCGCCAGATATTTCGGGCTGGCCAGCCGCGCCCGCAAATCCGCCCCGCGCAGAATCCGCCCCGCCGGTGCGCCGAGCCCGGCCAGCTCCTCTTGGGTCTCCTCCAGCTCGCGCACCTGCCGGGGCTTGATCGCCGCATGCAGATACCCCCGCACCGGATCGCACGGGATGGCGTACCGCGCGATCTGCTCATGCAACAGCGCAACGCCCTCCATTGACATATCCCAGAGCCTTTTTGCGCGCTGCGCCCCCACCAGCGCTTTTATCTTGCCTTGCCCGGCGGCAAACCCGGGCAGCGCCTGCCCGCCGTTGCGCCCCGAGGCTCCCCAGCCGATATGCTCCGCCTCCAGCAGCGCCACCTTATAGCCCCGCGCCGCCAGATGCAGCGCCGCCGAAACACCGGTGATCCCGCCGCCGATAATCGCCACGTCCGCGCTGAGATCACCCTCCAGCGGGGCGGTGCGCAACGCAACGCGCTTGGTCGCTTCGTAATAATTCCCCAGGCTCATCGCATGTTTCCCAGCAATCCATCAGCCGGGGTGATAGTGTCGCGCCCGCGCGGGGAGGGCAATACGCCCCGGCCCGGCGATTTGTTGTTTTTTCGCAACATACCCGCACAATTTGGGGTGCAAGCGAAAAATATCTCAAATATAACAGTATGTTATTCTGTATTTTCCCCCAGTGCTCCACGTGGAGCGTCCGGGGATCGCGCTGGCTCAGGCGTTCGGCGCGTAGATCAGCAGCCGCACGCTGCCCGGCACGAAAGTATAAAACGGCGCGGCGTTGGGCTGCTTGGGCGGGGTGGCGGACTGCACCGTGGCGCTCACCAGGAACAACCGCCCCGTCGCCGGATCAACCGCCATGGTCCGCGCGCCGGGTTCTGTCTCAACCGGCGCCAGCGCCGTGAATTTCGTGGCGGAAACCTCCGAGATCACCGAGAGCGTGCCGTCGCGGTTGCTGGAGAACGCCAGCTTGCGGACGGGGTCGAACGCGGCGGAATCCGTTCCCTTGCCGATCGGCAAATTCGCCAGCATCGCGCCGGTATCGCCGTTCACCACCGCCATGCGGGCATTCTGGCAGGTGGCGAAGAGCACATGGCGCGCCCGGTCGATCGCCAGCCCCGTCGGCCCCTCGCAGCCGGGCAGCTTCCAGCGCCCGGTGATGGCGCCGGTCCGGGTGTTGATCCGCGCCAGCTCGTTCTTGTTTTTAAGATCCACGAAAATTGCCCCCGCCTGGTCACTGACCTGCGATTCCGGCGAGCCGCCCAGGGCGATGGTGGCGGCCTGGCGCTGTGTCGCGGCGTCGAGCACCAGATCCGCGCTGGCATCGCCGCCGACGGTGAAAACCTGGCCGCTCGGCTTGTCGAACACCATGCCATCGGCATCTTCCAGCGCCGGAACGCGCGCGCGCACCGCCAGGGTTTTCAGGCTGAACACGCTGATCGTCCGGTTCTGGCTGCTATCGGCAAAGCCCAGCCCGGCGGCGGTATCAATCGCCACGCCATGGCTGCCGGCCAGCCCGGTGACATGCCCGCTAATCGCGCCGGTGCGCGCATCCACCACGGTCAACTCCGTGCCGTGCGAGATGTAGACCCGGTCCGACGGCGCATCAAAATGCAGATAATCCCATTTGACGGCGCCGCCCAGCGGCACGCTCTGCACCAGATGGTAGAGCGGCGCGGCCTGCGCGGCGGGAGATGCGGCGCAGGCCAAGGCTGCGAATAATCCGGCGTAAAATTGCTTTTTCATGGGGAAGCCCTTAGGCGGCAGTCCCAGACGCCGCAAATGACGATTTGAAGTCAGCGTTCCTGGGAGATTGGGAGTTGAGATGACGAAAGTGACCGTAGCGCTGCCACCGCTGGAGGAAGGGCGGAGTGCGATTGCCGAGGTTGCCGGGCAGCGGGTGCTGCTGTGCCGCACGGCGTCCGGGCTGCACGCGATGGATGCACTCTGCCCGCACCAGAATTTTTCGATGGAGGGCGCGCGGGTGCGCCACAACAGCGTGATGTGCCCGCACCACGGCGCGCGGTTCAGCCTGGAGGACGGACGCTCGCTCTCGCAGCTGACCACAAAAGCGCTGCGCCTGTTCCCCTGCGCGGCGCGGGGCGATGTTCTGGAAATCGACATCTGACCCCGCACGGCGGCGCGGCCGGACGCCTTTGAAACTTCGCAGAATAGTGCATGGTATGCCAGCATATGTTGCGCCATTAAGATATATCAGTTTGTTTTATTAAATAAAATCAATAACTACCAAATTAGTCCACTATGCAATTATACGCCCGCGGCTGGATTCTTGTTGCGTGAAGCCGCCAATTAACGCATGATGCCCGGCAACAAGATTCCATCAGTTTTGGGAGCATGAGAACGAGCATGTCGTCCGCTGTTATCAAATCCGCGCCAGATGAGAAACGTCCGTCTCCCAGACCGTTCAAATTCGGCTATCTGGTTCATGACGTTTCGCGAATCCGCCGCACGGTGATGGACCAGACCATGCGGCCGCTGGGCATCACCCGCTCGCAGTGGACTGTGCTCTCAGCCCTGGCGCGCGGCGGCAATGACGGCATGATGCAGGTGGATCTGGCCAGGCTGCTGGAGGTCGGCAAGGTGACCGTGGGCGGGCTGGTGGACCGGCTGGAGGCGACCGGCCATGTGGAGCGCCGCGCCGACGCCAGCGACCGGCGGGTGAAGCGGGTGTTCATCACCGGGCAGGGGTTTGAGGTGATCCAGAAGATGATCGCGATTGCCACCAAGGTGAACGAGCGCATCCTGCGCGACATTACGCCGGAGCATCAGCGGATTACCGAGAACGTGCTGTATGCGGTGAAGAAGAATTTGAAAGAAATCGCCGCCGAGGGCAACACGGGCGGGCGGGCGGAGGAATTTGGCAGCCAGCTCGCGGAGTTGGATGCCGGCAACCGCAGCGAGACCGGCCCGCGCGAGCTGATTTCATGACACGCGCGGGGTAACCGCGGTTTTTATAATCGCGATGCCCCCAGACTGACCCGCGGCGCGGGATAGAGTTTGATCAGTCCTCCGGGGCGATGATGATGCGCAGGCCGTCCAGATCGCCGGAGAGCTGAAGCTGGCAGGACAGGCGCGAGCTTGGTGTGCGGCAGGAGGAGCTGTCCAGCAGGTCATCCTCATCGGCGCTCATGGCCGGAAGCGTGAGGGCGGATTCGACATAGACATGGCAGGTGGCGCAGGAGCAGCAACCACCGCATAGGGCCAGAATATCATCAAAGCCCGCTTCGCGGAGCGCTTCCATCAGGGAGATGCCGGTTTTGGCGATGATCTCGGACTCGGCACCCGCGCGATTCACGATGGTAAGTTTCGGCATGTCGTCTCTCTCCCTTTTTCGTGGGGGATCGTTGTCCCGCTCCCCTTAAAATCCGGCGGGCGCAGCGCGGCGCCGTCCGTTCCCGCCTCGCATACAGCGATGAGCGGGATACGCAAGCTGGTATTGGTGATGGGTTACGGCGTGGTCCTAAAGATCGAAATTGGTCGGCATCATCACCACATCGCGAATGGTCATGCCGCGCGGGCGCGTCAGCATGAAGGTCACCACCTCGGCGACTTCGCGCGCTTCCAGCAGGCTGCCCGTCTCGCGGGCCTCCTGCAGTTTTTCCGCCGGCCATTGCGCGATCAACGCGGTTACGACGGGGCCTGGTGAAATGGAGCCGACCCGTATGCCGTGCTTGAACACCTGGCGGCGAACCGTCTGGACGAAGCAATTGATCGCCCATTTCGACGACGCGTAAACCGGCTCCCAGGGGGTGGGGAAATGCGCGGCCAGCGAACTCGTGATGATGATGTCGCCCGTCCGCCGCTCGATCATATGCGGCAGCACGTCATGCACGTTCTTCATCACGACGTTGACGTTCAAATTCAGCATCCGGTCGATCGCGCTGGTGTCGTTATCGACCAGATCGCCGCCGAGATACGAGCCCGCGTTGGCGTGCAGAATGTCAATCTGGCCTGCCAGCTCCAGCACTTTCGGCAACAGCGTGGCGCAGTCCGCGGGGTCGAGCAGATTGATGCGCGCCGCCATCACGGCGCCGCCGTACTGGGCGCAAAGCCGTTGCAGCGCCGCCTCGTCGCGGTCCACCATCACCACCCGCGCGCCTGCCGCCAGCATGGCCTCGGTGCTGGCCAGCCCGATGCCGGACGCCGCACCGGTGACAACCGCGACCTTTCCTTCCAACTCTTTTGCCATGGTTTTTCTCCTTGTCTGGGGTTTGCGTTCTGCCGCCTCAGCGGGCGCCGGCGGCTCAATCCTGGCCGGTTTTGTCCATCAGGGCGCGCACTTGCGCGGCGCGGGGCAGGTCAGCCCCGGCGCGGGTGCAGGTGAGCGCGCCGGCGGCGGCCGCGAGGTGCAGGGTTTCGCGCAATGCGGCCGGAGACAAAGCCTCCAGCGTGGCGCGCGAGACCACGCCGTGCTGGCGCAGCCCGTGCAGCAGCGCCGCCTGGAAGGAATCGCCAGCGCCCACGGTATCAACCACCTTGACGGCGGGGGCGGCGACCTCGACCTCCGTGCCGCCATGATACGCCACCGCCCCGGCCCCGCCGCGGGTCACCACGACGAGGCCAGGGCCTTGCGTGGCCCAGGCGCGCGCGATCGCGGTTTCATCGGCGCCGGGATAGAGCGATTGCAGATCTTCCTGCGAGACCTTCACGATGTCGGCGATGGCCAGCCACTCGGCGGCACGCGCGCGCCAGAGCTCGATTTCGGGGACCACGGTGAGGCGGATGTTCGGGTCATAGGAGATCAGCCGTTGACCGGCCATCGCGCGGCCAAATTGCAGCAATGTATCAGCCACCGGCGCGACGGCCAGGGCAAAGGAGCCAAAATGCACCGCCGTGACCGTGGCGGGGAGGGTTGGAAGATCCGCCGGGAGGAGGGCGCGGTCAGCCGCGCCGGTGCCAAAAAAAGTGTAGCGCGGGGTGCCTGCGGCATCCAGCAAGACGAAACTGAGCGTTGTGGGGTTCGGCTTGCGCACGATGTAATCCGCGCAGACGCCCTCCTGCGCCAGCGCGGCGTGCAGCATGTCGCCGAAGAAATCCGTTGAGATGCCGGTGAAAAAACCGGACGGGCTGCCCAGGCGGGCCAGCCCCACCGCGACGTTGTAGGGCGAGCCGCCGCGATGGGCCGCGAAGCTCAGCGCGCCATCGCCGCCATCGCCGCCGCCATGGGCGAACATGTCAAACAGGGCTTCACCACAGACTAGAAACATTGGACTTCTCCGAGACATTTTTCCGCGGCCCGCGGCCTTCAGGCATTGCCGCGCAGCAGCGGGCGCGCGGCGACACGGAACTTGTTGGCCAGAACCTCATTGTTCGGGGCGAAATTGGCGTAGAACGGCAGCACCGCCGCGCCCACCGCCGCGGCCGAGGGGCCAAGCTCGCCCTGGCGGATGGTGGGGGCGACAAACCCTTCCGGCGCAAGGGCCGCCACGAAAGATTGCACGAGGGAGACCGTGGCCGCGAGCGGGCCGGGGGGGAGGATGCCGTCAATGATGATCGCCTCGACATCGACCACGGAGGTGGCGCCGATGATGGCCTGCGCCAGCGCTTCGGCGCAATCCTCCTGCCATTCGCGCAGGTAGGGCTGTGCCGCCGCCTCCAGCGAGGCCAGCTCGCTGGCGCGTTCGATTTTGACCCCATGCGCGCGCAGATGCTTGAGCAATACAAAAACCGAAGCGCGGCGCTGCAACAATTCAAACACGCCATTGGGCGGCTCAACGCTGGAGAGACGCGAGCGGGCGACGGGAAATGTGTTGAACGCGGCGGCATTGCCGTGCGGGCCGGTCTCGATATTGCCGCCCAGCACAAGCCCGCCGCCGATGACCGTGCTCAGGTAGAGATAGATGAAATTGCTCTCCGCCGCGCCGCGCCCCTGCACCAGCTGCGCGGTTGCCGCCGCGGAGCCGTCGTTTTCGAAAAAAATCTCATAATCGGTATGCTTGATGAGATAATCCGGCAGGTTGAACTCCCGCCAGGCGGCGGCGATCGCATCGGGAAAGCCGAGGTCTCTTTGCCAGGAACCGAGGAAATAGGGCATGGAGACGCCGACGCCGACAATGCGCTCGCGCAGGGCGGCGGGAAGATGCGCCTGCAGGTGGGCAATGTCGGCCAGGGCCAGGGCCGCGACGTCGCCGGGGGTCGGGTAGACGTATTCATGCGTGATGCGGTGCAGAACCCTGCCGGAGAGATCGATGATCAGGCAGTTCAGCGAGCGCCGCCCGACATGCAGGCCGATGGAGAAGGCGCGCTCGGCATTGGGCATGTAAAGCACGGAGGGCTGGCCGATCTGGCCATGGCGCTTGCCCGCCTGCACCACATATCCCGCCTGATGCAGCGCATCGACAATGCCGGCCACGGCCTGGGGCGTGAGATTGGCGCTGCGGGCGATTTCCGCCTTCGAGGCCTGGCCGAGCTTGCGGATGGCCTCGAGCACAACACGCTCGTTGTATTGGCGGATTTGCAGTGAGTTGCTGCCCTTGCGCGACATGGCCACCTACCCTGCGCGCCCGGGCGCCGGATGGGAGAGTCGAACGCAAACGGGGGCGGGGTGGAGCGACATGAAGCCTTTGCTTTTGCAGCGGTAGGGAGAATGCGGAATACGAGGCAATTAAACCAGCCGGCCGAGGTTTGGATAGGCCGCGCGGAAACGCGCGTAGCGCGGCGCCCAGCCTGTGCCGGCCGGCGAGAACACCTGCTGCGCGGGCGGCTGGCGGCAGATATCAGCGGGCGCGCCGCCATCGGCCAGCCACGCCAGGCGGGCAGCACCCAGCGCCCCGGCGGTCTCGCCGCCTTCGGCAAAGACCAATGTGATCCCCAGAATATCAGCCAGCATCTGGCACCACAGCGCGCTGCGCGTGCCGCCGCCGACCAGGATGAAGCGCGCATCCGCAGCCGCGCCGCCCAGCGCCTGCAGGCCATCGCGCAACGCGAAGGCGACCCCCTCCAGCACCGCATAGCCCAAGGCCGGGGCGCCGTGCGCATGGGTGAGGCCAAGGAAGGCGCCGGTGGCCTCTGCGTCGTTATGCGGGGTGCGCTCGCCGGAGAGATAGGGCAGAAACAGCGGCGCGGTGGCGCGCGCCTCGGGTGGCAGCAGAGCCACCTGCGCCAGCAGAGCCGCCTCATCGGCGCTGCCGGTGAGGCGTGTGACCCAACGCAAGGCGCTGGCGGCGGAGAGGATCACCGCCATCTGGTGCCAGGTGCCGGGCAAGGCATGGCAGAAGGCATGGATGCAAGCGGCGGCGTTGGGCTGGAACCCATCCGTCACCCGGAAAATGACGCCCGATGTGCCCAGCGAGACGAAACCATCCCCCGGGCGGACCACGCCCATGCCGACTGCGCAGGCGGCATTGTCGCCAGCACCACCGGCGAGGATCACGCCCTCCCTCATGCCCCAGCGCCGCGCCAGATCGGGCAGCAGCGTGGCGGCGGGGGCGCTGCCCTCAACCAGCCGGGGCAGCTGGGCGGGGGTGAGGCCGCAGGCGGCCACCAGCGGCGCCGACCAGGCGCGCGCCGCGACATCCAGCAGGAACATGCCCGAGGCGTCGGACATGTCAGTCACGGCCGCGCCGCTCAGCCGCAGGCGCAGAAAATCCTTCGGCAGCAGCACCAGATGGATCTGCGCGAAAACCTCCGGCTCATGGCGGGCGAGCCAGAGCAGTTTTGGCGCGGTGAAGCCCGGCATGGCGCGGTTGCCGGTGATCGCGGGGGCATCGGGCACCGCCGCATCCAGCGCCGCGCATTCGGCGTGGCTGCGCCCGTCGTTCCATAAAATCGCGGGGCGCAGGGGGCGGTGGGCGGAATCGAGCACCACCGCGCCGTGCATCTGCCCGGCGAGGCCGATGGCCCGCACCTGCGCCATCTCGCCTGGGTGGGCGGCGGCCAGGGTGTCGCAGACGGCGAACAGCGCCGCCTCCCAGTCAGCCGGGTTTTGCTCCGACCAGAGCGGCCGCGGCTGCGCGATGGCAAGGCTGGCACTGGCCTGGCCCACCACCGAATGATCCGGCGCGAGCAGCACCGCCTTGAGCGCGGAGGTGCCGAGGTCTAGGCCCAGATACATGGCGCTTCAGCCGAGCCAGGCCAGCGCGCGGGCATGCGCCGCCGTGATGGCCTGCACCAGCCGCGCATCGCCAGCCAGTGCGCCCCACAGCACTTTGTCAGCACAGAAGGCGGCCAGCGGCGCGGGGGCGGCCAGCATGGCGCGCGTGGCCGCTTCATCCATCGCCTGATCCTGATACTGATACGCGACGCGCCCCGCCGCCCAGCTTTGCAGGAAGAGATAGAACAAGGCCGGGATCATCGCGACGCTGTCGATCCCCTCGCCGCGGGCCAGACGCTCGTTGATGGTGGGGGTGACCCAGCCGGGGATTTTGGCGAAGCCATCAGCCGCGACGCGCTGGTTGGTGTCCTGGATGTAGGCGTTGGAGAAACGCTCCAGCACCTTGTCGCGGTAGGCGGCCAAGTCCACCGGGCTTGGCTGCAGCACCGGCAGGACGTCGTTGGTCACATAATCATAGGCCATGCGGGCGATGGCGCCATCCTGCGTGCCTTCATGGATGAACTGATAGCCGCGCAGCGTGCCGGCCCAGGCGATGAGCGCGTGGGTGGCGTTGAGCAGGCGGATTTTGGCCTCCTCATAGGGCAGCACCGAATGCACAAGCGCGGCGCCGGCACGCTCCCAGGCGGGGCGCCCGGCGATGAATTCATCCTCGATCACCCATTGGATGAAATCCTCCGCCATGACCGGGCAGGCATCCGCGCCGCCGCAGGCCGCACGCACGCGCGGCGCCAGCTCGGCCACCGGGCGGGGGGTGATGCGGTCCACCATCGAGCTGGGCGTGGTGGTGTTGGCCGCCACCCACGCCAGCAGCGCGGCCTCGCCGCGGCGGCGCAGGAAGGCGGTGAAGCCATCATGAAAGCGCGCGCCGTTGCTGCGCAGATTGTCACACGAGAGCAGCGTGAGCGGACCGGCGCCGGCCGCCATGCGCGCATGCAGAATCGCCGCCAGCGCGCCGTAGATCGTCAGCTGCGTGCCTTGCTCCAGGTCGCTCACCAGATCGGGGAAGCCCAGATCCAGCTCATGGCGCGGGGTGAGGTAGTAGCCTGCCTCGGTGACGGTGAAGGAGATGATTTTAACATCCGGGCGCGCGCCAAAGGCGATGAGCCCCGCCAGGCTTTGCTCCCAGGGGATGATCTCGCCGATGGAATGGATTTCCTGATAGGCGCGCACGCCCGCGGGGGTTACGGTCTCGACATGGTAAACCCCGCCCTGGGCGATGAGCTGGGTTTCCACCGCCAGCATGTCGGCGCGGATATTCGCCCCCGCGAGCCGCCAGCCGGTCTCGCCCGCGTCCATGAGGTTTTGCAGATAAACCGCCTGATGCGCGCGGTGAAACGAGCCCAGGCCGATGTGCAGGATGATTGAGACGTCCGCCATGATTAACCTCCCGCCTGCGGCCGGGTCCAGCCCAGCGCGTGACCATCCTCACCGAACAACGAGACCGCGTGGCCGTTGAGCGCCAGACGCAGATTCTCACCCAGGGCGACCGGCGATTGCGGCGGCAGCTTGACGGTGAGCGGCAGCGACGCGCCGATGCTGACATAGGCGATGCTCTCATTGCCCAGCCGCTCGACGGCTTCCACATGGCCCGAGATGGGGCCTTGCGGATCGACAACGATATGCTCGGGCCGCAGCCCGACCGTGAGCTTTGCCCCCGGCGCGGCATCGCCCGGCTGCACGCTCACCACGCTGCCGCCGTCGAGCACGAGCTCCAGCGCCTGAGCCGTGCGCGCGCGCACCACGGCGCCGATGAGGTTCATCTTGGGGGAGCCGATGAAGCCGGCGACGAAGAGATTGGCCGGGTTGTGATACAGCTCCAGCGGTGTTCCCACCTGCTCGATGCGCCCGGCATTGAAGACGACGATGCGGTCCGCCAGGGTCATCGCCTCGATCTGGTCATGCGTGACATAGATCATCGTGGCCTGAAGATCGCGGTGGAGCTTGGCGATTTCCAGACGGGTCTGCACGCGCAGGGCGGCATCGAGGTTGGAGAGCGGCTCATCGAAGAGGAACGCCTTGGGCTGGCGCACGATGGCCCGCCCGATGGCGACGCGCTGGCGCTGCCCGCCGGAGAGATTGGCCGGTTTGCGATCCAGCAGCGCCTCCAGCTGCAGCGTTTTCGCCGCAACCCGCACGCGCTGCTCGCGCTCAGCCTTGGGCACGCCAGCCAGGCGCAGGGCAAAGGCCATGTTGCCGGCCACGGTCATGTGCGGGTAGAGCGCGTAGCTCTGGAACACCATGGCAAGGCCGCGCCGGTCGGGCGTGATCTCGTTCATGCGCACGCCATCGATGAGCAATTCGCCGCCGGAGATTTCTTCCAGCCCCGCGATCATGCGCAGCAGGGTGGATTTGCCGCAGCCCGAGGGGCCGACGAAAACGACGAACTCGCGGTCCTCGATCTTCAGGTCGATGCCCTTGATGATTTCAGCCGAACCGTAGCTTTTGCGTAATTGTTTGATTTCGAGTGTGGACATTGAGAACTCCTATTTCACCGCGCCAAAGGTCAGGCCACGCACGAGCTGGCGCTGGGTCATCCAGCCGAAAACCAGGATCGGGGCGACAGCCAGGGTGGAGGCGGCGGAAAGCTTGGCCCAGAACAACCCCTGCGGGCTGGAAAAGGCGACGATGAAGGCGGTGAGGGGTGCGGCGTGCACCGCGGTGAGGTTGAGCGACCAGAAGGCCTCGTTCCAGGAGAGGATGACGGCCAGCAGCCCGGTTGAGGCAATGCCGGGACCGGCGAGGGGCAGCAGCACGACGCGGATCTGCGCCAGGGCGCCGGCGCCGTCCATGCGGGAGGCCTCGATGATGTCCCCTGGAATTTCCTTGAAGAAAGTATAGAGCATCCAGATGATGATCGGCAGGTTGGCGAGCGTCATGATCGCGATGAGGCCGGTTTTGGTGTCCAGCAGGCCGGTGGATTTGCAGATCAGATAGATCGGCATCAGCACGCCCACCGCGGGCATCATCTTGGTCGAGAGAATCCAGAGCAGCAGATCCTTGGTCCAGCGATTGGGGAAGAAGGCCATGGCATAGGCCGCGGGCATGGCGAGCGCGATGGCGATGGCCGTGGAGCCGAAGGAGATGACGACCGAGTTCCAGACCGCGCCGGCGTAGTCGCCCAGCTGGTTGACCTGAAAATAGTTTTGCAGGGTCGGATGGAAGAACAGCAGCGGCGGGGTGGCGACGGCGTCGATCTCGGTTTTGAACGAGGTCAGCACCATCCACGCCACGGGGAAGAACATGGCAAGCGCCGCGCCCCAGCCGAGCAGCGAGATCCAGATGCGAAAAGCAAGTGAAGCTTTCATGGGCGGCCCCTAGATGTTGACGTTGCGTGCGATTGTACGCACCAGGAAGAAGGCCATGATATTGGCCAGGATGATGGCCAGAACACCGCCCGCCGAGGCGCCGCCGACATCGAAATTCACCAGCGCGCGCAGGTAGATCAGATAGGTCAGGGTTGTCGTGGCATCACCCGGGCCGCCGGAGGTGGTGATGAAGATTTCCGCGAAAATCGCCAGCAGAAAGATCGTCTCGATCATCAGCAGGATGGAGATCGGCCGGGCGAGATGCGGCATAATGACAAAGCGCAGCAATTGCGGGCCGCGCGCGGCATCCATGCGCGCCGCTTCCATTTGTTCGCGGTCCAGCGACTGCATGGCCGTGAGCAGAATAAGGGTGGCGAAGGGGATCCACTGCCAGGCGACGATAATGACGATGCCCGCCATCGGATAATTGGTGAACCAGTCAATGGCGCCAAAGCCGAGCTTGGTGGTGATCCAGGCGAAAACGCCGCTCACCGGGTTCATCAGCAGGTTTTTCCAGATCAGGGCGCTGACCGTGGGCATGACGAAGAACGGCGCGATGACGAACAGGCGCGCGATGCTGCGGCCCCAGAACTCCTGATCAAAGAGAATCGCGAAGGCGACGCCGAAGACGATGGTGATGGCGAGCACCGAGCCGACCAGCACGACCTCGTTGAAGATGGCGGCCAGCATCGCCGGATCTTCAAGCAGGAATTTGTAATTATCGAAGCCGGCAAAGCCGGTGATGGTGGGGTCCACCAGGTTGTAGCGCTGAAAGGAGAACCATAGCGTCATCAACAACGGCACGATGGACCAGACCAGCAGCAAAAAAACTACCGGCGTTAGAAGCGGCCAGGTGCGCATGAGTTTGGTGCCGCGATGCGCCATGGGGGTTTGGGGCCCTGACATGTCTCACGTCTCCTTTACGAAAGAGCGGGGGATGAGGTGGGGAGTCCCGGGAAGAGGTTTGGCCTCTTCCCGGATTTGCCGAAGCTTACTTCAGATAGCCGGCCTGCTTCATCGCCGCGGTCGTGCTGTCCTGCGCGCTCTGCAGGGCGGCGCTCACGGTGCTGCGTCCGGTCAGCGCGCCGGCCATATCCTGGCCGACCACCGTGCCGATCTGCTGGAACGGCGGGATGGCAACGAACTGCACGCCGGTGTAGGGCACCGGATTGAGCGTGGGATGGTTGGGGTCAGCCGCGTTGATCGCCGCGATGGTGGCTTTCGCGAAAGGCGCCGCCTTCAGATAATCCGCATTCGCATAGGTCGAGGTGCGGGTGCCCGGAGGTGCCACGACCCAGCCTTCGGTCTTGCCGACGAGGTCGATATACTGCTGCGAGGTTGCCCAGGCGATGAAGGATTCAGCAGTTTTCTCGTGCTTCGTCGTGGAGGGCACGGCCAGGGCCCAGGCCCAGAGCCAGCCAGCGCCGTGGGTTGTGACGGCGATCGGCGCCTTGACGAAGCCGATATCACCCGCGACCTGAGACTGCGTGGGGTCCTCAAGCTTGCCGGCAGCCGCGGTGGAATCGATCCACATCGCGCAATGGCCAGTTGAGAAAAGCGCCTGGTTTTCGTTGAAACCATTGGAATCGGCGCCCGGAGGACCGTCTTTCTTCATCAGATTGACATAGAAATTAATCGCGTTTTCCCACGGCGCGGTGGTCAACTGAGGCTTCCAGTCCATATTGAACCAGCTGCCGCCATAGGTGTTAACCAGGGTGGAGAGATAGGCCATGTTTTCGCCCCAGCCGGGCTTGCCGCGCAGGCAGATGCCGTACTGTTGCTTGGATTTGTCGGTCAGCTTGTCAGCAAACTGTTCAATCTGCGCGTAGGTCGGCTGCTCGGGCATGGTGAGCCCGGCCTTGGCGAAAAGATCCTTGCGGTACATTGTGAAGGAGCTTTCGGCATAGAACGGCGCGGCGTAGAGCTTGTTGCCGACGCTCAGAGCCGAGCGCACCTGGGGCAGCAGGTCGTTGTAATCATAAGACGCGGGGAAATTGTCGAGCGGGGCCAGCCAGCCCTGTTTCGCCCAGATCGGCGTCTCGTAGGAACCGATCGTGATAACGTCAAACTGGCCGCCGTGGGTTGCGATGTCAGTCGTCACGCGCTGGCGCAGAACGTTTTCTTCCAGCACCACCCAGTTGATTTTATTGCCGGTCTGCTTTTCCCACTGCTGGGACAGTTTCTGCATGATGATCATGTCAGAATTGTTCACCGTGGCGATTGTGATGGTCGTGGCCGACGCCGCGCAGGGCGTGGCAAGAAGAAATGCGGCGAAAGCCGCGTTTTTAAGCAGACGCATATTACGTTCCCTCTGTTTCATTGCTGTTTTGTTCGTATCCCGGCGCGCCGGGATGAAGGCGTTAGGCTTTACTCATGCGGCTGGACGGCATCTTGCGGCCTGGACCCAGCCACCACCCCGGCATGAACAACGAGTACTCACTGGTAACCTCAATTAACGTCAACCAACCTCCCGGTATCCTGGGCGGGCGCTTTGAATGGCCGCCGCATTGGAAAGATACCAGACCCATGCGCCGCCGCGGACCTGCGGCGGAACGGCGTGAATTAAACACAAACCATTTATTAAAGCAAATAGAATTATTATTAGCCGCCTGATCAAGCCTTCCCTCAGTTGGTACGAGAGGCAGGCGGGGCAAAACTCAACCTGTTAACATTAGGAGGCGCCCATTGGGGCAGTCTGCCCGGGACGGCATCCGCGAACAAACCTGCTTTAACACATTACGCGCCCGTTATACCAGCTGACGCGGGCCTGATTCACTGGGGAATTTCCGCGCCCAGGGCGGCTCTAGCGGACTGGGCGGTTTCACGGTGCTGAGCGGCGGATGGGCTTGCGCGCGTCAACCTCAAACGATCAGACTCTGACTGGCCCAGCAGCGCGATGAACTGCCTGACCGCGGGGGAGGCTTCGGCGTGGCGGGAGGCGAGCACCAGATCGGAGCTGAGATCCAACCCGCGCACCGGGCGCAGCACCGTGCCGGGGATACGCAGATTGCCCACCGAGACAGGCACCAGCCCGAAGCCCAGCCCGGCGGCGACCGTGGTGATGACGGTGAGGAAGTCGCGCACCGGCTCCATGATGACCGGGCTGAACCCCCCGGCGCGGCCCAGCTCCTGGATGCGGGTGAGAAACCCCGCCTCCTCGCCGAAATGGGGCACCAGCAAGGGAATGCCCGCGAGATCCGCCGGGGTGATCGCCTCCTGGCGCGCCAGCGGGTGGCCGGCCGGCAGGGCGATCAACAGAGGGTCGCGGCTGAGGCGGAACGCCTTGATCTCGACCGGGTATTGCTTGCGCGCGCGGATGAAGCCGATGTCCAGCCGGCCGGTGGCGATGTCCTCGATCTGGCGGGGGGTTTCCAGCTCGCGCAGATGCACATCCACGCCCGGCGCCACCGCGCGGTAGCGGCGCACGAAGTCTGACACAGTGCCCGCCAGCGCCGCCGAGGCGACATAGCCGATCTCGATCCGGCCAAGCTCGCCGCGCCCGGCGCGCTTGCCCACCATCTCGCCGCGCTCGGCCTGGCGCAGGATCAGCTTGGCCTCGGGCAGAAACAGCGCGCCGGTGGTGGTGAGGGTGACGCTGGAGCGCTTGCTGCGGTTGAAGAGCCGGGCGCCGAGCAGCGTCTCCAGCGCCATGACCGTGCGGCTGACGGCTGACTGGGTCAGGCTTAGCCGGTCAGCGGCGCGCGCGAAATGCAGCTCCTCGGCAACCATCTCGAAGCAGCGCAGCTGATGCAGTTCCACGGCCTGACCTCCGGCATCTGGAATTTAATGCCAAAATCACATTAAAGTTCTATTTTAATTCCTTTGCGCCGGTTTTGAAGTTGCGGCAAGAGTATCGCCGCCACGCCGCAAGCCGGGCGTTTTTCAGCAAGGAATCCACCATGACGCAGCCGCAAACCACCAAAGGGAAAATGGGTCCGTTCGACTGGACCGATCCGTTGCGGCTCGAGGGGCTGTTGAGCGAGGAGGAGCGCGCCATACGCGATGCCGCGCATGATTATTGCCAGGACAAATTGCAGCCGCGCGTGCTGAAAGCCTTCCGCGAGGAGCATTTTGACCGCACGATCATGAACGAGCTGGGCGAGCTGGGCTTCCTCGGCGCGACGCTTAGCACCCATGGCTGCGCCGATGTGAGCTATGTCGCCTATGGGCTGATCTCGCGCGAGGTGGAGCGCGTGGACAGCGGCTACCGTTCCGCTTTCTCGGTGCAGTCCTCGCTGGTGATGTACCCGATCTATGCGTTCGGCTCGCAGGCGCAGAAGGATAAATATCTGCCCAAGCTGCGCACGGGTGAATTTGTCGGCTGCTTTGGCCTGACCGAGCCGGATGCCGGGTCTGACCCCGCCTCGATGCGCACCAAGGCGGTGAAGGTGGATGGCGGTTATGTGCTCAACGGCTCGAAAACCTGGATCACCAATTCGCCGCTCGCCGATGTGCTGCTGGTCTGGGCCAAGGACGATGCGGGCGATATTCGCGGCTTCCTCATCGAGCGCGGCGCCGCCGGGCTGAGCACGCCCAAGATCGAGGGCAAGGTGAGCCTGCGCGCCTCCACCACCGGCATGATCATGATGCAGGATGTGTTCGTGCCCGAGGATGCGCTGCTGCCCGGGGTGAAAGGGCTGCGCGGCCCGTTCTCCTGCCTCAACAACGCGCGCTACGGCATCGCCTGGGGCGCGCTGGGGGCGGCGGAGTTCTGCTGGCATGCCGCGCGTGACTATACGCTGGGGCGCAAGATGTTCGGCCGCCCGCTCGCCGCGACGCAGCTGGTGCAGAAAAAACTGGCCGATATGCAGACCGAGATCACCCTTGGCCTGCACAGCGTGCTGCAGCTGGGCCGCTTGCTCGATGCGGGACAAGCCGCGCCGGAGATGATCTCGTTGCTAAAGCGCAACAACTGCGGCAAGGCGCTCGATGTTGCCCGCGTTGCGCGCGACATGCACGGCGGCAACGGCATCGCCGATGAATACCATGTGATCCGCCACATGGTGAACCTGGAGACGGTGAACACCTATGAGGGCGCGCATGACGTACATGCGCTGATCCTGGGCCGCGCGATGACGGGCATCGCGGCGTTTTAGGAGCCCCCGAACATGCCCGGACCGCTGCATGGCGTTCGCGTCCTCGACCTCAGCCGTGTTCTGGCCGGCCCCTGGGCGGGGCAGCTGCTGGCCGATCTGGGGGCGGAGGTCATCAAGGTCGAACGGCCGGAGGCGGGCGACGATACGCGCAGCTGGGGACCGCCGTTTTTGCCGCCGGCGGCGGGCGGGCCGGCGCGGGGCGAGAGCGCCTATTTCCTCTGCGCCAACCGGGGCAAGAAATCGGTGACCATCGACTTCGCCAAGCCCGAGGGCCAGGAGCTGGTGAAGCGGCTGGCCGCGCAGAGCGACATATTGTTGGAAAACTTCAAGGTTGACGGCCTGGCCAGGCTGGGTCTCGGCCCCGCGGATCTGGCGAAGGTCAACCCCAGGCTGATCTATTGCTCGATCACCGGCTTCGGCCAGACCGGCCCCTACCGCGCCCGCCCCGGTTATGATTTTTTGATGCAGGGCATGGGCGGGCTGATGAGCGTGACCGGCGAGCCGGACGGGGCGCCGATGAAGGTGGGCGTGGCGGTGACCGATGTGTTCACCGGCATGTATGCCGCCACCTCCGTGCTGGCGGCGCTGGCCGAGCGGGAGCGCAGCGGGCTGGGCCAGCATGTCGATATCGCGCTGTTTGACGTACAGATCGCCACGCTGGCCAACCAGATCATGAGTTATCTCGTCTCCGGTGAGCAGCCGCCGCGGCTGGGCAACGCGCATCCGAGCATCGTGCCTTATCAGGTTTTCCCGACGCAGGATGGCCATGCGATCCTGGCCATCGGCAATGACGAGCAATTCAGGCGGTTCACCAAGCTCGCGGGCGCCCCGGAGCTGGCGCTCGATGCACGCTTTGCCACCAACCCGGCGCGGGTGACCAACCGGGCGGTGCTGATCCCGCTGCTGGAAGCGCTGATGCGCCAACGCCCAACCCAGAGCTGGATTGCCGAGCTGGAGACGGTCGGCGTGCCTTGCGGCCCGATCAATAATTTCGCCGATCTGGAGGCGCATGAGCAGGCGCGCGCGCGCGGCATCTTCAAAACCGTGCCGCACCCCAGCGCCGGTTCCATGCGCAGCGTCGCCAGCCCGATGCGCTTCTCGCGCACCCAGGTGGAGGATGAGCGCGCATCCCCGCTGCTGGGCGCGGATACGCAGGATGTGCTGGGTGGCATGCTCGGCCTTTCCGGCGAGGAGCTGGACGCGCTGCGGCTGGCCGGCGTTGTGTGAGCGGCCCGGTGTTTCATGTGCTGAACGATATAAAAAACCAAGGCTCCGAGGCTGATAAATGAAAACAACACGCAGGCCCGTGGTGGGCATCATCACCGACATGCGCGGCCTGGGCGGGATGGCGTATCAGATCATCGGGGATAAATACGTGCAGGCGGTGTCGCAATTTGCCGATTGCCTGCCCGTCGCGCTGCTGAGCGAACAGGGGCGCGGCGGGGTGGATGATCTGCTGGCGTTGTGCGATGGGTTTCTCTTCACCGGCAGCCCCTCGAACATCCGGCCCTGGCGCTACGGCGGCGCGGCGGGGGATGGGCCGTTCGACGATGCGCGCGATGCACTCTCGCTCATGCTCATCCCCGCGATTTTGCGCGCGCGGGTGCCCGCACTTTTCATCTGCCGGGGGTTGCAGGAGCTGAACGTGGCGCAGGGCGGCACGCTGCAGACCAAAATTCCGGCGCAGGCGCCAGCGGTTGAACACCACGCCCCCGAAGACGCCAGCTACGAGGACCGCTACGCGCCGCTGCACCAGGTGAGCCTTATCGATTCCTCGCCCTTGGCCGATGTGTTCGGCGCGCCGTCCTTCGCGGTGAATTCGCTGCATTATCAGGCATTGGCGAAAATCGGCGACGGCCTCACCGTGCATGGCTATGCCGAGGACGGCATTGCCGAAATCCTCGCCGCTGATGGGCATCCCTTCGCCATCGGCGTACAATGGCACCCGGAATACCGCCCCGAGCTGAGCGCGCCCAACCGCGCGCTGTTTGAGCATTTTGGCCGGGCCGTGCGCGCCCGGCGGGATGCATGAAACCGGCGTTTTCAGATTTTTTATAAGGAATAACAACGATGGCACATGAGCGGCAGTTTTATATCAATGGTGAATGGGTGGACCCGGTGACGCCGCGCACGCTGGATGTGATCAACCCCGCGACCGAGGAGGCGTTCACGCAGATCTCGCTGGGCTCCAAGGCCGATGTGGACCTCGCCGTGGCCGCCGCGCGCAAGGCGTTCGAGACATTCAGCCAGACGACGCGCGCGGAGCGGCTCGATCTGCTCAAGCGGATTCTCGCGGCCTTCCAGGCCCGCTATGAGGATATCGCCAACGCGATCACCCTGGAGCTCGGCGCGCCGGTGACGCTGGCGCATAAATCGCAGGCGGCCATCGGCGTTGGGCATCTGACCCAGATGATCTCGGTGCTGGAGACTTTCGAGTTCGAGCACATGCAGGGCACGACGCTGATCGCCAAGGAGCCGATCGGCGTGGTTGGCATGATCACGCCGTGGAACTGGCCGATCAACCAGATCACCTGCAAGGTTTGCCCAGCGATTGCCGCCGGTTGCACCATGGTGCTCAAACCATCCGAGATCGCGCCGCTGGATGCCATCATTTTCGCCGAGGTGATGCACGCGGCGGGGGTTCCGCCCGGCGTGTTCAACCTGGTCAACGGCGATGGGCCGGGCGTGGGCACCGCGATGTCCGAACACCCTGATATCGACATGATCTCCTTCACCGGCTCCACGCGCGCGGGCATTCTCATCGCCAAGGCAGGGGCTGATACGATCAAGCGCATGCACCAGGAGCTGGGCGGGAAATCGGCCAATATCCTGCTCGACGATGTGGATATCGAAGCCGCGGTGACCACCGGCGTGGTGGATTGCTTCCAGAACACCGGCCAGTCCTGCAACGCGCCGACGCGCATGTTCGTCCCCGCGCAGTTCCGCGACGTGGCGGTGGACGCCGCCCGGCGTGCGGCGGAGTCGATAAAGGTCGGCGCGCCGGCGGACCCGGAGGTTTATATGGGCCCGGTGATCAGCCAGCTGCAATATGACAAGATCCAGGCGATGATCCAGGCCGGGATCGATGAAGGCGCCACGCTCGTGACCGGGGGCACCGGCCGCCCGGACGGGCTGAACCGGGGCTATTACGTCCGCCCGACCGTGTTTGCCGATGTGACGCCGGATATGCGCATCGCGCGGGAGGAGATTTTTGGCCCCGTGCTCTCCATCCTCACCTATGAGACCCCGGCGCAGGTGATCGCGCTGGCAAATGACACCGTGTATGGCCTGGCCGCCTATGTGCAATCAGGCAGCCGCGAACGGGCGCAGGAAATCTCGCGCAAGATGCGCAGCGGCAATGTCTACATCAATTACCCGAAAGGCGATCTGAACGCTCCCTTCGGCGGCTACAAACAATCCGGCAACGGCCGCGAATGGGGCCAGTGGGGGCTTGAGGAGTTCCTCGAAATTAAAGGCGTTGTCGGTTACGCCGCAGGGTAAGGGCGGGGCTTTCACCAGAACCAGTTTCACCAGAACCAGGGAAATATCTCATGTTGAATACAGCTTCCAAACCAGACACCACCAGCAGCAATGCCGCCTGGGAGGCACGGCGCCTGGCCGCGACACCGCGCGGCGTGAGCGTGCTGGAAAACTTCTACGCCGAGCGGGCGCTCAACGCCGAGCTTTGGGACATCGAGGGGAACCGCTATATCGACTTCGCGGGCGGCATCGCGGTGCTCAACACCGGCCATTGCCACCCCCGCGTGATCGCCGCGGTCAGCGAGCAGCTCGGCCGCTTCAGCCACACCGCGTATCAGGTGGTGCCCTATGCGGGGTATGTCTCGCTCGCTGAGCAGATGAACCGCCGCGCGCCGGGGGCCGGGGCCAAGAAGACCATGCTGGTGACCACCGGCGCCGAGGCGGTGGAAAACGCCGTTAAGATCGCCCGCGCGGCGACCGGGCGTTCGGGCGTCATCGCGTTCGACGGCGCCTTCCACGGCCGCACGCTGCTCGGCATGGCGCTGACCGGCAAGGTGGTTCCCTACAAGACCGGCTTCGGCGCAATGCCGGGCGATGTCTTCCACGCGCCCTTCCCCAACCCGCTGCATGGGGTCAGCATCGAGGATTCGCTGGCGCATGTCCGCCGGTTGTTCAAGAGCGACATCGACCCCAAGCGCATCGCCGCGTTCATCTATGAGCCGGTGCAGGGCGAAGGCGGGTTCTACCCGGCGCCGGTGGCGTTTATCCGCGGCCTGCGCGAGATTGCCGATGAGCACGGTATTCTGTTGATCGCCGATGAAATCCAGTGCGGCGCGGCGCGCACCGGCACGTTCTTCGCCTCCGCGCAGCATGATGTCAGCATCGACCTGCTCACCTTCGCCAAGAGCATCGCCGCCGGGTTGCCGCTGGCCGGTGTGGTGGGCCGGGCCGAGCTGATGGATGCCGCTGCCCCCGGCGGGCTGGGCGGCACCTATGCGGGCAATCCGCTGGCCGTGGCCGCGGCGCATGCGGTGCTCGAGATCATCGAGGATGAGAAGCTGGAGCAGCGCGCCACGGTGCTGGGCGAGCGGCTGAAAGCCCGGCTGAACACGTTGCGCGAGGCGGTGCCCTTCATCGCCGATGTGCGCGGGCCCGGCAGCATGGTGGCGGCCGAGTTCATCAACCCCAAGGATGGCGAGCCGCAGGCGGCGTTCGTGAAAAAGGTGCAGGCCATCGCGCAGCAGCGCGGGCTGATTCTGCTGGTCTGCGGCGTTTACAACAATGTCATCCGCTTCCTCTACCCGCTGACGATCCAGGACAGCGTGTTCGCCGAGGCGCTCGATACCCTGGAATACGCGCTGCGCCACGCCTGAGCGAAGCCGTTGAGAGATGGCCGGTGTAAAAACCGGCCATGCCCGGCGCTTATTTGCCGCGGTAGCGAATGTATAATGCCGGGATCAGGTTGGTGCTGAGCAGCGCGCTCCAGACGATGCCGCCCGCGATGACGATGGCCAGCCCCTGCTCGGGCGCGGCGCCCGCGCCAAACCCCAGAGCGGTGGGCAGCATGCCCAGCACGGCGACGACGGTGGTGAGGAAAATCGGGCGGAAGCGCACATTCAGCGCTTCCTCCATGGCCTGCGCCGGGGCCAGCCCGGCGTTCTCGTTTTGCTGGGCGCGGTCAAGCAGCACGATGCCGTGGTTCAGGCTGACCCCCACCAGGGTGAGGAAGCCGACCAGGCCGATGCCGTTCAGCCCCAGCCCGCTGGCCGCCAGGGCCAGCGCGCCGCCGGTCATCGCCAGGGGAATCTGCATCATCAGCAATCCCGGCGCGCGCCGGCCGCCAAAGCGCAGCACCAGCACGCCGGCCATGAGGATGACCGCGGCAAGCGATGCGATGCCCAGGCCGAGAACGGCCCTCTCCAGCATGGGGTACAACCCGCCAAAGGCGATGCGGTAGTCAGGCGGCAGCTTCAGGCTGGCCAGCGCCCGTTTGGCGGCGGCGATGGCGCTCCCCGGCGCGGTGGTGGGGGTTGCCAGAATATCGAAGGCGCGCGCCCCGTCGATATGGTGGAACTGGTTGGGGCTGGTGACGAGGCTGATGCTGGCGAGCTGGCCGAGCGGCGTGCCGCTCTGGTTGCCAACAGGCAGGGCGGCCAGGTCATCGAGGGAAAATGCCGCCGGATCGGGCAGGCGGATATAAACCGGCAGTGCGACGTTGCCATCCGGCACGCGCGCCACCACCTGCCCGGCCAGCAGGGCAGCCAGCTCGTGGCTCAACTGCGCGGGCGTGAGGCCGGCCGCGGCCAGGGCGGCGGGGCGCGGCTGCACGTTGATCTGCGTTTCGGGGTAGCCGTCGTTATTGAACACGCCGGAGAGGCCGTTCACCTTGTCCAGCCGGGCGGTGATCTCATTCGCCAGCGTGGTCATCTCAGCGAATTGCGTGCCGTACAACTGGATTTCAAAAGGTTGCGGCAGGCCCGAGAGGCTCTCGCCCAGGCGCTCGACTGTCGGCGTGTCCACCCCGAGCTGCACCGAAGGGGTCTGGCTCGCGGCCAGAATCCGGGCGGCAATCGCATCCAGGCTGTTCGCCCCGGCGCCGGGTTTCAGCAGAATCTCGATCTCTCCGGCGTAGGCGGGCTCGGTGTAGTTGCTGCCCGCGGCCGAACCGATGCGCGCCAGGCTGTGGGCCACCGCGGGGTCGGCATTGATGCGGGTGACGATTGAATTGACCGCCGCCTGCGTGTCCAGCAGCGCGGTGCCGGGCGGCAGGGTGAAGGATTCCAGCAGCACGCCCTCGTTCGGCAAGGGGAGAATGTTCACCGAGACCAGGCTCATCGCCGCCAGGCTGAGCAGCAGCAGCACGAAACAGCCGCCGATGCTCCAGCGCGGGTGGCGCAGCACGAAGTTGAACAGGCGGCGGTTGTGGCGCCGCAATGCGGCCAGGAGTTGCTCGCTGCGCCGCGAGGGCCGCGGGATGGCCCCGCCATGGCGCACCAGGCTGAGGCCGAGCGGGATGAGCGTGAGCGAGACCAGCAGCGAGGCCAGCAGGGAGAACACCATGCCCAAAGCGAAGGGGATGAAAAACAGCCCGGCCAGCCCGCCGGTGAACAGCAAGGGGACGAACACCAGGATGGTGGTGAGCGTGCCGATGATGTCCGGCGCCGCGATGTCGCGCAGGCCGCGCAACACACCGGCGGCGGGGGCATCGCCCGCCTCCCAGCGGTGGCAGATGCTCTCCAGCACGATGATCGCGTCATCGGCCACCAGCCCCAGCGCCACGGTGATCGCGCCCAGCGTCATCAGATTAAGGCTCTGCCCGGCGGCATACAGCCCGGCAATGCCCAGCAGCAGCGAGACCGGGATGCTCAACGCCAGCAGCCACGCGCCGCTGCGCGCGCCCAGCACGAAGAGCATCACCGCAATCGCCAGCACGCCGCCGATGATGAGGTTGCGCCGCAGATCCGCCCCCACCGCATGCACCAGATGCCCTTGGTCATAAATGCGGATGAACCGCACGCCGGGCGGCAGCTGGCCGCGCAACGCCGCCAGCCTGCGGGCGATGGCTTGCGTGACCGGCAAAGTGGAGGCGCCTTGCTGCTTGAAAATCGTCAGCGCGATGCTTGGCTGGCCGTCGAGCAATTCGCGCTGATGGGTGGGCAGCGTGGCATGGATGATGCGCGCCAGGCTGCCCAGCGCCACCGGCCCGTTTGGCCCGGCGACCGGCGTTGCGTTTAAATCGGCAATGCGCGTGGGCAGGTTGTGCAGCTCGATCAACGAGTCCTGATGCCCGAGCGTGAGATACCCGCCGGGCGCCAGGCTCACCTGCCCGGCCAGCGCGGCGGTGAGCGCGCTCACCGGGATATGCGCCTGGCGAAGGGCGCCGGGGTTTGGCTGCACCCAGAGCGCCGCATCGCCGATGCCGGCGCTATCAACCAGCTGCACGCCCGGTATCGCGCGCAAGGCGGGGACGATGGTGGCGGCGACCACGCGGGCAACCTCCTCATGGGGCACCCCGGCGGGGATTTGCAGCGCGTAATCAGCCACCTCGTTGATCGCATTGCCCATGATCTCGGACAAAGGCTTGGCGGCGGGCGGCAGGCTGGCGCGCACCCGGTCGATCGCGCCGTTGACGGCCTGGAGATCGGCGTTGGGGTCGGTCCCCGCGCGGAAGCGCAAATCGGTTTCAACCACCCCATCGCCGATGGCCGAGCGCACCTGTGTTACGTCCGGCAGGCCGAGCAGCTGGCCCTCAAGCGGGGTCGCAACCAGGGTTTCCATGGTGGTGGCCGTGGTGCCCGGCAGATGCGTGATGACGCTGACCGCCGGAAAATTGAACGCCGGCAGAACCTCGACCGGAATGTTCACCAGCGCGTAAACGCCGTAGCCGATCATCCCGCCGTACAGCAAAATCCACAAGGCGGGCCGCAGAAAAACGCGGCTGAGTGAAGACATCATGGGCGCGGCGCTAATCAGGCGGCTGATACAAGGCGGCGATGCCGCGATGGTAGAGCAGATACGCGTTCACCACGACCACATCCCAGCCCGGCTGCACGCCGGATTTTATCACCGTGTCATCGCCTTGCGCCGGACCCGGCACAACCCGGACCGGACGATCCCCCTGCGCGGTGTGCCGCATCACCCACCATTGGCCTTTGTCGAGGATCAGGGCGCTGGAGGGCACCATCGCCGCCATGCGCGCAGGCAGGGTGAGCGTGACCGTGCCGAACACGCCCGGCGCCAGGGAGCTGCCCGGCGTTAAGGCCACCGGCTGGCCGCCATCGGCCTGCGCCGTGCCGAGCGCGCCACGCACGCGCACCGGCACCGGGGCGCCGCCGCTGCCGGGCGTGAACATGCCGGTCGCGCCGGGGGCGATATCCGCCGCGGCGGCGTTGTAGAACACGGCGCGGAGCCAGTTGCCCGCTGCGGGCTGTATGGTGGCGGCAACCTGCCCCGCCGCCAGAAACCCACCGCTGACGGCCGGTACGCTCTGCACCACGCCCGCCAGCGGGCTGCGCAAAACCACCGCGTGCCGCAGCGCCGTTAAATCCGCCGCCGCCGTTGCGCGGCGCGCCGTTGCGATGGCGAGCGCGGCCCTGGCCTGCGCGACCAGCTGGCGGGTGGAGAGGTGCTGTTGCAGCTTCTGCTGTTCCGCCGCCAGGGATATGGCCGCCGCATCCCGCGCGGCCGTGGCATCCACCAGCGCGCCTTGCGCCTGGGCCAGGGCGGCGGCAACCTGCGGGCCACCCAGCCGGGCGATGACCTGCCCCGGCGCGACCCTCTGGCCGGGCAGCACGGCAAGCCCGGAAACAACCCCGGGCTGAACGGAGGTGACCGTGAAAACCCCGCCCGGCTGCTCACTGGCGAAGGCTGAAATTTCGGGTGTCTGCGGCGCCGATTGCGCTGCCACCCAGTCCACGCTGGCGGGAGCGGCCAGCGCGGCGCCACCCGCGAGGGCGGCCAGCACGGCGCAAAGAACGGCACTGTAGAGCCGGCGCGGCTTCAGGGTTTTATCCATGCAGGTTGATCACGCCAGTTTACCCTTCAGTATTCCGCTGACCGAATTTGTAAACGCATAAAACCGGCGTGGCCAGGGCCGCGAAACCTGCTAAAAAAATGGTAATGCCGCCGTCACCACCGCGCTGAGATCGCAATATCTCTTTCAAACCAAGTAAAATCGCGGCCCGGCCAGGAAATTCGCGCCAAAACTAAAACCAGCAAGCCGCCAATCCCAACGGTTTTATAATAATTGGCGGCACGGCGCTGCTCGGGACGTGGTGTGGCGCCTCTATAAAACCGCCACGCGGCCGCCAAGGCGGAGCGGCGCCTGAACGCGTTGACAAAGACATAAGCATATCTTTATATCTGTAACTACAATGAACGATGCGCTTGAAATTTTCCGTGCCCTGGCCGACCCCACGCGGCTGCGGATGCTGGCCCTGCTGCGGGCGATGGAACTTTCCATCGGTGAGCTTGCGCAGGTGCTGGGGCAGAGCCAGCCACGCGTCTCGCGGCATGTGAAAATCCTGGCCGATGCCGGGATCGCGCGGCGGCGCAAGGAGGGGAGCTGGGTTTTTCTCAGCCTGGGCGATGCGGCGCGGATGGCGCCATTGCTGGCGGCCATCGACAACTGGAGCGGGCTGGAAGCGGGCGATGACCGGGCGGTTGCGGATATGGCCCGCCTCGCCGCCGTGCGGGGCGAGCGCGCCCGCGCCGCGGCGGAATATTTCAACGCCCATGCCGCCGAATGGGACGAAATGCGCTCCCTGCATGTGGCGGAGAGCCAGGTTGAAGCGGCGATCCGCGCCACGCTGAGCGCCGCGCCCATCGGCCGGCTGGTTGATATCGGCACCGGCACCGGGCGGATGATCGAGCTTTTCGGGGAGACGGCGCGCAGCGTCATCGGGATAGACCGCAGCCCCGAGATGCTGCGCCTCGCCCGTGCCAAGCTGGCCCGCGCCGGGCTGGAACGAGCGGAACTGCGCCAGGGGGATTTTCATGCCCTGCCGCTGCCGGGCGCCTGCGCCGATACCGTGATCATCCACCAGGTGCTGCACTACGCCCAGCAGCCCGAAACGGCGGTTGCCGAGGCCGCGCGCCTGCTCGCCCCCGGCGGGCGGCTGCTGGTGGTGGATTTTGGCCCGCACGAGAAAGAGGAGCTGCGCACCCGCCACGCGCACGCCAGGCTGGGCTTCACCGATGCGCAGATCGCCGGTTGGTTCGCCGGCGCTGGACTTGAGACCATGCCGCCCCAGCCGCTCGCGGGTGGCGAATTAACCGTGAAACTCTGGCTGGGCCAGCGCCCCGCCCTGGCTGATATGAAAGACATTGCCGCATGAATTCGCTCTCTCCGATGCGCCAGGACGCCCCTGCTTTTGCTCACGCCGCGGGGGACATCGAGGTTTCCTTCGAGTTTTTCCCGCCAAAAACCGATAAAATGGATGCCGCCTTATGGGAGACCGTACAAAGCTTGGCGCCGCTCGGCCCGCGTTTTGTCTCCGTGACCTATGGCGCGGATGGCTCCACGCGCGAGCGCACCCATGCCACGGTTACCCGAATCGCGCATGAAACCCCGATTCCGGCGGCGGCGCATCTCACCTGCGTGGGGGCCAGCAAGCGCGAGGTGCTGGAGATCGCGCAGAGCTACTGGGCAGCGGGAATCCGCCACATCGTCGCCCTGCGCGGCGACCCGCCGCAGGCGGGCCAGCGCTTCACCCCGCACCCGGAGGGCTTTGCCAACGCCACGGAGCTGACCGCGGGGCTGAAAGCCGTTGCCCCGTTTGAGATTTCGGTTGCGGCCTATCCTGAATGCCATCCGGAATCCCTCAGCATCCAGGCCGACCTCGACAACCTCAAGGCCAAGATTGACGCCGGGGCAGACCGCGCCATCACCCAGTTCTTCTTCTCGCCCGAGGCATTCTTGCGCCTGCGTGAGCGCGCCGCCGCCGCCGCCTGCTCATGCGCGGCGTAGCGCCCGAGATTTTCCCGGTGCGCGACATAGATCATCTCCTCGGTGACGATCCCTGCGCGCGCGAATTCATATTGCGTGACCGTCTGGCTATCGCGCGCCACATGAATCCGGTGCGGCGCCGGGCAGAGCGGCACCAGCCGGTCAACGGGGGTAAAACCATTGTCCTCGGGCTTCACCTCCCGCCCGGCGGCGGCGGCATAGCCGCGTGCGGCAATCCATCCGGCGCGGGGTTTGGGCAGGCCTGCCGTCAGGTCAATTTTTGCCGCATCTTCAGTATAGGGGCCGGAGGTGTCGTAGAGCCGCAACGGCGGCTCGTTGGCGCTCGGGTGCAGCGCGATTTCGCGGAACGGCACCAGAATATCGGGCCTTTGCTGAGGCGCGGAATAGATTTTGTTCGAGCCGATGATCGGCCCGGTGGTCACTTCATGTAGCTTCTGCTGAATGGTCACGCGGCACGCCCTCCAAAAAAACAGAGAGCGGGTGCAAAGGCAAGCTGCAAACCCCGTCCCTCCGCCGGTATGATCCGGATCAGGTTCAAAGGGTTTATCGCGGCGGGACATATCCCAAAGCGACGTCTCAGTTCCTTCACGGAACACCCCTCGGTGCGCGCAGCAAACTATGCCGCGCCGCAGATGTCAAATATCGGCGCGCGGCAGCAGCCCGAAAGAAGCGTGGCGCGGCTCAGGCCATGGCTATATCATGCCCCTGGGGCGCTTGTCCGCGCGGCAAGGCCGCCTCAACCAGCGATGAGTGCAAATTGAGGATCTATGCCATGGACCTGAATGAAGCCCTGGAAGCCGACTGGATCAAGATTCGCGCGATATTGAAGGAACAGTTAAAAAGCCTTGCCCAGAAAACACACCCCCCCATTGCGGGGCAAAGCGCCGAGGCAGCGCATGCCCAGGCGGTGGAGCGCGCCCACCGGCTGATCGCGGAATGCGAAAGCATCATCACGATCTATTCCCGGCGCGCATAGACGCGCCCAGTTTCATAAAATTTTGCCGTTGCGGTATATAATAAACTAATTTTTGCATATATTAAAACCGTGTTTTCGTATATCAAGCAAATGCCGCATAACGAAAGGAAACACCATGAAGCAACTCGACGGCAAAACCGCGATCATCCTGGGAGCAAGCGCAAAGGGGAATCTCGGCCAGACACTGGCAAAACGCTTTCTCGCCGAGGGGGCGAATGTCGCCGTCTCCGGCCGGCGCGAGGACGAACTCGCCAGGTTCGCGAAAGATAACGGCTGCGCCTATAAGCCATGCGACATCACCGTGAAGTCTGACTGCGAGGCGCTGGCCGCCTTCGCCCAGGCAGAATATGGCCGTGTGGACATCGCCATCAACACCACCGGCTGGGGCCTGCTGGTGCCCTTCCTCGAAACCACCGAGGAAGAGCTTACGAAAATGACCGCGCTGCAGTTCATCGGCCCCTATTATTTCTACCAGGCGGTGATTCCGCATATGACGAAGGGCGGCTCGATCATTCAGATCTCATCGGCCACAGCCACCATCATGCTTGATAATCACGCCGCTTATATGGGAACGAAAGCCGGCACCGACCATGTCATCAGATGCATCGCCAATGAGTTTGGTGAAAAGGGCATTCGCGCCAACTCCATCTCCCCGGGGCTGATGGATACGCCGATGACGGAAGCTGCTTTCGCAAAACCCGCTGTCGTTGCCTGCTTTGAACGGGAATATCCGCTTGGCCGTGTCGGCACGAAGGAAGACATCGCCGATGCCGCCGTGTGGCTCTCGCAGGATGGCTGCTTCATGACCGGGCAGAATTTGCAGGTGAATGGCGGGTTGACGCTGCGGCGCAATCCACGGGCTTCTGAAATTTCCGCGGCATTCATGGCGCCGCAAGCGTAGATTAAAATCGGCGCCGCGACCCGGCGCCGAACTTCCTCAAGCGCCCGGCTGGCCCTTTTCATACAAAACGCGCATCGCGTGCGTATCCCAGTAATGCGGCCAAACCTCGATCACCTTTCCGTCCTGCAAGCGCCAATGCTCCAGGATGCGGGTCTGGAAATCCTCCCGGCCATCCGGGGATTTTCCCGACAAAATCATCAATATCGCGAAATCTTCGGCGTCATCGGCGCCCATGTACATCTCGGTCTTGATCGACACATCCCGCCAGATGCCGGTGACGGTTGAAAAAAGCTTTTGCCAGCCCGCAAGACCACGATATTCACCCGCATAGGGCAGGCCCGCTGCCTCATGCACCACGAAGGCGGGATGCATCAGCGCCGCCACCGTTTTGTCATCGAGACTCTGCGCCGCGACGATAAATCTTTTCAGAATCTGCTTATTGTTTTCCATGATCAGCCCTCCATTCCCGACACCCGCCGCAGCAAATGCGTATCCCAATAATACGGCCGCACAAGGCTGATGAGCCCGTCGCGAAGTTCCCAGAGCTCCAGCATGCTGGTCTCAAAACGCTCGCTGGTCGCAATCGAGCGGCCGGTAAGCCCGACCATGACAATCACGCGCGTCCCGGTTTCATCGGTGAGCGCATATTCAACCGTTGGCATGAACTCGGTAAAAACCGAACCGACGTTGGCGAGCAGGCGGCGCCAGCCTTCCAGCCCCTTGTAGGTGCCCGCATAGGGCAGGCTCGCCGCCTCCTCGCCGTGGAAATCAGGGTGGACCAGCGCCTCCGCCCCGGCAATATCGCCTTTAACGACGAGATCATAAAAACGAAAAATAATTTCCTGTGGTGACATGTGTTTTACTGGCTCATCAGCATGGAGTTGGAGGGCATCGTCTCAGATACGGTCTGCTCGGCTTTCTTGTCGTCATGAGTTACGAAAAGGCGTGGCGGCAGCAGGAAGTAGGCCAGCGCGGGCAGCAAAATCATCGCCCCCAGCATATTCCACAGGAACATGAAGGCCAGCAGAAGCCCCATGTCCGCCTGAAATTTGATCGGCGCGAAAACCCAGGTGACGACGCCGGCCGCCAGCGTGAAGCCCGTGAGCAGAACGACTTTTCCGGTGAAAAGCAGGGTCTGATGATAGGCGTCCGACAGACTCGCGCCGTCGCGCAGTTGTTTGAGGACAATGGAGAGAACGTAGAGCGCGTAATCCACGCCGATGCCAACACCCAGAGCGATCACCGGTAGCGTCGCCACCTTGATGCCGATGTGCAGCACCACCATCAACGCCTGTGCGAGCGTGGAGGTGAGCATAAGCGGCAGAACCGCGCACAGCACGGCGCGCCAGGAGCGGAAGGCAATGAAGCAGAAGAGAATCACCGTCGCGTAGACCAGATAAAGCATCTGGCTGTTCGCCTGCTCGATTACGATGTTGGTCGCGGCCGCGATGCCGGCGTTGCCTCCGGCGAGAGTTATTTTGAAATTCTGGCTCTGGTTCTTCGGATTATTAATGAATGTCTGAACCGCATCGATCACGCTCGTTAGCGTTGCTGCCTTATGGTCATTGAGGTTGACATACAGCGGCAGGAACGAGCAGCCGAAGTTTTCCAGCGCGCGCGGCACGAATTGCGCGAAATCGTCAATCGAGGCCTGGTTGCGTACGATCGCGTACCATTTGGGCGAATTCTCTGTCATCAGCATGGTCGCCATCTGCGCGAACGAGCCGATTGAGCTGGTGGACTGCACCTGCGGCAGTTGATCCAGGCGCCATTCCAACGCGTTGAGCGTGTTGACCGTTTTGAAGTTGCTGCATTGGTAGGGCTGGGTATCAACCATCACGACCAGCGTGTCCGAACCGGTTGAATAATGCGAAAGGATGTAGGCGTTGTCGCGGTTATACTGCGAGTTCGCGCGAAGTTCCGGCGCGCCCTGATCCAGATCGCCAACCTGCACATGGCGCCCGATGGCCCAGCCGCCCGCGCCAAGCGCGACGGCGCACACCAGTGCCACGGTAGCCCAGCGGCGGCGTGTGAAATGATCCAGGAAATTCCAGAGCGGATGCTTCACCCGCCCTGCCGCGCCCTCGCTGCGCAGGCTGCGAAGAGCGGCGGCCCGGCTGACGCCGGTATAGCTCAGCAGCATCGGCAGCATGATCAGATTGGTGAAAATGAGGATCGCGACGCCAACGGAGGCAATCAGCGCCAGTTCGCGGATAGCTTCGATGCGGATCGTCATCAGCACCGCGAAGCTGGCGGCATCGCAGACCAGCGCGGCAAGGCCCGCGAGAAAGAGCCGCCTGAAGGTATAGCGCGCGGCGATGAGCGGATGCGTGCCCCGCCCGATATCCTGCATCACGCCGTTCATTTTCTGCGCCCCGTGGCTCATGCCGATTGCGAAGATCAAAAACGGCACAAGGACGGAATAGGGATTCAGGTTGAAGCCCATCAAAGGCACAAGCCCCATCTGCCAGGTTACCGCGACAAGAGAGGCGGTGACGACCAGCGCCGTTGAGCGCACGCAGCGCGTGTACCAGAAGAGCACGATGGTCGCGATGGCGATGGAAATCAGAAAAAAGACCATAACCTTGTTGATCGCGTTGATCATGTCACCCATGACCATGGCGAAGCCGACGATATGCAGCCTCACGCCCTGCGCGGCATATTTCGCGCGGATGGCGTTCAACTCGCGTGCGAGCTGGCCATAGTTGAGCGGCTTGCCGGTGAGGTTGTTGGTTTCCATCAACGGCACATAGATCATGCTCGAGGTGAAATCGTTTGAGACGAGCTGGCCGATTTTTCCGGTTTTTTGAATGTTCTGCCGCACGATGTCGAGCGCCTTTGGTGATCCGTCATATGTCTCATCGATGACGGGTCCGCCTTCCAGCCCATCGGGCGTGACCGCGAGCCAGCGGGTCGATGGTGTCCAGAGCGAGGTCATGAAAGGACGGTCCACCCCCGGCAGCAGATAAACTTCGTCGCTGATATGCTCCAGCGTCGCCAGATATTTTTTGGAAATAATGCTGCCGTGATCAGCCGTTACCGCAATCTCGATGGCATCGCCCTGGGATTGCAGCTCGTTATAATGCTTGAGAAAATTCACGATGAAAGGCTGGTGCGTCGGAATCATGTTCTCGAAGCTTGCGTTGAGCTTCAGCTTATGAATTTGAAACCCAAGCGCCAGCGTGGTTAGCAGGCAGAGCAGCAACACCACGGGGCGATTATTGAACAGTAAACGTTCAAGCAGGGAGCCTGACTGACGATCGAAATCGGCGATGTCGGCAATGACTGGCGCTGGACTGGAGTTGTGAGAAGCCAAAGCCAAGATTCCTTAATTATTTAGAAATTTAGCGGGAATAATGGAAACGCCGCCGCTCCCGGCCGCGACGAGATCGTCATCCGCGGCCTGCGCGATGTCATACACTGACATCGGCGGCGCATCCGGCAACTGCGTGAAGCTGTGGCCATGGTCGTGGCTGATGAACACACGCCCGGATTCAGCCGTGACCACCAGAGCGCCGGAGGGCAGCAGATGCGCGCTTGTCAGATTGCTGCTCGAGCCGACTGAAATTTTCGTCCAGTCCTGCCCGCCATCGTCACTGAGCGCGGCCCGCCCCGCGACACCGCAAACAAAAATTCCGCCGTCACCCGTTGGCGATACCGCAAACAGGCTGGCATCGGCCGGCTGGGTGGTTTCGGGAAAAGTTGCGCCGCCATCGGTGGAGACAAAGGTAAGCCCCGTCTCGGCGGCTATGAAGATCGAATTTCCATCGGTTGCGGCATCGTATAGATTATGGCTCAGCCGGTCATCAATGTGCAAGGACCAGTCCTGCCAGGTCTTGCCGCCGTCCTGTGTGCGCATGACCATGCGGTATGCGCCGAACACCATCGCATCCTGCGGACTTATTGCCAGGATAGAGAAAAACGGCTTGTCCGGCCCGGCAGCAACAAAAAACTGCGCGCGGCGCATCGCCAGCGGCGCGCCCGGGCTTTGGCCGTCATCGGCCGTTGCCAGCTTTGCGGCGTCCATGGTCAGCTGATTCGCCTGCAGGCCGTTCAACTGCTCCTGCCAGGTCACGCCGCCGTCGTTCGTATGCAAAATGACGCCATAATGCCCGGCCGCCCAGCCGTGCTGCGCATCAACGAAGGCAACGCAGGTCATGGTCACATCAACTGGTACCTTGGCCTGGGTCCAGCTGGTTCCGTTATCGTCCGAATACACAATGCCGCCATGCTCGCCAACCGCCACCAGCCGGTTGCCAGCCCGGGTGATCGCGATGAGGACGATCTTGCCGGGCGCTTTCAGCTTGATCGCCGGAGTATCAAGATTGCGGATTCCCGTGCTGGCCAACGCCAAGACGGGTGGCGCCGCCAACAGAATACTGAACAACACACGCAGGAAAATCTTGAGAACCAACGCCGGGCTTCCTTTTGCAATCTTCAGAATATCAAACCCGCGGCAACCATCGGAACCCTGGCTGCCGCGGGGGTAGGCGCGCCTTAGAAGGAGTCCTGGGCACCCAGGGTCTGGGGATTGAACGTGTTGGGCGTCAGCGGTGCGAAGCTCACGGGCTCGTTGTAGGGCGCGGGCATATCCCAGGCGCCGCCGCCCGAGACATATTCATCAGCCTGCAGGTTATAGACCAGCGAGTTGCCATAGGCCGTGGAGGGCACATCGGGGCGCGTCTCCATGAACATGATCTGGTGATGATACAGATTGTTCTGGGCATCGTAAGCATCGCCAAGCACGGCATGCCAGGTGTCTTCATCGACATAGAACACGCGCCGCGGCAGCACGTTGCGCGCGCCCGCATGCAGGGTGGCTTCAACAACCCATACGCGATGCAGCTCCCAGCGCACGATATCGGGATTCATGAAGTGCGGCTGATGCGCATTCTCCGGCGTGGAGAGGAACACGGCATTGTTGTTGTAGGGGATATAAACTTCGCGCTTGCCGAGCAGCTTCCAATCGTAACGATCGAGCGCGCCGTAGAACACATAATACTCGTCGTAACCGCCGATGCCATCCAGCGTGGAGGCCGGTGTGTCATACGTCAGCTCCGGCGCCTTGCGCACGCGCCCCTGCCCGGCCAGATACTGCCAGACCTGCATCGGCTGATTGGTGGTATTGGTGGGCTGCCACTCGATCAGCTCCTGGCCATTGAAATTCGCCGGGGAGTAGAAATGCTCATGATACTGGCGAATGTAGCCGTTGTAATTCTCGAGCGTTCCATCCGGCAGATAATACGGGCTGGTCTCGATGTTACGGTAGCCCAGCGCCAGCGTCAGCTGCCCCTGGCTGACCACCCATGATGAAATCATGCGGTTATAATTGCAGGATTCCCAACGGGTGTTGTGGTTCCACATCACCTGCGCCCCGGCTTCCAGCGGGTCGCTCTGGTCGGGGATCGGGAAGGGAACGCCGCCATAGGCATCAACAAACCCGAGACGCGAGCCGCCGGGAACCGGCTTGGTGCGCAGCGCATTCTGATAGGTGTTGTCATACACCCATTGCGGCGCGGCGGCCGTGCGATGTGTGGGATACACATCGATGCGGAACTCCGGCCATTTTTTCATCATGAACTTCACGCTCTCGCACAGCTTGTCCTCATACTGGGCCATGTTGCTGGCGTTGATCGAAACGACCTTGGCATCGGATTTGAACATGTCGGGCATCGGCTGAGCCGGTGTCCAGCCGTCCGGCGTCGTGGTCAGCCCGCCCGTCCAGGCGGGGATCGAGCCATCGGCATTGCCGGCACGCTCGGCGCCGAAGGGGGTGAGCGTCGTTTTCAGCTGCGCCGCCATATCCGGCGTCACGGCCGCGCGGGCGGCTTTCGGCGCCGCCATGCCCGCGGCTAGCGCGCCGGCACTGCTGGTCATCAGGGTATTAAAGGTTCTTCTCTTCATGCGTCGTTCCTCGCCATTTATATTTTAGTTAGAATGTGCGCTGGATATTGAAGGCCACATAACCGCGATCCGCCAGCGGGTTCAGGCTGGGATCGGGCCGCCCCAGATATTCCTGGTAGGTTATGCCCGCAGTCCAAACGGAACGGTAGGTTCCCGTTACACCAAAGTTGATTGTCCCCGTGCCGTGATTCATGGTCGCGTCGATCTGTGAGCGGCCAAGGAAATTATACTTGAAGCCGATCGGGAAGGTAAGTGTCAGGTTAGGCAGAACCTCATAGTAGGTCGGCGAGAACACAATATCGAAGGCCGCGCCTGTCGCATCGCGATGCGGGGTGAGTTCGGCGGCGCCGGAGTCGACCGAGAGCACATGGTTCATGGCAACTTCGCCATCAATCGTCATGCCGCCGGGGTCGAGCGGAAGGCCGGGCGAGACATAGATGAACGAGGCCTGGGCCGCCATCGTGCTGCCCTTGGCGTAGAGCGCGCCGCCGTTGGCCGGGCCCACGGGGGTTGCGGTGAAGGCCGCGCCGCTGACCAGAGGCATATTGCGGCGGCCCGAAATTTCACCCGCCACATTCACCGGCCCAACCGTGGTGGACAATGCCGCGCCGAAGAGCTGAATATCGCGCGGATAAACCAGATAATAACTGCCAACGGAGTTGGCGGGCTGGCCGGGTTGCACGCCGGTCAGGTAAAGCGAGGGCGCCTTGGCGTCGAAGCGTTCGGCATAGAGGCCAACGTCATAATTGCCGTAGGTCGCCTGCACCGAGAGACCAAATTGCCCGTTATCAATTGGCGGACGAATATCCTTGGTGCGATACAGATAGTTGTTGCCCGCGATCAGGCGTTGGCCGCCCTTGTCGAGAATATCGGCGCTGGAGAAATAAGCGCCCACGCCCTGGAACGTGTCAGGCTGCCACTCGAACTGATAAAAACCCTGGATCGTGTAGGTCATGTCCGGCTGATAAGTGACCACCGCCTGGCCAACCGGCAGGAAGATCTGCTGAGCCTGGGCGTTGGGCAGGCTTTCCGCCTTGATGACGTCAATCGGCGCCTGGCCGGCGGAGATGCCGTTGGTCGCAAAGAACAGACTCTGGCCCCAGAGCAGCGTCTGGCGGCCGAGCTTCACGGTGAGGGTCTGCTGGTCACCCCGTCCAAAGGAGGTAGAGCCATAGACGAAGGCGTCCAGCAGAACGGCGTTCTGGCCGTTGATGTTGCGCGTGGCGCTGGTGAAATCCTTGTTGCTCGGCGTGGAGTAGGGATTGTAGGTCGCGGGCGAGTTGTTCTGCGTCGTGCCGAGATAAGGCGTATCCAGATAGAACTCGCCGCTGACATGCGCGCCGTAATTTCCATCCTTGATGTCAAGCACTGGCAGCAGGTCAAACGTGTTGTCGACAATGCCATGACGGAAATTCAGATCGCCATCATTACCATTTATATTGTTCGTGAGAATGGCTGACGGATTGTTGACGCGGTATATGGCGGACCATTCAGCCGTCGTATCGAGGCTGATTTCCGTGCCGCCACCATTGCTGTAAACATTGAATGCCCAGGCGGGCGCGCCTGACATCAACAATCCGCCCAGCAGGGCCGTGCCGCCCAGCAATAGCGGCCTTAGATTATTCCCAGAATGTGGTTTGGTTATCATCCTAGGTTCTGTGGACTCTAGGGATTCCGGCTCGGTTTGATTTGTGATTCAAGACTGCCATTTGGGAGGCAGTCTTGGGTGTTCTTGACCGGTTGGTTCTACGCGACGATCAGTGGGACCGTATCTT
>JAJZCG010000093.1 GCA_021846225.1 Pseudomonadota bacterium | reverse complement strand
GCCATGGCGGAGAGGCCCGGAACCTGTGAGAGCACGATGGCGCCGCGCGCGCCCGCCGCCGCGTGCCGCGCCAGGGCAGCGGGAACATCCGCCGCGTCGTCGGCAACCAGGGCGAGGTCGGCGCCCTGCATCGCATCGGCCTCGGTGGCGATGCCGCCGGTAAACGCGCCGGCGCGCAGATTGGCCAGAACGCGCCGCCCCAGCACGGTGGCGCTGCCGCTCAGGCTGACCGATTCGGGATGGAACACGCGCGCCGGATCGAAATGCCGAATTGCTGCAACCACCATCGATGTGTCCCCTGTCCTGCGTCTTATACACGTTCATCCACAGGACTATCCACTGCCCCGACTCAGCGGTTCAGGCTATGATGTAGATCATGAATTCCATCGACACTCCGCTGCTGGGCCTCTCCCAGCGGTTGCCTCCCAGCAATACCCAGGCCGAGCAGGCTCTGCTCGGCGCGCTGCTCGCCAACAACAAGGCCTATGAGCGGGTTTCGGAGTTTCTCTCGCACGAGCATTTCGCCGATCCGGTGCACGGGCGGATTTTTCAGGCCATCGCGCGGCGCTGCGAGGCAGGGCAGATCGCCGATCCGGTGACCCTGCGCGGCGAGTTCGAGCATAGCGGCATTCTCGATGAGGTGGGCGGCACAGCCTATCTGGCGCAGCTGCTCTCGGCCATGGTGGGCATCATCAACGCCGGGGATTACGGGCGGTTGATCCGCGATGCCTGGCTGCGCCGTCAGCTCATTGACATCGGCGAGGTCGTGGTCAACCGGGCATTCGGCGCCGAGCCGGAGCTGGACGGCGCAATGCAGATCGAGGCGGCGGAGCAGACGCTGTTCAATCTGGCGACGCAGGGCGGCGCCGAGGGCAAAGGGCTGACCTTCAAGGAGGCTCTGGCCGCCGCGATCGAGAATGCCTCCAAAGCCTTCCAGAACCAGGGGTCGGTCTCCGGGCTCGATACCGGGCTGCGCGATCTGAACAAGCGCACAGGCGGCATGCACCCCTCGGATCTCATCATCCTGGCCGGGCGTCCTGGCATGGGCAAGACCGCGCTGGTGACCAAAATCGCCTTCGGCGCGGCCAAGGCGCTGCTTGCCAATGCGCGGGTCGATAATCCCAACGCCATGGCCAAGGGCTGCGTGGCGATCTTCTCGCTGGAAATGAGCGCCGACCAGTTGGCGACTCGTCTGCTCGCCGAGGAGGCGCGCGTCTCGGCCGATAAAATCCGCCGCGGCGAAATCTCCGCGCGTGATTTTGATAATTTCGTGAAGGTCAGCCGGGAAATCTCTGACATCCCGCTCATCATCGACGACACCCCGGCTATTACCCTCTCCGCCCTGCGCACGCGTTGCCGCCGCCTGCAGCGCACCAACGGGCTCGGGCTGGTGATTGTGGACTATTTGCAGCTGATGCGCCCGGCGGCGGGCACCAGGCCGGAGAGCCGGGTGCTGGAAATTTCGCAGATCACCCAGGGGCTGAAAGCCATCGCCAAGGAGCTTGCCGTGCCGGTGATCGCGCTCTCCCAGCTCTCGCGCGCGGTGGAGAGCCGCGATGACAAACGCCCCCAGCTCTCGGATCTGCGCGAATCGGGCTCCATCGAGCAGGATGCGGACATGGTGATGTTCATCTACCGCGATGAGTATTACCTGCAGCAGAAGGAGCCCAAAATCGTCGCCTTTGAACGAGAGGACAAGTATCAGGAGGCGATGGAGAAGTGGAAGGCGGATATGCAGAACGTGTACCAGAAGGCCGAGCTGATCCTGGCCAAGCAGCGTCATGGCCCCACCGGCAAAATCGATCTGTTCTTCGAGGGTGAGTTCACCCGGTTCGCTGATCTGGACACTGTGCATGAGTAAGCCCGGCATGAGTAAGCCCGCGTTTTGACCGCCTTATTGGAAATCGACCTCGCCGCGGTGGCCTGGAACTGGCGCAAGCTGGCGGCGATGCATACCGGCGCCACGGCGGGGGTCATCAAGGCTGATGCTTACGGGCTGGGTGCCGCGCAGGTGGCGCCAAAGCTGCTGGCGGCGGGGTGCCGGCATTTTTTCCTGGCTCATCTGGCCGAGGCTGTGGCCCTGCGCCCGCTGCTGCCCGGTGTGATGCTGGCGGCCCTCAACGGTCTGCGGCCCGAGGAGACGGGCGATTGCTACGCGCAGGGTATCGTCCCCGTGCTGGGCTCTCTGCATGAGCTGGGCTGGTGGCGCGCCGAGGCGGCGTTGCGCGGCGCGGTGCTGCCGGTAATCCTCCAGGTGGATACCGGCATGGCGCGCCTCGGGCTTTCGGCGCCGGAGCTTTCGGCGCTGCGTGAGGATGCGGCGCTGCTGCAAGGGCTGCGGATAGAGTATGTGCTCACGCATCTCACCAGCTCCGAGGAGCCGCGCGCGCCGGTGAATCAGCGCCAGGCGCAGGCCTTTGCCGGGATCATGCGTCAGTTCCCAGGGGTGAAAACCAGTTTCGCCAATACCTCGGGCATGTTCCTGGGGGCTGATTTCGCCTCCGGCCTCGCCCGTCCGGGGGCGGGGCTGTACGGGCTGAACCCCACGCCGGAGGCCGCCAACCCGATGCGCCCCGTGGTGCGCCTGAGCGCCCCGATTCTGCAAATTCATGACGTGGAGACCGGCGGCGCCGTGGGTTATGGCGGCACCTGGGTGGCCAAGCGCCCCAGCCGTATCGCCACGGCCGGCGTGGGTTATGCCGATGGTTATCTGCGCGCGCTCTCCAACGCGGGGACGGCGCGCTTTGACGATACCCCGGTGCCCCTGGTAGGCCGGGTGTCGATGGACCTGACAACATTCGACGTGACCGGCCTGCCAGTCTCCCCCGGCGACATGCTGTGCCTGCTGGGGCCTGGGCATGGGCCCGATGAGCTGGCCCGCGAGGCGGGAACCACTGGCTATGAAATTCTCACATCCCTGGGGCGCCGTTACCGGCGGCGGTATATCGGCGCATGAAGTTCCCCCTTAACATGGTCGCAGCCCTTGGCGCGCTGGTGCTGGGCACGGTCGAATTCGTGGGCGAGCTGGGGATTTTCGCGATCTCGGGCGTCTCGCATATATTCCGTCCGCCGTATTATCCCCGGCTCATCTGGCGCAGCCTCATGGAAATCGGCTTCTACTCGCTGCCCGTGGTGGCGCTCACCGCGCTGTTCACCGGCATGGTGCTGGCCTTGCAGTCCTACACCGGGTTTTCACGCTTCAACGCGGAGAGCGCGATTGCCAGCATCGTCGTGCTCTCGGTCACGCGTGAGCTGGGGCCGGTGCTGGCCGGGCTTATGGTCTCCGGGCGTGCGGGCGCCGCGATGGCGGCCGAGCTTGGCACCATGCGGGTGACCGACCAGATCGACGCGCTCTCCACCCTGTCCACCGACCCGATGAAGTATCTGGTCGCTCCCCGGCTGCTGGCCGGCGTTATAGCCCTGCCGCTGCTGGTGGGCATTGCCGATATTCTGGGCGTGATGGGCGGGTTCCTGGTCTCCACCGAGAAGCTGGGCTTCACGCCGGGGACGTATCTCATCAGCACCTTCTCGCACCTGCAGGTCGAGGATGTGGTCTCCGGCCTCATCAAGGCCGCGGTTTTCGGCTTCATCATCTCGCTCATGGGCTGCTTCAACGGCTACCGCTCCAAGGGCGGGGCGCAGGGCGTGGGTGGCGCGACAACTTCGGCCGTGGTCACCGCCTCGATCCTCATCCTGGCGCTGGATTATATTCTCACCCAGGTGTTGTTCGTTAAATGACCCAGCCGAAAATCCGCATCCGGGGGCTGAAAAAGGCTTTTGGCGACAAAAAAGTGCTCGACGGCATCGACCTTGACGTGATGCCGGGGACCGGCATGGTCGTCATCGGCGGCTCGGGTTCGGGCAAATCGGTGCTGATCAAATCCATCATCGGGCTGGTGACACCCGATTCCGGGGTCATCGAGATCGACGGCGAGGATGTGCTGAAAGCCTCGCGCGGCCGGGCCCGCGAGCTGCGCGCCCAGATCGGCATGCTGTTCCAGAACGGCGCGCTGTTTGATAGCCTGCCGGTCTGGGAAAATGTCACCTTCGGCCTGCTGGCGCAGAACAAGATCCGCCGTTCCGCCGCGCGTGACAAAGCGATCGAGGTTCTGGCGCAGGTTGGCCTGGCTGATAATGTCGCCGCCCTCTCGCCATCGGAGCTTTCGGGCGGCATGCAAAAGCGCGTGGCGCTGGCGCGCGCCATCGCCTCCGAACCGGCGATCATGTTCTTCGATGAGCCGACCACCGGGCTGGACCCGATCATGGGCGCGGTGATCGACGAGCTGATCGTTGATTGCGTCAAGCGCCTCGGCAGCACCTCGATTGCCATCACGCATGACATGGCCAGCGCCCAGCGCATCGGTGACCGGGCGGCGATGCTCTATGAAGGCCGCGTGTGCTGGACCGGCGCGGCGGACGAATTATTGACCAGCACCGATCCGGTGGTGGACCAGTTCACCCACGGCCGCGCGCACGGGCCGATCAAGATGGCCCTGCGTAGGTAAGGTCCAGCAGGCTGCCGGCCAGGTCTTGGAACGGCTGCTCGTTCTGGCCGCGCGGGATCATGTAAATCGGCGGTTTGATGAAGCGGCGCAGCGTGGCGGCGGTCTCTTCCAGGCTGACCGCAGGTGCCTCGCTTTCGTTCAACACCACGGCGGCGACAGTGATCCCCCGGAAGGCCAGGAAATCCACGGCGTTGATGGTATGGCTGATGGTGCCGAGATAAGTGCCGGCCACCAGGATCGCCGGGATGCGAAGGGCTGAAATCCAATCAGACACCAGCTTGCTTTCATCCAGCGGCACGGCAACCCCGCCGACCCCCTCGATCAGCAAGGTGCCCGGCGCGGCGGTGATGGCCACCTGGCAGAATCTGGTGAGCATGGCAAAATCGACCCGCCGCCCTTCGCGCGCGGCCGCCATGTCGGGCGAGAGCGGCGCGCTAAACCGCCAGGGGGAGATGGTCTCGATATTCTGCCGTGAGACGGCCTTGCCCATCGCGGCGAGCAAAACGGCGCTGTCCGAATGCGCGGCGTTGTCAAAGGAAAAACCGGTCAGCAAAGGCTTGATCGCGCTTGCGGCCTTTCTGCTGCGCCGCGCCGCCCGGAGAATACCCGCCGTCACATAGGTCTTGCCTATGTCCGTGCCGGTAGAGGTAATAAAATAGCTGACCATAGTTCCACTCTTTCCTCCTTTGAAGCATGGGTTTAACCTCCAAGGCAATCAGTTAGGAGACCGCTTTTGCCCGACAGCCATATTGTCACAAACCTACGCTGGCGCCGTGAGGATGTTGCCGCCTTGCTGGCGCTGCCTTTTCCCGAGCTGATCTATCGCGCGCAGAGCGTGCACCGCGAGAATTTTGACCCGCAGCGGGTGCAGATTTCCACCCTTCTCTCCATCAAGACCGGCGGCTGCCCGGAGGATTGCGGCTATTGCCCGCAGGCGGCGGGGGCGGACACGGGAACCAAGGCGTCCCGGCTGATGGCGGTGGAGGCTGTTCTGGCCGAGGCGCGCGCGGCCAAGGAGAAGGGGGCCGCAAGGTTCTGCATGGGCGCTGCCTGGCGCGGCCCGAAGGACCATGATCTGGAGCATGTGTGCGATATGATCGAGGGCGTGAAGGCGCTCGGGCTGGAAACCTGTGTGACCCTGGGCATGCTCACCGCGCCGCAGACCGCGCGGCTGAAGGATGCCGGGCTCGATTACTACAACCACAACCTGGACACCTCGCCCGAGTATTACGGCAAGGTGATCACCACCCGCACCTATCAGGACCGGCTGGATACGCTGGCGAATGTGCGCGACGCGGGGATCAACGTCTGCTGCGGCGGGATTGTCGGCATGGGCGAGGATGAGAGCGACCGCGCCGGGCTGATCGCCACGCTGGCGAACCTGCCGGTGCCGCCGGAATCGGTGCCGATCAACGCGCTGGTGGCGGTGGAGGGCACGCCGCTGGCCAAATCCGCGCCAATCGACGCGATCGACTTCGTGCGTGTCGTCGCGGCCGCGCGCATCACCATGCCCAAGAGCTATGTGCGGCTCTCGGCCGGGCGCGAGGCGATGAGCGACGAGGCGCAGGCATTGTGCTTCCTGGCCGGGGCGAACTCGATCTTCCACGGCGAGAAGCTGCTGACCACGAAAAACGCCACCGTGAACCATGACGAGGCGCTATTCGCCAAGCTGGGGATACGGCCTGAATAATGCGCGTGGGGCTGGTGGGGCGGCCACGCGCCAAAAAAATAATGCGCGTGGGGCTGGTGGGGCGGCTAAGCGCCAAAAATGAGTAACTGGCTGGAAGAAGGCTGGCGGCACGTCTGGCTGCCGTATGCGCAGATGCAGACGGCGCCGCTGCCGCTGCCGGTCGCCCGTACCGAGGGCAGCGGCATCCATCTGGAGGACGGGCGCGTGCTGATCGACGGCATCGCCTCCTGGTGGACGGCCTGCCACGGCTATAACCACCCGCATATCGCGCAGGCGGTGGCCGCGCAGCTGGCGCGCGTGCCGCATGTCATGTTCGGCGGGCTGGCGCATGAGCCGGCCTACCGTCTCTCCACCCGCCTGGCCGCGCTGCTGCCCGCGCCATTGAACCGCGTGTTCTTCACCGATTCCGGCTCTGTCGCGGTGGAAGTCGCAATCAAGATCGCGGTGCAGTCGCGCCTCAACCGGGGCGAGCGCGGGCGCACGAAGATTCTGGCCTTCACCGGCGGCTACCACGGCGACACCTTCGGCACGATGGCGATCTGCGACCCCGAGGAGGGCATGCACGCCATGTTCACCGGGCTGCTGCCCGAGCACCCCGTCATCCCCCTGCCGCGTGACGGCGCAAGCACGGCGGCGTTTGATGCCTTCCTGGAAGCCAACGCGCATACGCTGGCGGGGATCATTGTGGAGCCGCTGGTGCAAGGCGCGGGCGGCATGGTGCTGCACCCGCCGCAGGTGCTGCGCCATCTGCGCCGCGCCGCCGATGCCCATGGGCTGACGCTGATCTTCGATGAGATATTCACCGGCTTCGGCCGCACGGGCACGATGTTCGCCTTCGAGCAGGCCGGCGTGGCGCCGGATATCATCACCCTCTCCAAGGCGCTGACCGGCGGCACCCTGCCGCTGGCCGCGACCATCGCCACCGATGCGCTCTTCGAGGCGTTTCTCTCCGCCAGCCCGGCAACCGCGCTGATGCACGGGCCGACCTATATGGCCAATGCCCTGGGTTGCGCGGCGGCCAATGCGTCGCTGGATCTGTTCGAGCGCGAACCCAGGCTGGCGCAGGTGGCCGCCATCTCGGCGCAGATGGCGCATGAGCTGGCGCTCTGCCGCGCCCTGCCTGGCGTGGTGGATGTGCGGGTGCTGGGCGCCATCGGCGTGGTGGAGCTGGCGGAAATCGCCAACCCGGCGGCGTTGCGCATGGCGCTGGTGGCCCAAGGCGTGTGGATTCGCCCGTTCCGGAATATCCTCTACCTCACCCCGGCCTTCACCATCAGCCCGGATGAGCTCTCGCGCCTATGCGCGGCGATTTTCAGGGTTTTGTCGTAACAGCTCTCAGGGGATGGCGTAGCCGATGGTGGCATGCGCCACTAGGCGGTCCTCCGCCTCCTGCCACATCCGCACCTCCACCGTGGCCAGCCGGCGCCCGAGCTTGAGCAGCCGCGCATCGGCGATGACGCGCTCCAGCCGGCAGGCGCGCAGAAAGGTGATGGCCAGCGTGTTGGTCACCGTCATCCCCACCGGGCCGATATGGGCCAGCACCACCGCATAGGCGGCTACATCGGCGAAGCCCATGAGCGTGGGGCCGGAGACGATGTTACCCGGGCGGATGCTCTCCGGCCCAGGGTCGAGCACCATGCGGACATGCCGCGGCGCCACGCTCACCACATCGCCAAACGCGGGCCTTGCCGCGGCGGGGAAGGCGCTGTCGAGAAAAGCCGAGAGCGCCCGCGCGTCGAGCCGGAGCGTCTTTTCCGAAGGGGTGGGGTGCTGGGTTGGTGTCATGCCCGGCAGGTTTAAGCGATCCTTGACATTACCGCCACAGATTGCAACCTCAAGCTGAACGACGCACGCGCAAGGTATGAATGCCTCTTCCCGCCCACCAGTTGCTTGACCCCGCCTGCGCGCTGAAACCAGCCTGGGCGGTGTTTGACCGCGCCTGGTATCTGCGCCGCCATGCCGATGCGCGGGTGCTCTGCCACGATAAACCCCCCGAGGCGGCGCTGCTGTATTATCTGCGCGTGGGGGCGCGGCTGGGGCATTCGCCGAGCCCGCTTTTCGACGAGGCGTTCTATCTCGCCCGCAACCCGGACATCGCCGAGCTGGTGCGCGCGGGGCATTATCAGTCCGGCTTTGACCATTACTGTCAGCATGGGCACCGGGGCGTCTCGCCGCACTGGCTGTTCGATGATGCGCTCTACGCCGATCTGTACGAGGATATGACCCTGGAAAACCTCGCCCAGCATCAGTGTTACGGCCGCTATGATCATTACCTGCGCTCCGGCCAGCGTGAGCGGCGCATGGGGCATTTTTTGTTTGACGGGCAATACTACCATGCGCGCGCGGTTGAGGCGGGGGTGGACGGCGCGCAGGTGGACCTGCACGGCCCCTATGTGCATTTCCTGAACCGGCTTGGCGGGGATGAGGAGGAGCTGGCGCCGTCGGTCTATTTTGATCCCGCATGGTACGTTGAGCATTATCCCGGCGCCAAGGCGCAGATCGCGCGCGGGCGGTTCATCGCGGCGCTCGCGCATTACCTCACCTGCGATGCGGCGGAGAATTTTGATCCGCTGCCCCAGTTCTCCGAGGCGTTTTACCGCACCCGCCACCCCGATATCGCAGCGGCGATCGAACAAGGGTTTTACCGCAGCGCCTATCAGCAGTTCGTGCAATTTGGCGCCTTCGAGCTGCGCCAGCCCCGCGCGGAAATTGATCTGGTCTACTACCGCGACATGAATGAGCGGGTACGCAACGATCTGAACGCCGGTGAGGTGCGCGATGCCTTCGCGCATCTGCGGCTGGTGGGGCTTGCGGAAAACCTGCCGTATTGCCCGCCGCAGGAGCGCCCGCACCTGAGCGAGGCGTTGACCCGTGCGCTGTTTGTGAAAAAAGCACAGCATAGTCTGGCGATTTTTGCACGGCACAGGCTGGATTTCACGCCGGCGGCCCCGCCGGTGCTCAGTGTTGTGGTGGTGGTGTTCAACCGTTTTGAGCTGACGATGCTCGCCCTCGCCTCGCTGCGGAATAATTTTGCCGGGGCGATGGAGCTTATCGTGGTGGATAATGATTCCACCGATGATACAAGGCGGATTGCCGATTACGTGCGCGGGGCGAAGGTTTTGCGCATGGCGGACAATGTTGGCTTTCTGCGTGGCTGCAACGCGGCGCTGGCGCATGTCACCGCCCCGGCCTTGCTGTTTCTCAATAACGACACCGAGCTGGGGCCTGGCGCGGTGGCGGCGGCGCTGGCGCGGCTGGGCGGGGCGGATGATACCGGCGCGGTGGGCGGCAAGATCATCCGCACCAACGGCCTGTTGCAGGAGGCCGGCTCGATCATCTGGAACGAGGGCACCACGGCCGGCTACATGCGCGATGCCTCGCCGCTGGCCGCCGAGGCGAATTTTTGCCGCGATGCCGATTATTGCTCGGCGGTGTTCCTGCTCTGCCGCACGGAGCTGGTGCGC
>JAJZCG010000092.1 GCA_021846225.1 Pseudomonadota bacterium | reverse complement strand
ATCGGCAAAGGTCCTTCCTTCATGCGTTCCATGGCGAAGCGCGAGGAGACGTTACGCAGTGGCACGGCGGCGATGAGCTTGCGGTAGAAGGCGTCGTAGGCGGCGATGTCCGCCACGATGACGTGAAGCAGGTAGTCCACATCGCCGGACATGCGCCAGGCGCCGACGATCTCGGGCGTGGTGGCGACAGTTTGCGCGAAACGGGCGAGCCATTCGCCAGAATGGTCGGCGGTTTCCACGGAGACGAAAACCGAGACGGGCAAGCCGAGCTTGTCGGCGTCAAGCACGGCGATGCGGGCGCGGATGATGCCCGATTCCTCCATGCGCTTGATGCGCTTCCAGCAGGGGGTGGCGGTGAGGCCGACTTTGTCCGCGATGTCGTTGAGGGAGAGCGATGAATCGTGAGCGATGAGGCGGAGGATGGCGCGGTCGATGTTGTCAAGCTCGGTCATGTGGGTGGTGCTGCCTGGGGTTGTGGCGTGGGCTATTGCGGCGGATTGGGAAACGGGCTAGAGGGTTGGCTGGGTCACGCCCCCCCAATGGGGCGCTTTTCTTCTGTAAGGGAGAGTTATTATGGCAGATTTTTCTGTTGCCGCAATGCCGGCGGTACGTCCACAGAATCCTAATTTTTCATCGGGGCCTTGTGCCAAGCGGCCGGGCTTTACGCTGGCAGCACTTGCGGGTGCGCCGCTGGGGCGTAGCCATCGGGCCAAGGGGCCGAAGGCGAAGCTGGCCGAGGTGATTACCCTCTCCAAGCAGATATTGGGCATGCCGGAAGGCTGGCGCTTAGGCATCGTGCCGGCTTCGGACACTGGGGCCGTAGAGATGGCGCTGTGGTCCATGCTGGGGGCGCGCCCGGTGGATGTGCTGGCGCATGAGAGCTTCTCCGAAGCCTGGGCGACCGATGTTGTTAAGCAGCTGAAGCTCGCCGATGCGCGGGTGATAAAGGCTGATTACGGCCAGCTGCCGGATGTGGCGGCGATTGATTTTTCGCATGACGTGGTGCTGGCCTGGAATGGCACGACCTCTGGCGTGCGCTTCCCCAATGGCGATTTCATCCCAGATGACCGCGAGGGGCTGGTGATCGCTGATAGCACTTCCGCCGCCTTCGCGATGGATCTGCCGTGGAGCAAGCTCGATGTGGTGACCTGGAGCTGGCAGAAAGTGCTGGGCGGGGAAGGCGGACATGGGATGCTTGCCCTCAGCCCGCGCGCGGTGGAGCGCCTGCTCACCTATAAACCCGCCTGGCCGTTGCCGAAGATTTTCCGGCTCACCTCCGGGGGCAAGCTCTCGGAAGGGATTTTCGTGGGCGAGACGATCAACACGCCATCGATGCTTTGTGTTGAAGATGCGCTGGACGGGCTGCGCTGGGCGCAGGGCGTTGGCGGGCTGCCGGGGCTGATTGCGCGCTCGGAAGCCAATTTGGCCGCGATCGCCGCCTGGGTTGAGGGCAATGAGCGCGTGAAATTTCTGGCACAACGGCCCGAGACGCGTTCCTGCACGTCGATCTGCCTGGTGATCGCAGCGCCGTGGTTTGAGAAACTGGACGCCGAGGGTCAGGCGAAAGCGGCCAAGGCGGTTGCCGCGCTGCTGGAGAAAGAGAAAGTGGCGCTGGATGCGGGGGCATACCGCGATGCGCCGCCGGGCCTGCGGATTTGGGGCGGTGCGACGGTGGAGACATCGGATATTGCCGCCCTGCTGCCCTGGATCGATTACGCGATCGACGCTGTTTCCACCGAATTTTAAGAGGTTTGCAAAATGGTTAAGGTTTTGATCAGCGACAAATTGTCGCCGGCCGCGATTGCGATTTTTAAAGAGCGCGGCGTTGAGGTCGATGTGAAGACGGGGCTGACGCCGGCCGAGCTGCGGGCGATCATCGGCGGGTATGACGGCCTGGCGATCCGCTCCGCCACCAAGGTGACAAAAGAGGTGCTCGAGGCGGCGGTGAATTTGAAGGTCGTCGGCCGGGCCGGAATCGGCGTGGATAATGTGGATGTGAAATCTGCCACCTCGCGCGGCGTGGTGGTAATGAACACGCCGTTCGGCAATGCGATTACCACGGCGGAACATGCGATTGCGCTGATGTTCGCGCTGGCGCGGCAATTGCCGGAGGCGAGTGCGTCGACCAAAGCGGGCAAGTGGGAGAAGAACCGCTTTATGGGCGTGGAGCTGACCGCAAAGACGCTGGGGCTGATCGGGTGCGGGAATATCGGCTCAATCGTGGCTGACCGCGCGGTAGGGCTGAAGATGAAGGTGCTGGCGTATGATCCGTATTTGACGGATGCGCGCGCGGTGCAGCTGGGCGTGGAGAAGGTGGATCTGGATACCGCGCTGGCGAAGGCGGATTTCATCACCATTCATACCCCGCTGACGGATGCGACGCGCAATATATTGTCGCGCGAGGCGATTGCGAAGACGAAGAAGGGCGTGCGCATTGTGAACTGCGCGCGCGGCGGGCTGCTGGATGAGGCGGCGCTGTATGAAGCGCTGGTGAGCGGGCATGTGGCCGGCGCGGCGCTGGATGTGTTCGAGGTGGAGCCTGCCACGGACAGCCCGCTGTTCGCTCTGGAAAATGTGATCGCGACGCCGCACCTGGGAGCCGCGACCACCGAGGCGCAGGAGAATGTGGCCTTGCAGGTGGCTGAGCAGATCAGCGATTTTCTGCTGACCGGCTCGGTGAGCAATGCGCTGAACATGCCGAGCGTGAGTGCGGAGGAAGCGCCGCGGTTGCGCCCCTACATGGAATTGTGCCGCTTGCTGGGGGCTTTTGCCGGGCAGCTGACGCAGGCGCGCGATGGGGTTATTGCGCGCGTGCTGATTGAGTATGAAGGCGCGGCGGCGGTATTGAACCATCGCCCGCTCACCGCCGCGGCGCTGGCCGGGTTGCTGGGGCCGGTGATGGAAGGCGTGAACATGGTCTCGGCACCGGTGTTCGCCCGCGACCATGGGATTGAGGTGGCCGAGGGTTCGAACGACCGTGTCGGCGATTATCAGAGTCTGGTGCGTATTTCAGTGACCGCGGGGGGTAGCACCCGCGCGGTGACGGGCACGCTGATCGGCAATGGCAAGCCGCGGCTGGTGGAGATTAAGGGCATTAAGGTGGAGGCCGACTTCGCGCCGCACATGCTCTATGTGACCAACAAGGATAAACCGGGCTTCATCGGCCGGTTTGGCATGTTGCTGGCGGATGCTGGGGTGAATATCGCGACCTTCCATCTGGGCCGCGCGGCGGAAGGCGAGGATGCGATCTGCCTGGTCTCCACCGATGGGACGACGCCCGATGACGTGTTGGCGCAGGTCCGTGCGCTGCCACTGGTAATGCAGGCGACGACGCTGACGTTCTAACCCGGCGCGAAGCGGGAGCATTAGAAGGCCGGGGGCGTGTATCCTCCGGCCTTTTTTATGTTTTGGTGCCAGGCGGCGCGGGCGCAGGCCAGCCAGAGCAGCAGCGCCAGGATCGCGATGGCGCAGGCCAGATGCGTGTGGGGCGGAATGTAGGAAAAGCGGATGACGGCGGTGCCCGCGGGCAGCGCCACCTGCTGGAAGAGCTTCAGGATGGGGCGGACAGGGGTTGGAGCGCCGTTGACGGTGGCGTGCCAGCCGGGGTCTATCATTTCACGCCGGATGAGCGTGGCGGGTTGCGCGCAGGTGGTTTGCATCTTCTGGCGCGAGAGGACGGCCAGCGTGCAGGTGCCCTTGATGGTCTGCGCGTAAGGCGCGGGGTTGGGAAGCTGGTAGATATCCATGGCCGGGCTTTGGAAGACCAGGGTTGGCGTGGGGCTGAGGATGGCTTGTTGCAGTTTCAGGATAGGAACGAGGCCGGTGGGGGCTTGGGTGCCGGGCGGGGGGATGAGGTTTTGGTGTGCGCCGAGGTCAGGCGCAAGCCAGATGTCGGTGACGTTTCCAGTGGGGTGGATGAGGCGGTAGGTGAGCGGCTGGCCGGGGGTGATGGTGAGCGGGTTGCTGAAAGGGATGATGACGGGGCCCACATAGGCGGAGTGGGGCAGGGCGGCCTGGCCGGTGGTGCATTGGCTTTGCTGGCATAGCTGGGCGGCAACGCTGCCGGCGGTGGCGCCGCCAAAGGTGCCGAGGGTGACGGTGAGGCCGGAGAGCGGCACCGGGCTGCCGGACGGCAGGCTGATTGTGCCGGAGAGGCTCTGTCCGGCCAGAAGGCTGATATATTGGTTGACGCCAGGGCCGGTGGGCGGGCCGAGGCTGGTCCAAAACGGGGTGGTGCCGGGCGCGGCGCCTACATATTTGATGCCGGTGACCTCATAGGCGGCGAGATTTTTTTGCAGGGCGGAGATTTGTCCCGCTTGGTAGCCCAGGAAGATGAGGATGTCGCCGCTGGTGAAGAGCCGCCTCTGCACATAGAGGACGAACATTTTCGGCGCGGGGATCTGCACGAAGTTGAACGCGGCGATGCCGTACATGGCGGGGAAGTTCGGGGCGAAGGGGCCGGTGGTGTAGAAGCGCGACAGGCCGATGTTTTTTTGCAAGAAGGTGATGCCCTGGCGGTCAACCGTGGCGGAGCGCGGCCCGGCGAGCTGGGGGAGCAGGAAGATGACGACGCCGCCTGCGATGATGCTTGCTTGTGCGGCGCGCATGCCACGGCCGCGTAGCATCGCGCGCAGCAGGATGAGCACGGTGAGCGCGGTGCCGGTGAAGCTGGCGGCGGCGAAATAGCGCAGGCGCGGGTAATCGTGGAACCAGAGCGCGCTGAGGTGGAGGACGGGGGCGAGCGAGAGGGCGAGACAGGCGAGAAAGCCGGCGAGCGCCCAGAGCAGATGCGCGCGGCGGCAGGGCAGGCGTTTGGAGAGATCGTCAAACCCGTAGGCAGCCAGAACGAAGACCGCGAATTCGACGGAAAGCCCGGAGTAGCGGATGAGGTCAACACGGGCCATGCCGGGGATGAGGTTGAAGGCAGTGATGAGGCCAGGGGCGCCGAAATCGCGGGCTTCCCAGAGGATGATCCAGGCGGCCAGGAGCGCGCGGGCGGGCAGGCGCCAGCCAGGCGCGGTCTTGGGCACCAGGGCGTAGCAGGCGAGCAGGACCGGGGCGCAGCCAAACCAGCCGCCGATGCGCACCCACATGATATCCTTGAACAGGTGTGCGGTGCCCGGCGGGGCAAATTGCGCGATGGCGCCGTAGAAGAGCGGGAGCATTTGTAGGGGGGCGGCGGGCACCGGCAGGGTGGTATCCCCGAGGACGGTGAAATCATGCATCCCGGAATTGCCCGATTGCAGATAGGCCAGAAATGGCAGCACCAGCGGCAGGGTGAGAGCGAGGCCGATTCCTGTTGCGAGTAACATTTTGCCGAGGAAGCGCGCCCGGGCCGGACCGGGGCTCTGGGCGAGGCGCAGCAGTGTCCAGCAACCGGCGAGCAGGCTGTTCAGATACGCGGTTTCGGGAAAGCCGGCGTAGATGGAGCCGGCCAGGGCCAGCGGCACCAGCGACCAGCCCATGCGCCGGTTGGCCGTGGCGGCATGCCAGGTGTGCTCAATGCCGAGCAGCAGCAGAGGCAGGCAGAAGATGGGCGCGGTGACGGTGCCTGCGGTGAGGATGAAGGTGCCGTTGAGGGAGAATAGCGCGCCGCCGAGCAGCGCGGCGGCGGTGCCCAGGCGCAGCTCCATGAGGAAGGCATAGGTAAAAATACCGCTGAGGAGCTGGAAGAGCATACGCTGGAGGAACCAGCCGTTATGGAAATGCAGCAGCAGCACGAAAGGCAGGAAGAAGGATTCGTTCTGCACTTCGGCGGCAAGCGGCATGCCAACGCCGCTATAGGGGTTCCACCAGGGGATGATGCCGTGCAGCCAGTCCTGCGCGCCGAGATAGCCCAGCGGCTGGGTAAGCAGGGCGACTGCGGGGTCAACATAGCAGGCGGAGCCGGGGACGATGCCGGGGGCGCCGCTGGTGGCGAGGCTGGAGCCTAGTGTTTCTGGGTCGCAGATGAAGGCGCCGCTGAGGATGCCGGCGTTGGCCAGCAGCACGATAAGGGTGAGGGCGAGGATGGCGCGCCAGTGGGTTCGGATCATGCGGCTTTTCGCCGTAGTCCTGCATAGCCGCAAAACGCCCAGAGCAACCCGGCCAGCAGCGCCAGGGCGCAGGCCAGGCGGATGTGCGGCGGCGCGTAGCTGAATTTTATGCTGGCATTGCCCGCGGGAACGGCGACGGATTGGAACAGCCCCGCCTGGGAGAGTGCGATGGGCGTGTTGTTGGCCGTGGCGGTCCAGCCTGGGTAGAATAATTCACGCCGGGTGAGCACGCTTGCCGCCGGGCAGGAGGTTCGAATGTTCTGCCGGGAGATGATGGTGACCGTGCAGTTTTCGTTGGCGGTTTGCGCATAGGGCGCGGCTTGCGGCAGTTCGAAGATGGAGGCGGTGGCATCGCGGAAGACGAGCACGGGCGCCGGGCCGTTGGATGCTTCAATCAGGCTGATGACGGGTTTCACCCGGTGAAAGGGGGCTGGGGCGTACCAGATCGCAAGCGGCGTCCCCGATGGATGGCTGAAACGATAGGTGATTTTGGCGCGCAGCGGAACATCGAGCGGCGTGGGAAAGGTGAAGATGAAGGGCGCGTTGTCAACCGCGGTGCCGGCATCGGCCGTGGCGGTGACGCAGTTGCCGGCGGCGCAGAGTGTGGCCGCCACGGGGCCGCGCGCGGTGCCGAAGTAGGTCCCGGCCACGACGGACATGGCGCCGATGGAGGAGAATGGAAGAGCGGTTGTTACGAGTCCGGTGAGGTCTGGGCCGCCGGGGACGAGGTCCTGGATGAAATTGCGCGGCGCTGTATAAATGGGTTGAAACTGCTTGGCCCAGAAGAAATTATCGCCCGGGGTGGTGACAACGTAGCGCACGCCGATGGCCTTATAAGCGGCTAGCCGCTCGCGCAGGGCATCGCGCTGGCCGGGTTGGGCGCCGCTGTAGGTGCTCAGATCGGCTTGGGGAAATAGATGCGCCGCGAGATAATCCGTCCAGAGAGCGGGCGCGGGCAGGGCGCTGTAATTGATCGAGGCGATATCGTAACGGTTGGGGAGGTTGAAATCGAGCGGCCCCAGGCTGACCATGCGCCCCGTGCCGGCATGGCTCTGGAGGTATCGAATGGGAGCCGCATCGGTTTTTTCGCTGCGGAATCCGGCAAATTGCGGAATCATGAAGGTAGCCAGCGGCCCGGCGAGGATGGCGGTGAGCAGGAGGTTCCGGTGTTTCGGCTGGCTTAGCTCACGGTAGACGATCATGAGAGCAACAGTGCCGAACACGCCCATTACGGATGCGGCCAGAAAGTCATGCGCTCTGAGCTTGTACCAGGTGATGATGAAGCCGCTGACAGGCAGGACCGCCGCCAGAACGATCGCGCCAAGAGTGAGTAAAATGGTATTCAGCCGCGCGCGGCTGAGTGCGGGAAGGCGCTGGTAGTCAGAAAAAGCGAAGGCTGCCAAAGCAAAAATGGCAAAATTCACGGCTGGGCCACTGTAGCGTGTGCTGTCAGTCGAGGCGATGCCGGGGATATGATTCATCAGCCACATAACGGGCGCTACACCGAGGTAACGTGCTTCCCACAGCACGATCCAGAACAGCAGAACAAGCCTCAGGCTTTTGAGCGGCGCGCGAGGCCGCGACAGCGCGGCGAAGGTGAGGGCAAGCATGGCAGGCCCCGCCCATCCGGGCACGCGGATAAACCCGCGGTCATAGCTGGCAAAGAGCGCTGCCGGTGGAGGGTTGCCGAGTTTTCCGTAGAGATAGGGGAGAATCTGCAACGGTACGCCCGTTGGTTCGAGCCAGATTCTTTGAAAATAACCGGAATGCGGCCCGACATAGGCGATTACCAGATAGCCGATGGAGGGGAGCAGCAGCGGTGCGCAAAGACCGAGCGAAATGCCGATACCAAGGCCGAGCTTACCGGCGAAAGGCATCCGCGCGTTCGTGGGCAATACGAAAAAGCGCCAAAGCGACCAGAAGCCAGCGAGCAGCCCGTCAAAATAGGCCACCTCCGGGTTGCCCGCATAGAAGGAATAAGCGCAGGCGATGGAGATAAGGGACCAGCCCATCGGCTTGCTCTGTTTTGCCGCGCGGGCGGAATACTCGATTCCGAGCAGCAGCAGCGGGAGGAAGGGCAGCGGCGCGATGGGGGCGCTTGGGCATAGGATAAATTCAGGGCTCAGCGCGAAGAGCGCGCCGCCGAGAAATGCGGCGGTGCGGGTGAGGCCGAGTTCGGCGAACAATATATAGCTGAACACGCCGCAGCCCATTTGCAGGAGGATGCGCAGCAGCAGCCAGCCGGTGTTGAAATGCAGCAGCAGAATAAACGGCAGAAAAAAAGCGGAGGTTTGCGTTTCGGCGGCGAGCGGCATGCCCACGCCTGCGTAGGGATTCCACCAGGGGATGATGCCGTGCAACCAGTCCGATGCCGCGAGATGGCCAACCGGCTGAGTTATGAATGCAACCGAGGGGTCGATCCAGCTCATCGGCCCGGAGATAAGCCCCGGGTGCATGTGTTGGCCAAGGCCGATGAATTGGAGCGTGGGGTCGTTGTTGAACAGCCCGGAGAGGGCGATGGCATTGGCCAGGACCGGCAATGCCATGAGCAGCAGCAGCGGGGTTTTGTGCCGCCGTGCGAAGGAGAGGGTATTCTTTGTTGCATCCATGGCTTCAAGGTAGTTGCCGATCGTCCATGGTCAGTCAATGCGCGTGGGCGGGTTGGTGTGTATGGAGAAAACTTGTGCGGCGTAATGACCTGCTTTAGCGGTGAAACCATGACAAATGCCCGTATTGCCGTGCTGATTCCATGCTTTAACGAGGCCGTCGCGGTCGGCAAGGTGGCGGCGGATTTCCGCGCCTGTCTGCCGGGCGCCATGATTTATGTCTATGACAATAATTCCCGAGACGACACGGAGCGGGCCGCCGCCGCCGCCGGGGCGGTGGTGCGGCGCGAGGGGTTGCAGGGCAAAGGCCATGTGATCCGGCGGATGTTCGCCGATATTGAGGCTGATGCCTACGTGCTTGTGGATGGCGACGATACCTATGAGGCCGCCGCCGCGCCGGCGATGGTCCGGCTGCTGCTGGAAGAACATCTCGATATGGTCAACGGGCAGCGTAATGTGGCGGGTGCGCAAACGCAGGCCTACCGGCGCGGGCACCAGATGGGCAACCGCGTGCTCTCCGGGTTGGTGCGGGCGGTGTTCGGCGCTCGGATCAGGGACATGCTCTCCGGCTACCGGGTGTTCTCGCGCCGGTTCGTGAAGACCTTCCCAGCCCTGGCCTCGGGGTTTGAGACCGAAACGGAATTCACCATCCATGCGCTAGATCTGATGATGCCGCTGGCCGAACTTCCGGTGAGCTACCGCGAGCGTCCGGCGGGATCGGCCTCGAAGCTGCGGACCTACTCTGACGGCTTGCGGATTTTGCGGACGATTCTGGTGCTGGTGAAGGAGGAACGGCCGTTACAGTTCTTCACCCTGGCGGGTGCCTTGCTGATGCTGCTGGCCATCGCGCTGGGTTTCCCGGTGGTGACGGCGTATCTCAAAACCGGGCTGGTGCCGCGGTTGCCGACCGCGGTACTCTCAACCGGGATCATGATGATCTCGTTTCTCTCCTTCGCCTGCGGCCTGATTCTGGACTCCGTGGCCCGGGCGCGCAAGGAGGCCAAGCGGCTGGCGTATCTGGCGATACCGCGCTGGGGGGCGTGAGGCCCCGAGCACTTTATAGGTTAAAGAGCGTTGCGGATGGCGGCCAGCGCGGCTTGCCAGGCGTTGCCGTCTGGCCCGCCGGCCTGGGCCATGGTTTTGTTGCCGCCGCCGCCCGCCCCGCCAACCGCCGCCGCGGCGAGGCGGACGAGGTCCACCGCGCTGTGGCTGGATGAGAGATCATCGGAGACGGCGGTGATGATCGCGGCTTTGCCATCGGTGGTGGCGATGAGGGCGGCGATGCCCGAGCCGATTGACTTCAGCAGCTCGCTGGCGATGGGCTTCAGCTCTTTCGCCGGAATGTCGCCAACATGGCGCAGCAGGGTTTTGGTGCCGTTGATGGTCTCAACACTGGCGGCCGCGGTGCTGAGCACCAGCTTCTTCTGCAACTCGGCGACCTGACGCTCCAGCCGCTTTTTCTCGTCCTGGAGCTGGGTGATGCGGGCGGGGAGTTCGGCGGGCTGGGCCTTCAGCGTGGCGGCGGCTTCGGCGAGGAGGCGCGATTCGTCCTCGACGGCGGCGATGGCGGCTGCACCGGCCAGAGCCTCGATGCGGCGCACGCCGGCCGAGACCGCACCTTCGGAGGTGATGCGGAAGAGGCCGATATCACCGGTGCGTGAAACATGGGTGCCACCGCAAAGCTCGACCG
>JAJZCG010000091.1 GCA_021846225.1 Pseudomonadota bacterium | reverse complement strand
CTATGCGGAGGCTGGGCCGTGAGCGGCGCGCAACCGGGCAAAGTGGTTGTGCCGCTGGCCGAGGCGCTGGCCAGGCTCTCGGCGCTGGAACAGGCCGGCAAGCTGGCGGAGGCCGATGATCTGGCCAACCGCATGCTGGCAGCCATGCCGGAGCATTCGCATATTCTGCATCTGGCGGGGATTATCGCGTATCGCAACGGGTGGGTGGCGCAGGCGGTGGAGCGGATGGAAAAATCCGAGGCGCTGGCGCCCGAGGTGGCACTTTATCCGCGCAATATGTGCGAGGTGTATCGCGGCGCCGGGCGGCTGGATGATGCGCTGCGCGCCGGCAGGCGGGCGGTTGAGCTGGCGCCGCAGGACGCGCGGGCCTATTTCAACCTTGCGCTGATCCACTATGAACGGCTGGAACTCGACGAGGCGGTGCGGGATGCTGACCAGGCGATCGCGCTTGATCCGCTTTTTGCCGAGGCGCATTTTGAGAAGGCCGAGGCGCTGCTGCTGGGCGGACGCATGAGGGAAGGCTGGGAGAGCTATGAATGGCGCTTCAAGCTCAAGCAGGCCGAGGGTATGCTGCCCAAGACAGACAAGCCGCAATGGGATGGCCGGCCGCTGGCGCCGGGCAAGCTGCTGATCGTCGGCGACCAGGGGTTTGGCGACTGCATCCAGTTCGGGCGGTTGATCTCTTGGGCCGCGCTGCTCTGCCCGCAGCCGGTGCTGGCGTGTTCAGGCGAGCTGACGACGATTTTACGGCAGATTCCAGGGGTCGGGAAAATTGTCACCCGCTGGGAGGATACCGGGGATTTTGAGGCGTATATCGCGCTCTCGGGCCTGCCGCGCCTGGCGGGGATCACCACTGAGAACGTGCCCCCGGCGGGGTATCTCGCGCCCGATCCGGCGTTGGTGCAAAGCTGGGGCGCGCGGCTGGACCGGCTGGCGCCCAAGGGCAAGCGGCGCGTTGCCCTGGTGTGGGCCGGGCGGCCGACACATAAAAACGACCGCAAGCGGACGATGCGGCTGGAGCAGTTCGCACCGCTGTTCGCGCGCGACGATCTGGCGATTCTCACCGTGCAGAAGGGTGAGCAGATTGCCCAGGTGGGCGGGTATTACGGCCACGCGCCGTTGCTGAATCTCGGCCCGGAGATTGTGGATTTTGCCGACACCATGGCTATTTTACAGCATGTGGAGCGGCTGGTGACGATTGACACCTCGGTGGCGCATATCGCGGGGGCCATCGGCGTGCCCACGGCCCTGGTGCTGCCCCACGCGCCCGATTGGCGCTGGCTGCTGGGGCGGGAGGATACGCCCTGGTATCCGTCGGTCCGGCTGTTCCGGCAGGAGCGGGCGTATGACTGGCGCGGTGTGATCGAGCGGGTTTCGGAGTCGATCTAGCGCGCGATAAGTTTGGCTTGACGCAAGGGCGCCCCTCCAAATGGGCTCCGACTCATTGCTAAGAGACTGATTCACGCTTTCGGTTGCCACGCTGGCGCGCGGCAGCCTCAAACGATCAGACTTTAGCGGGACACGTCATTGAAAATGCGTGCCCCGCGAGATTGATGTTTAGCGCGCGCTGCCAACCAACCCGCGCACGGGATTCTGCGTGATGAATGACGCAGAGTCCGGACCTTCGAGATGCAGGTTTTAGGTGGGGGGCGTGGTTCGCGCGGGTGGCGTGGGTGGCGCAGGTGGCGTGGGTGACGCGGCGAATGCGGTGCCAACGGCGCTGAACGTGCCGCTTACATTCTGGCCCAGTAAACGGACAGAAGAGACGATGATGAGCGCGATCAGCGAGGCGATGAGCGCGTATTCAATCGAGGTTACACCCCGGCGGTCCGTATGGAATGACAGAAATTTCATAAAGATTAATTAACGAATAATTTTGCGTTCCACAATTCTTGAAGGCAAAGCCAAGGGGGGCAACACGCAAAGGTGATATTCGCGAAGGTTTTGTTCGCAAGTTATTGTTTCGCGCCATGGAGGTCCGGGCCGGAATCGAACCGGCATACGCGGATTTGCAGTCCGCTACATCACCACTCTGCCACCGGACCATGGGGCGTTGCGCTGTATATCCCCGGCCAGCCCCCTGCGGTCAAGCCATGGCGCGTCTAATCTGCCGCCGTGGTTGAGTTATGCACCCTGGGGCCGCTATATAGGCAATGTAATCTGTTGAGAGAGAAGGTTAACATGACGCAGCCCGCCACCCAGGATATCGCCCGCAATCATATGGTGGATGGTCAGGTCAGGCCGAATCAGGTGAGTGACCAGAGGGTGATCGACGCCATGCGGGCATTGCCGCGCGAGGCTTTTGCGCCCGCCGGGGCGCTGGCCTATGCCGACACGGACATAGAGCTGGGCGGGGGGCGGTTTTTGATGTCGCCGCTGCTGGCCGCGCGGCTGGCGCAGCTGGCGCTGGCGCGCAACCCGGCGGAGGTTCTGGTGGTGGGGGCTGGCAGCGGCTATCTGGCGGCGCTGCTGGCTTCGGCCGGTGCGCGGGTGGTGGCGCTGGAGGAGGAGACTCGGCTGCAAACCGGCGCGCTGGCGCAATATGCGCCGCAGGTGGAGGCGGCGTGCGGCCCGCTGGCGGCCGGATACCCGGCTGGCGGCCCGTATGACGTGATTGTGATTGAAGGTGCCGTGCCCGCGATTCCTGAGAATTTTGTGGCTCAGTTGGCGCCCGGCGGGCGTGTTGTGGCCATTGTGGCGGATGGTGATGAGCCAGCCGGGCTTGGCCGGGCGGTTAGCGCCGAGGCGGCGGGCCGGGAATTCGTCGCGGTGCGGGCGTTTGATTGCACCGCGCGCGTGCTGCCGGCATTCCGCCGCGCGCCGGCTTTCAGCCTCTGAACATGGACGGATTTAGTTCGATGCGATCCATGCTTCTGGCCGGCCTTGCGATGACCGCCGGCATGGCTCTGCTGCCGCGCGCCGTCTGGGCTGATGGGCCCGGCACGCTCACCCAGGCGCTGAGCGAAGCCTATGACAATAACGCGACCTTGCAGGCGCAGCGCGCGGCCTTGCGCGCCACGGACGAGCAGGTGCCCACAGCGCTGGCCGGCTGGCGGCCGACGGTGACGGTTGGCGCCACGGCGGGGCGGCTGACGGGGACCGAGGTGTTGCCCCTCAGCCAGACCAACCCCGGCCTGGGTAGCTCTAAAATCACCCAGAACCGCGACCAGATGGTCGGCCAGGTGCAGGTGACGCAGCCGATTTATTCCGGCGGCAAGGTCATCGACGGGACACGCCAGGCCAAGAACAGCGTTTATGCCGCGCGCGCGCAGTTGCTCGCCACCGAGCAGACGGTGTTTCTCGACGTGGTCAGCGCTTATGTCACCGTGATTACTGACCGCCAGGTGCTGGCGCTGGACCGGAGCGACCAGCGGGTTCTGGAGCAGCAGTTGAAGGCGACGGTTGAGCAGTTCAACGTCGGCGAGATTACCCTGACCTCAGTGGCGCAGGCGCAGGCAGCCCTTGCCGCGGCCAAGGCGCAGGTTGAGATCGCGGATGGCAATCTGCAGATCGCCAAGGAGAATTTCCGCAAGCTGGTGGGTGACTATCCGGCGCAAACGCTGGTGCCGCCGCAGCCGCTGGCGCTGCCGGTTGCCTCCAAGGAGCAGGCGGCGAAGGCCGCGCTGGCCAACAACCCGAATGTAATTGCCGCCGAATTCAACGACGCCGCCAGCAAAGATGCGGTGGACGTAGCCTTTTCCGCGCTGCTGCCGCAGCTCTCGGTGCAGGCTTCCGCCTATAGCCAGCAGGGCGCGGCCGGGCCGAATACGCGCCTCACCGGGGGGTCGGTTTTGGGGCAGCTCACCGTGCCGCTGTATCAAGGCGGGGCGGAATATTCCGCCATCCGCCAGGCGCGGGCCAAGCAGCAGCAGGCCTTTGCCGGGATTCTGGATGCGCAGCGGACCGCCTATGCGCAGGCGACGCAGGCATGGGAGGGGCTGGTGGCCTCGCGCGATGCCATTATGAGCACCAATGCCGAGATCAAGGCCAATGCCATCGCGCTCGATGGCACCGAGCGCGAAGACCTGGTTGGCACGCGCACGACGCTCGATGTGCTGAATGCTCAACAATTGTTGTTGAATTCCCAGGTGCAACAGGTTCAGAATATCTCTACGCTTGTTAATAATTCCTACACTGTGGCGGCGGCGATTGGCCGTCTCACAGCAACGGACCTTGGATTGCCCGTAGACCATTATAATGACCTTAAATACTATAAATCCGTTGAATACGCCGGTTTTGGCACCGGCGAGGCAGCGGACCACAAGGCGGGCATTGCGCCTGATGGCAGCTTGCTGAACGCCGGGACGGCACCTGTGATCGCGGATGAGCCTCCTGGTTCGTCTGCCCCTTGAAGGATGACGCAATGAGTGAAAGCGGGAGCGATTTTAATAATCAGGTGGCCGGCGGGGTGGCTGAACCTTCGATGGAAGAGATTCAGGCGTCAATCCGCCGGATTCTCCTCGAAGAGGAAGAGAACCAGAACGCCCTGGAGGCAGACCAGGACGAGGATGTGCTGCGACTCGATTCATCCATGCTTGCGGCGGAGCCTGCAGCCGGGCAGGAGGGGGAGCGCAACATTTACCAGCCCTCCGCGGCTGGCCAGGACACCGCGCGCCTCCAGGAAACCGGAAAGGAAGACTTGATGGAAGACAATGTGCAAATTCCCAAAGGCTTGGTTGGCGATGAGGCCTCCAATTCCATCGCGAACACGATCGGCACGCTGGTCCATAGTATCAGCACTGAGCGGGCCGTGGCGGTGAGCCGGGGCGGCATCACCATCGAGGATCTGGTTCGCGAAGAGATCAAGCCGGTGCTAAAGGCCTGGCTGGATACACAGTTGCCGAGCCTGGTTGAACGGGTTGTGCGGGCAGAAATCAAACGCGTGATCGACCGCGCATAATTCCGGGGATTTTTCTTGACCACGTTGGATAAACATTTCGAGCCGGCCTCGGCTGAGGCACGGCTCTATCGCGGCTGGGAGCAATCCGGGGCTTTCGCGGCCGCGCCGCTTGGCAAAGCGGCGCCCTACAGCATCATGATCCCGCCGCCGAACGTGACCGGCAGCCTGCATGTGGGCCATGCGCTGACCATGACGCTGCAGGATATTTTCGTGCGCTACCGGCGGATGCAGGGGCGCGATGTGCTCTGGCAGCCGGGCACCGACCATGCAGGCATCGCCACGCAGATGGTGGTGGAGCGCCTGCTGGACAAAGAAAAGACCACCCGCAAGGCGCTGGGGCGCGAGACGTTTCTCTCGCGCGTGTGGCAGTGGAAGGAAGAGTCCGGCGGGGCGATTACGCAGCAGCTGCGCCGCCTGGGTGCCTCGCCCGACTGGGCGCGTGAGCGTTTCACCATGGATGAGGGGCTCTCCGTCGCGGTGCGCGAGGTGTTCGTGCGCCTGCATGAGGAAGGGCTGATATATCAGGACAAGCGCCTGGTGAACTGGGACCCCGCGCTGCAGACCGCGATCTCCGACCTTGAGGTTGAGACCCGCGATGTGAAGGGGCATCTGTGGCATATCCGCTACCCGGTTGAGGGCGGCGGCGAGATTGTGGTGGCAACGACGCGGCCGGAGACGATGCTGGGCGATACCGCCGTGGCGGTGCACGGCGAAAACGCGCGTTATTACGGGCTGGTCGGCAAGCATGTGATCCTGCCGCTGACCGGGCGGCGGATCCCGATTATCGCCGATGACTACGCCGACCCCGAAAAGGGCACGGGTGCCGTGAAGATCACCCCGGCGCATGATTTTAACGATTTTGAGGTGGGCAGGCGGCACGGGCTGGCCACGCCTTCGATTCTGGACCGCCAGGGCCGCATTACGCTGGCCGAGTTGGGCGAGCTGGGCGAGATGCCGGAGTTCGTGCGCGGGCTGGAAGGCATGGAGCGCTTTGCCGCGCGCAAGGCGATTGTGGCCGAGCTGGAGCGGCTTGAGGTTCTGGCGGAGACAAAGCCCCACCCCCATGCGGTGCCGCATGGCGACCGTTCGGGCGTGCCGATTGAGCCGCTGCTGACCACGCAATGGTATTGCAATGCCAGTGTGCTGGCGCAGCCGGCGATTGCGGCGGTGGAAAGTGGTGCGATTAAATTCGTGCCGCAGCAATGGGAGAACACGTTCTTTGCCTGGATGCGCGACATTCAGCCCTGGTGCATCTCGCGCCAGCTGTGGTGGGGGCATCGCATTCCGGCATGGTACGGGCCGGATGGCGCGGTTTATGTGGCGCGCTCGCAAGCCGAGGCGCAGGCGCAGGCCGGCGAGGGCGTGGTGCTGACCCAGGATGAGGATGTGCTCGACACCTGGTTCTCCTCGGCGCTGTGGCCGTTCTCAACCCTCGGCTGGCCGGAGCAAACGCCCGAACTTGCGAAATACTACCCGACCGACACGCTGGTGACGGGCTTTGACATCATCTTCTTCTGGGTGGCCCGGATGATGATGATGGGCCTGCACTTCATGGGCGATGTTCCCTTCCGCACCGTTTATATCCACGGGCTGGTGCGCGACGAGAAGGGACAGAAAATGTCCAAGTCGAAGGGCAATGTCATCGATCCGCTGAACCTGATCGAGGCTTACGGCACGGACGCGCTGCGCTACTCGGTGGCGGCGGCGGCCGGGCAGGGGCGCGATGTGAAACTCGGCGCCAAGATTGTTGAAAACAATCGTGGATTTATCACCAAGATATGGAACGCCGCGCGGTTTTTGGAGATGAACGGCGTGAAGCCGAATCCGGATTTCAAGCCGGAGGGTGCACAGCTTGCGCTGTCGCGCTGGATTCTTGTCAAAGCCAATGCGGCGGTACAATCGGCAACCGAAGCGCTGGATGCCTTCCGCCCGAATGACTACGCGCAAGCCTGCTATCGCTTCGCCTGGGGCGATGTTTGCGACTGGTTCATCGAATTCGCCAAGCCTGGTTTCGCGGGCGCCGATGCGGCGGAGGTTCGCGATGTTGCGGCCTATGTGCTGGGGGTTTTGCTGCGGCTGATGCATCCGCTGATCCCCTTCGTGACCGAGGAATTATGGGATCATTTCGGCTACGGGGCGGCGTTTTCGCTGATCAATGCGCCCTGGCCGGAGCCGGTTGGCGTGCATGAGCCGGACGCCGCGCGCGAGGAAGTGCAATGGGTGGTGGATATCATCTCCCAGGTGCGCACCGTGCGCTCCGAGATGAATGTGCCGCCCTCGGTCAAATCGCCGGTTTTGTTGCAGGATGCGGCGGCGGCAACGCTGGCGCGCGGGGCTGAATGGTTCGAGGCGATCTCGCGTATGGCGCGGGCTTCGGCGTTTGGCCCGCTTGCCGGCGAGGTGCCGCATGGCGCGGCGCAGGCGGTGCTGGGCGAGGCGACCATCGTGCTGCCGCTGGCCGGGATCATCGACCTCGCCGCCGAGCGCGCCCGCCTGGCCGCGACGCGCGCCAAAGCGGCGGCGGAGTTGCAGAAGGTGGAGCAGAAACTCGCCAATGCCGAATTCGTCAGCCGCGCGCCGGAGGCGATTTTGGAAGAACACAGGGAGCGCCAGGAGAGTTTTGCCGCCGAGGTGGCGCGGTTGGATGTGGCGCTGCAACGGATCGCGTAGAGAGCGGGCTTATGGCTTGCCCGCGTCCTCATAGGCTGACCCCATGATTTTCACGCGCATGGGGTGCAGCCCGTCTTTTTCGTTGAGTTCGTAAAACACCGTGGCTTTTCCGGTGCCCTTCACCTGGTGGTGGCGCGCCAGAAAGGCGAAGACGCTGCGGTCCGCCGAGCCGGTGTCTCCGGCGAGGGGCATGTTCCAGTGCGGCGCGGCCAGCGGGCAGGCGAGCTTGTTGATCATGAGGCAGTTGGGGTCGACAAAACCGCCGAAACGCTCCTGAAACATGCCCTGGCCGGGGCCTACTGACTCCCACGTATCAACACAGATGGGCCGCCGGGTTTGGTCATGCACAAACCAGCGCAAGGCAAAGGCCCATTGCGCTTCCTCGGTCGCGGCGCGCATCTGGCGCAGATGGCCGGGGTGCCACCAGTTGTCGTCATCGAGATAGGCAACATAAGGCGAGTTGGCCAGATAGGTGAGCACGGCGCGCAAGCATCCACCGTCGCTGGGCGGGGTGAGGCCGCCATGGCGGACCGAGGTGGAATAACCGGGCCAGAACGCCTGCACCACGCAATGCGATGGCCGCGCCGCGCAGGCGGCATCGAGCACGGCGAGGTCGCCTTCCATGACATCAATGCCGAGCAGTACATGAATGGTGCCGGGAAAATCCTGCGCGAAAATGCTCTCCAGCTCCTGGCGCAGCACGGGGCGGAGCAGGGTTGGCATGACCACCGCGGCATCCATGGTTGGTTGCAGGGCGAGCTCGCCGTAGGTGCGTAAAAAACCTTGCATCACGGGGCTCTCCAGTGGGTTGGGGCGTGGACTTGTCGATGCGTTGGAACAATTGTAACGCTTACGCAGGGGTTCCGCAATTTTAACGCCCGGAGGCATGAATGCCGGTCAGGCAGGACATTATTGACAGGCTTTATGCCGGTGCCGATCCGTTTCTGAACTTTCCGGATAGCCTGTATCAGGTGGATACGCAGGGGTGGAACAGTCAGCACCCTTATCTGTCGCGCGCCATTGATGTTGCGCGGCCAAAAATCATCGTGGAAATAGGCGTGTGGAAGGGCGGCTCCACCTTGTTCATGGCTGAGCATCTGCGCAGGCTTGAGCTGGATGCCGTGGTGATCGCGGTTGATACTTGGCTGGGCTCATGGGACCATTGGATCAACCCCACATGGCGCGCGCAGCTGAGCTTCCTCAACGGTTATCCGAACTTCTTTTATAAATTCATGAATAATGTGAAGTCGCTCAAGCTGGAGAGCTACGTTGTTCCCTTTCCGCTGGATTCGCTGAACGCCAGCGAGACTTTGAAGTTTTTGCAGATACAGCCTGATATCGTGCATATCGATGCCGGGCATGATTATCGCGCCGTGAAGGCTGATATTGAGAGCTGGTGGCCCCTGCTCAAACCCGGTGGCTTCCTGATCGGCGATGATTATCACCGGGAGGTTTGGCCGGGGGTTTGCCAGGCGTTCGATGAGTTCGCGGTGGCCTGCGGCGATGGGAAGGTTGAGCATTTCGACAAGAAATGTATCTTCAGGAAGGCGCCCGCAAACCGCGTGGAAATAAATTAAGGAAACCTGCCGATGATTCGTGAAGTTCAACCGGCCGATCGCGCGCAATGGGACCCGCTGTGGCAGGGCTACCTGAGCTTTTACAAAACCGAACTCCCGGCTGAGACCACGGAGGTTTTATGGAGCCGCTTCTTCAACCCCGCCGAGCCGGTGAACTGCCTGGTGGCGGAGGAGGACGGCAAGCTGCTCGGCCTCGTACACTATATTTTCCACCGCAATACCTGGGAGGTGGAGGATGTGTGCTACCTTGAGGATTTGTTCACCGCACCGCAGGCGCGCGGCAAGGGCGTGGGCCGGGCGTTGATCGAGGCGGTGTACGAGAAGGCCCGGCAGGCGAAGGCAAAGCGTGTGTACTGGATGACGCATGAGACCAATAAGCAGGCGATGATCCTGTATGATCAGCTCGCGGACAAACCTGGGTTCGTACAGTACCGCAAGTATCTTTAGCGCCATAGGTTCGGGTTGACGCAAGAGCGCCCCCCGAGCGCGCTAACTCTATGATAAGAGGCTGATTCACGCTTTCGGTTGCCGCGCTGGCGCGCGTCAACCTCAAACGATCAGACCCTTTGATAAGAGGCTGATTCACGCTTTCGGTTGCCGCGCTGGCGCGCGTCAACCTCAAACGATCAGACTCTAGACCGGCTTTGGCCGCTCGGAGATGACCGGCAGAACCGCTTGCAGCCTTGCCGGGAGCAGCCCGACGGTGAATTTGCGGGTTGGGTTCCAGAAGGCCGAGAGCAGCAGCAGCGCCGCGCCGATGACAAAACCGGCGGCGGCTAAGCTCATCTCGGGCGAGCCGGCGGTGCGGATGAGCGCGCTGATGGCGTACATCACATAGAGTAGCGCCGCGGTGAGGATGGCCCGGCGGTCAATGATGAGGGCGAGCAGCGTCATCAGCAGATAGAGCCCGGCAACCAACCCGGCGCGGCTGTATGCATTCTGGCCGGGGGAGAAGACGCCCAGCATGTGGAACAGCGCGTGGACGATGAGCGGCGCCGCGGCCAGATGCAGCCAGAAGGCGACGTCCGTGCGGCGTGTGGCGCGCTGGCGGTCGCTCATGTCCCAGCGCATGGCGAGCGCGAAAAGCGCCAGCCCGCCCAGCAGGTGCAGCAACGGCTGGCCGTATTGCAGGCCGGGGATGAACATGCGCGCCAGGGCGAGCAGGCTGGCCAGCCCGGTGAGGCCCATGAACGCGGCGGTGATGGGAACCTGAAAGCGGCGCCAGTGCAGGACATAGGCCAGGGTCATGAAACCGCTGACGGCGAACAGGTCAAACTGCGCGTTCCACAAATTGGTCAGCACGAATATATCCGCCTGCTTCATGGCATGGGCGATGAGGGCGGCGAAGAGCATGGCGCAGCCCAGGCCGTAGCCGAGCGCCAGCACGATGCTGGGCAGCGAGAGGCGGCGGCGGCGGGTGAAATATTCGGCCAACCCCCAGGAAAACCCGGTTATGGCCGCGCCGCCGAAGAACAATGAACTTCTTCCGGCCAGCCAGCCGGCGCCGGTGAGGAACACCACCATGGCGATGGAGATGAAAATATCATTAAAGCCG
>JAJZCG010000090.1 GCA_021846225.1 Pseudomonadota bacterium | reverse complement strand
GTCGCTGGGGAATGGCAACAATATCGGCACGCTGGGGGCGTTCGCGGCGGCGGGGGCTATTCTGCTGGACGACAGTGGCGCGCTGAATATCGCCGGTGTGGTGCAGACGCCGGGGCAATTCACGCTGCGGGATGGCGGCGCGGTGAGCGAGGTGACCGGCGGCGTGCTGAATGTAGGCACGCTGAGCAGCGGCGGCACCACGATCGGTGGTGCGGTGTCTCTGGGGAATGGCAACGATATCGGCACGCTGGGGGCGTTCGCGGCGGCGGGAACTATTCTGCTGGACGACAGTGGCGCGCTGAATATCGCCGGTGTGGTGCAGACGCCGGGGCAATTCACGTTGCGGGATGGCGGCGCGGTGAGCGAGGTGAGTGGTGGCGTGTTGAATGTAGGCACGTTGAGCAGCGGCGGCACGACGATCGGCGGCGATGTGTTGCTGACCAATTTCAACGGTATCGGCACGCTGGGCAATCTGCTCGCGGCGGGGAAGCTGGTCCTGGACAATGCGGGAAGTTTGACGGTGGCCGGGCCGGTGCAGGCCAATGCGGTGACGCTGGTTGACAATGGAACGGTCATCCTGGGCGGGCTGTTGCAGGCAACAGGGGGGCAGGCGGTGCTGGTAGCTGACGGGCTGCTCGAAGCGACGGGCGGCGCGGTGAGCGTGGGCAGCGGCGGCACCATCGCCATTGCGCCCTATACCGGCGGTGGGGTGGTTGATGTGGGCGGCACGGCGGCGGGCGGGCTGGAACTCTCCAGCCTGCTGCTGAGCGGGCTGGACCCGGCCGGGTCGGTTGTTATCGGCAGTGCCGGCAGTTTTGGCGCCGGGAGTATCTACACCGAAGGGCTGCTGCTTCTCTCCAACCCGTTGCTCGTGCTGGATGCTGCCGGGCAGATTACCCAGACCGGAATTCTGATCGGCAACGTGGTCGATATGAACGCGAGCAACCTCGCGCTGGATGGCGGGCTGGAAGCGAACGCGTTCAATATTGTGAGCCGCGGCGGGGTCTCCCAGCCCAGCACCGGGGAGCTGCATGTTGGCACGCTGAGCAGCGGCGGCACCACGATCGGCGGCGATGTGGCGCTGAACGGGTCGCTGAATTCAGTGCTCACGTTGGGTGCCTTTGCGGCGGCGGGGAATTTCAGCCTCGTTGACGCCGCGCCGCTGGCCGTGGCCGGGCCAGTGAGCGCCACCAACATATCACTGAGCGATGGTTCAGGCAGTGCCAGCAGCCTGGCGATCAACGGTACGCTGGCGGCGGGTTCGGGCGGCACGATCAGCCTGATTGCAAATTCCATCACCTCCAGCGGCGCCAACCTCGTGGCGCCAGGCGGCACCGTGGCGATCGCGCCGTACACCAGCGGCACCGCGATTGATCTGGGCGGCACCGCCGCTGGGCTGGACCTTGGCGGGGCGCTGCTCGATGCCGTCAGCGGTTCAACCTCGCTGGTGGACATCAACACCACGGGCAGCATCGCCACCGATGGCGCGGTGAGCGTGGCGGCGGGCGCATTGCTGCTGAGCGGCAATGGGGTGAGGTTCAATGGCACGCTGGCGGTTCCGGGCGCGCTGGAACTCGCAAGCACCAACGGCGTGACCACGGCGATTGGGGAGTCGCTGAGTGCCGGCACGTTGCTGGCAGGCGGCGCGATCAACGGACCGGTGAACATGGCGCTGGGTAATAATGCCATCGGCACGCTGGGTGCGTTCTCGCTCCCGGGGAGAGATCTGGCCCTGACCAGCCAGACGCCGTTGCTGGTGCGCGGGGCGCTCAATGCCGGGAACATCACCTTGAACGCCAATGGGCTGACGCTGGCCAGTGTTATCAGCGCTGCCTCGGCGGTGACGCTGGATAGCGCGGCCGGGGTGGTGGAGAGCGGCGGCGCGATTGACGCGCCAAGCCTGACCACCGGGGGTGCCACGATTGTTGGCGCCGCGTTGCTGGGCGGGGCCAATACCATCGGCACGCTGGGCGGCTTCATGGCCAGCGGGGATGTGCTGGTGAACGACAACGGGCCGCTGAGCGTCGCTGGCGCCGCGGGGGCTGCGAATATCACGCTGGCCGCGGCCGGGCTGAGCTTTGCCGGTGACGTTACCACGCCCGGCCTGCTGGCGCTGGCAAGTACGGGCGGGGTTACGCAGACCGCTGGCACGATCAGCGCCGCAACGCTGAATAGTAACGGCGGGACGATTGCCGGTGGTGTGGATCTGGCCCAGGCGGGCGATGCGCTGCGCACGATCGCCGGGTTTGCTGCAACGGGCGGCATAACAGTGGCGGACGCCACCCCGCTGAGCGTGGCCGGACCTTTCAGCGCCACGAACATCACCCTGTCGGCGGCCGGCATCGCGGTGGATGGCCGCATTTCCACCGGTACACTGCAATTGGCCAGCAGCGCCGGGGTGAGCGAAGGTGCGGGCGGCCAGGTGGCGGCGGCGGCGCTGACCACGGGCGGCGCCACGATTACGGGTGATGCCGTGTTGAATATGGCGGGCAATCTGGTCAACACGCTGGGCGCTTTCGCCGCCACCGGCGGGCTGACCCTGAGCAACGCCACGGACCTGATGCTGGCCGCGCCGGTGAGCCTGGGGGGCACGCTGGCGCTGCTCGATACGGGGAACATCACGCAGTCTGGTACTGGCATCACGGCGGCGGCGCTGACCAGCGATGGCGGCACCATCGGCGGCAATGCGCTGTTTGGCGGGGCGGGCAATGTGATCCCCGTGCTTGGCGCGTTTGCGGCCGGGGGCAATGTGCTGCTCAACGATACCGGGGCGATCAGCCTTGAGGGCAACATTAGCGCCGGGAACATGCTCAGCCTGGATGGCGGCGGCGCCATTACCCAGGGCAGCGGCATTGTTTCCGCCGCGTTGCTGAATGCGAATGCGGTGTCGCTGACGTTGCCGGATGCCAATCTGATCGGCGGGCTGGGCAGTGTGACGGTCAGCGGCGATATCAGCGCGGCTGGGGTTGGCGGCATCGCCGGGCCGGTGCGCGCGAACAGCGCGACGCTCTCCGCCACGGGGAATTTCACGGCAACCGGCAACGCGCAGATCACCAATGCCCTGTATATAACCGTAGGCGGCAATCTGACCCAGAGCGCGGGCAGCCTGAGCGCGCAGACTGCGACGCTTTCAGCCGGGGGCGGCATGAGCCTCTCGGGCACGACGGCGATCGCCAACGAGGTGGATCTGATCGCCGCCAGCAGCATCACGCACGCGGCCGGTTCGCTGAGTGCGGCGACGCTGGCGGGTTCCGCTGGAACGCTGGCATCCTTCGGCGCTTACACCAACATCGGCACGCTCGGCAGCTTCATCATGCATGACAGCCTGTTCGCCCTGGCCAATGCCGGGGCGTTGACGATTGTGGGGCCGGTTGCCGCCAACACGGTGAACATCACGGCGCAAGGACCGATCACCCTGGCGGGGAGTGCCACGGGCGGTCTGTTCATTACGGGGACGCTCGCCTCCAGCGCGGTAACGGCGCCTTCGCCGGTTGACTCGGTGATCAGCGCGGCGGGAAGTGCGGCCGCGATTCTCCAAACGGGAACCTTCCTGGTTAATTCAGGTGCGAATGCGTTGACTTATCTCAATACCGCGAACCAGCCGGCGACACTCTTCCTTTATACGCAACCCAGCGGGATCATGAATTTCGCGGCGAATACCAGCGGCAGCCTGTATGCGCCGAGCGTTGCTCTGGTGCTGGCGGCGGGGCCTGCCGGGGTGGTGACAGGCAATGTCAACCTTCGGCAGCTGGAGGTGCTGAGCGCGCTCTCGGTTAATCTGAACGGGACGATTGCCGGCATTCCCGGGCCGACGGCGGCGGGCGGCGGCACGGCCTTTCCGTTCCCGCAACCTAGTTACCGCTTCAACACCTGCCCGATCGGCTCGGTCAACTGTACGATTTTGCCGATCGAGATTTTGCCGGAGGGCAATCCGCTGGAGAATTTTGACATCTCCCCACGCAAGCGCAAGCGGCTGGACCACGGTGTTCAGCTGCCCGGCATTGCGACACGCGATTTTTAAGGGCGGCAGTGACATGACCGGTAATCAGGTGAGGATGCTCAGCGCCGGGCTGGGGATCGCGGCGTTTCTACTCCTGGCGAGTTGCGCCCAGCCGCCCAAATCCGCCTATGAGAGTGCCGGGAGCGGCGCGAATGCCGGGGTCAGCCTGCCGGTGGGCGAGAATACCGCCGGGGAGAGCTGCACGATTCAGCGTAGCGGCGATAGCGCCGATGTGTATTGCGGTTCCTGGGATCAACCGAGCGCGCATGTGCAAAAAGGCGGCCCCGCGGTGGCGGCGGATCTGCCCGCGCTGGCGGCGGGCAGCGCATGGCGGGCCTCGCTGGAGGGCAGCTTTGCCTGCAATGCGCCCAAACCCGTCACCATTCTCGATGGTGTGCCCGCCGAGGTGCTGGCATGTACCCAGCGTTTCGGCGGGTGGCCGCATGTGGCGCTGGCGAGCGTGATCGGCGGTAACGTGTACTATGCTGACGGCGTGCTGCCGGCGCTGCCGCCGATGCAGCGCGCGCTGGGCGTGATGAGCGGCAGGATCGCCCCCAGCGATGCGGGCCAGGCGGCGGTGGCGGCATCGGACCAGATACTGGCGCAACGGCTGGCGGCCCAGGCGTTCAGCTCGGGTGACATCGGCCATTACGAGGCGTTGATGGTCTTGGGGGCCAAGGCCAACCACGCGGAGGATTTCCCCGCCGCGGTCATCGCGTATCGGGCCGCGCTGGCACTGCAGCAGAAGAAAATCGGCGCGGATAATCCGGGTACGGTGGCGCCGATGCTGGAACTGGCCCTGAACCTTTCGGATCAGGCGCAATATCCGCAGGCGGCCAGCGTGTTCGCCGCCGCCGCCAAGCTGGCGCCCCGGTCCAGCGACCCTACCGCCCCCGCCCGGCTGCTGCATTACGAGGGGCTGGACCAGCTGAACCAGAACCACCCGGCGCGGGCGCTGGTGCTGCTGCGCCAGGCGGAGGCGCTGTATGCGGCGTTGCTGCCGCCCGAATTGTTGCAGGCGCAGCCGGCGGCAAGGATAAACGGGGCGTTGTTCAGCATCAGCGCCCAACCGGGAATCAGCGATTTGCTGGCCGAACAGGCGACGCTGAACAGCCCGGTGGCGCAGAGCGCGCTGCTGGGCGTGATCGAGACCTGGCGCTATCAGGCCATCGCGCTTGATGCCAGCGGCGACAAGGCGGCGAGCGCCAAGGCAATGGCGACGGCCAGCCGGATTGCGCTTGGCAACGGCATCGCGTTGCCTATGCTCAGCGCCCGGCTCAAACGGACAAGCGCGACACTGGCGGCCGCACGCGGGCAGACCGGCGTCGCGGAGGATTATCTGCAAAGTGCAGCGGCGGATTTTGCCGCGGCGATACCCGGCTCGCGCCCGGTGGCTGAAACGATGCTGCTGCGGGCGGCCGTGCTGCATGATGCCAAGGACGACAAGGCAGCCCTGGCGGCCTGCCGCGGCGGCATCAGCCTATTAACAAAATTGCAGTTGGGCACGTCAGCGAAGCTGATCTCTCCGTGCCTGGACGTATTCGCCGCGATGGCGAAGGCGGACCCGGCGGATGCGCAGCCGCTTTATGACGGGATGTTCGCCGCCGCCGAGCTGGCCCAGGGCAGTGTCACCGCGCAGGAAATTGCCGAGGCGGCGGCACGGCTTTCCACGAGTTCGTCAGACCCCAAAGTGGCTGCGGCCATTCGCGCGCAGCAGGATGCGCAGGCGGCACTGGTGAGCCTGTATCAGCAGCGCGATGAGTTGACGCATACGCCGGGTGCGGGCGGCACTGCCGCGTTGAGCGTATTGGACCACAAAATCGCCGCCGCCACGGCGGTTTTGCAGCAGACCACCCTGGCCGAACAGGCGGCGGCGCCGAATTTCGGGCAGCTCGTGCAGCAGGTGGTTCCGGCCAAGGCCGTGCTGGCGCTGTTGCGGCCCGATGAAGCGTTCTTGGGAATCACGGCCGGGCCGGAGCATAGCTGGCTGTTTTTCCTGCATGGCGGCATGCTGCGCGTGGCGCGCAGCCAGACCAATGATTCCACCATGGCCACTCTGGTTTCCGCCGTGCGCGCCAGTATCGAGCCAACGCAGGCGGGGCTCCCGCCATTCGACATGGCCGATGCCGCCGCGATCTATGCCGCGACGGTTGGACCTTTCGCGGATGATATGAAGAGCGTGCGCGAGCTGGTGGTGGCACCTTCCGGCCCGCTGCTGGCGCTGCCCTTCGCCTTGCTGCCAACAGGCCCGGCCAGCCCCACGGACCTGCAGAACGCGCCCTGGCTGGTCCGCGAAACCACGCTGAGCTATGTGCCCGCGGCGGCAAATTTCGTTTCATTGAGGAAAGTAGAAGGAACTTCGGCGGCAACGCAGCCATGGTTCGGGTTTGGCGATTTCCACCCCGTCACCCTGGCGCAGGCGCAGGCAACCTATAATGTGGCGGCCTGCCCCGACAGTGCGGCCCTGTTCGCCAACCTGCCGAACCTGCCCTATGCAAAGCTGGAATTGCAGGCGGGGAGCGCGATTTTTGGCGCCGGGCCGGATGATGAGCTGCTGGGGGCGAACTTCACGGTGCCGAATGTGGAAAAGGCGGATTTGAAGAATTTCAGAATTCTGCATTTTGCCACGCATGCGCTGCTGCCGGCGGATCTGCCATGCCAGAGCCAACCGGCGATCGTGACATCCGCGCCCCCCGGCGCCGCCTCGGCCGATGACGCGCTGCTGACCACCAGCGATGTGACGGGGCTGCATTTGGATGCCGATCTGGTCTTGCTCTCGGCCTGCAACACTGGTGGCGGAACGAATGGCGGCGAGGCGCTCTCCGGCCTGGCGCGCAGTTTCTTCTATGCGGGCGCGCGGGCGCTGATGGTGACGCAGTGGTCGGTGAACGACCAGGTATCGGCGTATCTGGTGGCCGATACGCTGAGCCGGATTCACGCGGGGGCGGATGGCGGCGCAGCGGGCAGCTTGCGGGCGGCGCAACTGGCCTTGATCAGCGGCGCGGGCAAGAGCTTTCCGGCCGCGATCGCCGATCCGTTCTATTGGGCGGCATTCTCGGTGATCGGCGACGGCGGCAATGCCATAGATTTGCGCCAGCCGGGTCTATCCGCTCCGGCACGGACCGGACTATAAGCATTCATGGCAGATATGCTTGGGAAATATGAACTGCGGCAGGTGCTTGGCAAAGGCGCCATGGGTACCGTGTATGAGGGGTTCGATCCGGTCATCGCCCGGCGTGTGGCGATCAAGACCGTGCGGCTGCCCGACCCTGAGGATGTGGAAGCGCAGGAGGAGCTGGCGCGCTTCAAACGCGAGGCGCAGGCCGCCGGGCGGCTGACGCATCCCAATATCGTCGGCGTGTTTGATTACGGCGAGACGCCGGAAATCGCCTACATCGTGATGGAGTTTGTCGACGGCACGACGCTGAAGCATGTCGTCGATAAAAAAGAGCGCTTTGAGCTGACCGAGATCGTGCGGATCATGGAAGCGTTGATGGCGGGGCTGCAATTCAGCCACGAGCGTGGCGTCGTGCACCGCGACATCAAGCCCGCGAACGTGATGCTGACGAAAGCGGGTGAGGTGAAAATCGCTGATTTCGGCATCGCCCGGATCGAGAGCAGCAGCATGACCCAAGCGGGCACCATGCTGGGAACGCCCTCATACATGTCACCCGAGCAGTTCATGGGCCAGACGGTGGATTCGCGCACCGACATCTACTCTTCCGGTGTCATGCTGTATCAGTTGCTGACCGGAGAAAAACCCTTCGAGGGCGGGCTGACGGCGATCATGCACAAGGTGCTGAACACCGAGCCGCCGCCGCCCTCGGCGCTATCGGTCACCGTGCCGCAAGCGTTTGACGCGGTGGTGAAAAAGGCAATGGCCAAACGCCCGGAAGACCGTTTCGCCACCGCGAATGATTTTGCCAGGGCGCTGCGCGCGGCGTTCGTGGCCAAGGCGGCTGAGGCGGGAGATGTTGGCCAGGGCGCCGCGGATTTTAGCGATGGCGATGCCACGATGGTCGCGCCCAGCCGCCCGGGGGCCAGCCGCCCTGGGCCGCATAACCCGGTGCAGGCCGCACCCGCGGCCGCGCCTAAAAAAGCGGGCAATCTGGCGTTGATCGGCGGCGGCGCGGTGGTGGCCGCCGCGCTGTTGGGCGGCGGGGCGTATTTTTTGCTGGGTGGGCATACCGCCAGCCCGCCGGCGCAACCCGCGCCGCCGCCGGCCAGCGCCCCCGCTCCCCCGCAGCTGACACAGGCGCAGCGCGAAGCCGCCTTCACCTCCATACTGGGCTCGCTGCCCTGCACCCTGCTGAGCGGCAACGACAGCGGCGCGGCGCCGGAGATCTCCGGCCTGGCCGGAGCCGGCGCGCCGCGGGCGGCGTTGAACGGGGCCGTGCAGTCCCTGCCGGATGCGGGCGGGCTGACCAATGACACCCAAACCATCGACGGGCCGTATTGCGATGCGTTGAACGCCATTCGCCCCTATCATCCGTTGTATGCGGCCCCGGGCTCGGCGTTGAGCCTGAACCTGGCGGGCGGCAAGACCACCTTGCACAACGGCGATCTGATTACCGTGGTCCAGCGGATGCCAGGCTATGCTGGTTATCTGGAGACGGATTATTTCTCCAGTGATGGCAGCGTGCTGCATCTGTATCCCACGCAGACCGATGCGCAGACGCTGCTGGCGGCGGGGGCGGCGAAGACGCTGGGGGACCCGAGCCATGGCGGGGCGAACTGGCAGGTGAGCGCGCCTTACGGCACGGATATGATCATCGCCATTGCCTCCTCGGTGCCGCTGTTCACGAAGCTGCGGCCGCAGGATGAAAACGCCAGCGATTATCTGCCTGCGTTGCGTGCGGCGTTGCAGAACGCGGCGTCCGCGGGGGCGAAGGTGTCGGTGGCGGCGCTGCCGGTTGTGACATTGCCGAAATAGAGTGAGATCGTTTGAGGTTCGCTCAACCGAGCGGGCCGAAAGCATGAATCGCCCCAGAAAAAATGGCCAGGGCCTGAACGCACGTAAAGCGATTGGTCCTGGGTGCGGCCTTCAGTTGCCGGTGGGGCAGGCGGCGGGCGGCGCGGCGGGCGGCAAGGGGGCGTTGGCCATCGGGGTCAGCCAGAACTCCGGCATCCCGGCGATGAACCCCGCGCGCAACTGGCTGATCTCCGCCGGCGTCATGCCCACGGCCTCGGCGTTGAAAAAACGCGGGTCTCTGGTGAAGATCAGGTAGGCCTGGGTTTCGTTGAGCATCAGCGTGGTGTCATTGGTATCGTAGCCCTGGCGGCCGAGGAAATTTGTGAAGGCCGCGCGGTCGGCCGCGGTGAGGCTGTACCAGAAGGACACCGCGTACTGACGGTAGGCGGGGTATGTATAGAATGCGCCGTGCGAGATTTCATGACGCAGGATGACCGCGCGCATGTCCGGCGTCACCGCGCCGCCCGCCGCGGGCAGTGTGATGATCGCCCCGTTGGCGCCCGGCTTTAACCAGCCGAGTTGGGAGAGCAGGGCTTTGAGCCAGCGTTCCTGCGGGTTGAGTTTGATATTTTCTTCGGCCGCGAGCTGGTAAAATTTCGCGAGGCTGGCGGCGGGGTAGTCATGGCCGTAGTAATAGCTCTCCACCGTATCGCCGTGGCTGGCGATGGCGGTGCGCAATTCGGCGTTATCGAGGAGACGGTCGCGCGGGAGACCGGCTTTTTCGGTCAGCGCCGCGACACGGTCGAGCATGAGGCCCTGGGTGAGCAGGCTGGGGAAATCGATGACCACGATGGCATGGTCGGGCGCGAAGTAGGAAACCTGGATATGGCAGGGCTGGGCGGCGTCGATCTGCGCTTCGGTTTCAGTGTCGATGGGGATGGCGGCCGGGCGGCTGAGGATGGCCCAGGCGCCGCCGATTATGAGCAGGGATAGAACGGCGGCTCCGGCCAGAAAAATTCGCGTGCGGCGCGCCTTGCGCCCGGGCCGGGGGGTGCCGGATGCGGCGCCCTGAACCGAGGTGCCCCGCACCATGACGATGGTGTCATCGTCATGGTGGCCGGGTTTGCTCAGGTCACGCAACGATCAGTCTATTGGCCGAGATTGATGATCTGGACGCGCCGGTTGCGCTGGTTGGGCGTGTTGGGCGGGGTTGGAACCAATAGATCGGACTCGCCGACGCCCTCGCTCTGCAGCCGTGTGCCGGCCACGCCGAACTTGGTTTCGAGATAGGATTTCACCGCCGCGGCGCGCTGCTCGGAGAGGGTCTGGTTGGTGGCGGCATCGCCGGTGGTGTCGGTATGGCCGACGATTTTGAAGTTATAGGCGGCCAGATCCGCGCTGGTCAGCGCCTTGCCGAGCTGGTCGAGCGCGGCGGTGGCCTCGGGGGTCAGGCTGGCTGACCCGGAGCCGAATTGAATGTCCAGATTGGTGGAAGGAGCCGTGGCGGTTTGCGTGGGCGCTGCGGCGGCGGGCGCCATGCTCATGTTGCCCATGGAGCTCGCGGCAGGGGCCACGGGCATAGCCGGTGCCATGGTGCCGGCCGGGCCGGGGGGCAGAGGCTTGATGCCGCGGGTGGTGTCGCTCAGCGTGGCGCTTGGCTTCAGCTGGTTGATGATCTGCTGGGCGGAGGGGTTGGTCTGCGCGGAAGCGGCGCCGCAGAGAGCGGTGGCGGCGAGCAGGGCACCCGCCAGGGCCGCGCGGAAGGATGGATGTCGCATGGTCGATGCTCCTTGAAATTTACTGTGAATATCTGAATTGAATCATAACATGGTTTGGAAACGAGGCATATGATTTGCGGTTAATTTGCGGTCGTGCGGGGCTTAGATCGCGATAGGTTTGGGTTGACGCAAGAGCGCCCCCCGAACGCGATCTAACTTTTTGATAAGAGGCTGATTCACGCTTTCGGTTGCCACGCTGGCGCGCGTCAACCTCAAACGATCAGACTCTAGGTTCTGTGGACTCTAGGGATTCCGGCTCGGTTTGATTTGTGATTCAAGACTGCCATTTGGGAGGCAGTCTTGGGTGTTCTTGACCGGTTG
>JAJZCG010000089.1 GCA_021846225.1 Pseudomonadota bacterium | reverse complement strand
GCTCGCTTTATCCCAATCGAAGAACACCAGATAGGTGCGGGCAGGAGCCGGTGCCGGAGCCGCCGCGACCGGGGCTGCAACCGGGGCAACCGCAGGCGCGGGCGCCGGAGGGGTGAACAGCTGATAGCGCAGGCCGAGCAGGATGGAGTTGGTCGACTGATCGCCATATTTCAACGTGCCGGGGATCGGTGAGCCAAGCGGGTAGCCGCCGGTGATGCTTTCGCCGTCCTTGATATCGGTAACCATCTGCGTGAAGCGGTATTCGGCGGTTACGGACAGGCCAGGCACAGCCGAGATCGGGTACGAAAGCCCGGCGATCAGATTATAGGCGAAGCCTCCCCTGGTTGCGGAAGCGTAGAACGGCCCATTGACCCTGTATTGCACCCATTGATACCCGGCGCCCGCCCCCACATAGGGAAAAACCGGCAGGCCGATATTCATGTCATAGAGCACATCAACCATCGGTCCCCAGGTGGAGTGGGTGCCGCTCGACCGGAGATGCCCATAAGCGGAATCGTCGATCTCATGCAGGGTGGTGTGCAGGTCATCCATGCTCAATTGCACCCGCCAGCCATCGCCGAACCCATAGCCGAGCGAGGCCACGCCGGCATAGCTGGGGCGGTACAGCATCTTGCCGCTCGTGCCGTGCAGGGATTCATGGAATGTGACGGGCATGAGGAAATCCGCACCGCCTTCCAGGCTCACATAAGGCCCGGTAACCGGCTGCGCATGCGCCGCAAGCGGCAAGGCAAGTCGCCGCGGCGAGAATGAAGCGAAAATTCATAACTGCCTCCTTATGGATAAAGTTAAGACAACGGAAATATGCTACAATTCCGAGGAATTTCCGCAATGATTCGGGTCATTTTACCGCATGGCCGGAAAAATGCGCGGAGGTGTGGCCGCCGGGCCACAAAGGAGCCGGTTTTAACCGCGCAGCGCCGCCAGCCCCTGCTTGGCGGTGCCGTCAGGGGCAAAATTCTCCGCCGCCAGCCAGGCCGTCAGCGCATCGCGGCGGCTTGGCCATTCCGGCGCGGTGATGCTGAACATCGCCGTGTCGCGCAGGTGTCCCTTCACCACTTTATGCGCGCGCAGCAGGCCCTCGGGCGTGAAACCCAGCCGTTGCGCGGCGCTTACCGAGGCCGCGTTATGCGCGTTGCATTTCCACACCAGCCGCCGGTAGCCCAGCTCGTCGGCGGCGCGCCGCAGCAGCAGAAACATCGCCTCGGTGGCCGCGCGGGTGCGCTGCATGCGCGGCGCGAACCAGATGTTGCCCAGCTCGATGGCGGCATGCGCGGGCTCCATATCCATCAGCGCGAGCCAGCCCGAGGCCATGCCCGTCGCCACCGGGCGCACCGCCCAGAACATCGGGTCGTGCAGGGCGGCGCTGGCGGCGATCCATTTGCCAAGCTCGTCCTGCGAGGCGAACGGGCCATAGCTCATATAGGTGAAGCTTGCCTCCGCGCCGCGCATCGCCTCGAACAGCTCAGCCGTGTGGCGCCGGTGCAGCGGCTCCAGCGCCACATAAGCCCCCGCCATCGGCGTGCGGGCGGGCAGGGGGCGCGGCCAGGCGTCCACCTGCGGCCCCAGCGGCAAATCGCTAGCCACGCAGGCGCGCCAGCGTGGCCGTGGTGGAGTGTCCCGGCAGCAGCTCGGCCAGCGCCACCGCGCCGCCCCAGCTCTCCACCAGCTCCGCGCCCACCACCGTCTCGCGCGTGTAGTCCGAGCCTTTTATCAGCAGATCCGGCTTGATCAGCTTGATCACCTCGATTGGCGTATCGTCCTCGAACAGGCAGACCAGATCCACGCTCGCCAGCGACGCCAGCACCGCCGCGCGCGCGGCCTCGCCCTGCGCCGGGCGGGTGGGGCCTTTCAGCCGTTTCACCGAGGCATCGGAGTTGATGCCGACAATCAGCCGGTCGCACATCGCCCGGCATTGCTCCAGCAGATGCACATGGCCGGGATGCAGCAGGTCGAAACACCCGTTGGTAAATCCCACCCTGTAGCCGCGCGTGCGCCAGCGCTCGGCGGCTTCGGCGGCGGCGGCGGCGGTCACCACCTTGGTCAGCGCGCCGGTGGCGGGGGCGATGGCGGCCAGAATATCCGCCGGATGCGTCACCGCGGTTCCCACTTTGCCGACGACGATCCCCCCCGCGATATTGGCCAGCCGCGCCGCCTCGGGCAGCGGCACGCTGGCGGCCAGCGCGGCGGCCAGGGTGGCCACCACGGTGTCGCCCGCGCCGGACACGTCGAACACCTCTTTCGCCTCGCCGGGGAAATGGTGCACCTCGTCTTGCATCACCAGGCTCATGCCGTCCTCGGAGCGGGTGACGAGCACGGCGCCAAAACCATGCGCGGCCATCAGTTTGCGCGCCGCGGCGACGATCCCGGCTTCGCTATCCACCGGCATGCCGGTGGCCTCCGCCAGCTCGCGCCGGTTGGGGGTTATCACGTCCGCCCCCGCATACAACGCGTAATCGCGGCCTTTGGGATCCACGATCACCTGGCGGCCAAGCTTTTTGGCCCCCGCGATCAACTGCCCCGCCACCTCGGGGCTGAGCACGCCCTTGCGGTAGTCGGAGAGGATGGTGACGGTGGTGGCCGCCATCGCGTCGAGCGCGATGCGCACCAGCCGCTCGGCGAGCCGTGCAGGCAGCGCCACGGTCTCCTCGCGGTCGGCGCGGATCAGGTGCTGCCCCTGCGCGATGTAGCGCGTCTTCATCGTCGTCGTGCGCCCGCCCTGCACCAGCAGCCAGGGCTCCACGCGCTCCTGCCCGCCGATCAGCCCGGTCAGGTCCGAGCCCGCCGCATCGTCGCCCACCACGGAGACAAACGCCGCCGAGGCATTCAGCGCGATGAGGTTGCGCACCACATTGCCGGCCCCGCCCGGCATCGCCACCTCGCGCGTCACGGTGAGGATCGGAACCGGCGCCTCGGGGCTGACGCGCGTGACCTCGCCGTACACATAACGGTCCAGCATGGCATCGCCCACCACCAGCACGCTGGCGCGGGAGAAGCGTTTCACATAGGCGCCCAGATCGCCGGCCGGCTCAGAATGACTCATGACAAACCGCTAACCCGGACTCGGGGTGTATGGCAACGCCGTTAAAACGTAGTTATCCTCCAGCTGATGACAGATCTTCCCGCTTTTCTCGATTCCACCCGCCCCGATGTGCCCGACCTGGCCGTGCCGCGCGGCGTCACCCCGTTTTATCTGCCCGGCCAGCCGGTGCGCGGGCGGCTGGTGCGCCTTGGCCCGCTGGCCAACACGCTGCTCACCCGCCACGACCATCCGGCCCCGGTGCGCAAGCTCATGGGCGAGGCCCTGGCCCTGGCCGCGGCCCTGGCCAGCGCGCTCAAATTCACCGGCTCCTTCAGCGTGCAGGCGCGCGGCGATGGCCCCGTCTCGCTGCTGATCGCTGATTGCACCGAGGCTGGCGCCCTGCGCGGCTACGCCCGGCTGGACAAATCCGCCACCCTGCCACCCGAGGCCACCGCGGCGCAATTGCTGGGTTCGGGCTACCTCGCCTTCACGGTGGACCAAGGGCTGGACCGCGACCCGCAGCAGGGCATCGTCTCGCTGGAGGGGGAGTCCCTGGCGCGCATGGCGGAGCATTATTTCGAGATGTCCGAGCAATTCCCCTGCAAGGTCTATCTCGCCGCCGGGGACACCCCCGCCGGTTGGCGCGCTTCAGCCCTGGTGGTCGAGCGCGTCGCCGTCGGCGCCACCCCCGCGCCCGGCGATTCCGCCGAGGCGCAGGCGGAGGCCTGGCGCACCGCCGTCATCCTGGCGGATACGATAACACCCGAGGAATTGCTGGACGACACCCTGCCCCCCGAGCGCCTGCTCTACCGGCTGTTCCACGGCGAGGGCGTGGCCGCCGAGCGCCCCCGGCCGCTGCGCTTTGGCTGCCGCTGTTCGCGCGCCAAGCTGGGCGGCATACTGGAGGGTTTTCCCGCCGATGATCTCGACCATATGGCGGTTGATGGCGATATCATCATGACCTGCGAATTCTGCAATTATGACTTTCATTTTCCGCGTGAGTCCGTCACCGGCAAGCCTGGAGCCCCCGTATGAAACATTGGCCGTTTTCCCCCCTCGCGGTTCTCGCTTTGGCGGCGTGCAGCTCGCCTGCGCCGCTGCAAACCTTCGCGCCTCTGGACTATTCCTATCTGCCGCCGCTGGTTCTCAAGGTCGCCAGCCTGAATGTGGTGAATAATTATGTGCCATCGCCCAGCCAGGCCACGCTGATCGGCGAGGACCCCGCCTCACCCATCACCACGCTGCAAAACATGCTCAACCGGCGCATCGTCGCCTCCGGCGCGCCCGGCACGGCCACCATCGCCATCCAGACCGCCTCCATCGACCAGGTGAACGGCAACCTGACCGGCACGATGACCGTGGATGTCAGCGTCGCCAGCCCGGACGGCCGCTCCACCGGCTATGCCGAGGCCACAGTCTCCGCCAGCCAGACCGCGCCGGATGCCGATGCCTCGCAGAACGACACGCAGGCCGCGCTCTACGGTCTCACGAAACGGCTGATGAACGATATGAACGTGCAATTGCAGTATCAGCTCCAGCATAACCTCAGCAGCTGGCTCTCCTGGTCCAGCACGCCGGGGGCAGCGCCGCTGGCGGCGGGGGCTGCGGGTGCGCCGGGCGCCATCCAGGCTACCCCGCTCGCGCCCACGGCCCCGGCCACCGGCGCCGCCCCGCTGGTTCCCCAGCCGGCCAACCCGGTCAATACCAATTCCGCGGTTCCCAATTATCTGCCCGGGGCCGGTCCCGCGGCGCTTGGCCAGGCGGCCCCGCAATGAGCCGTGAGCCTGGCCCGGGGCGCTTGCAGAGCCCCATGCGCGGCCCTCATGCGCCGACATTGGGTGATGCGCGAGCGGGCCGTTTGCCGCTCGCCCGGTTTGCGCCCGCCCCGCTTACTTGACGCCGCCCCCGCCCCGGTCTAGACCGCGCCCTTCGTTAAACACACCTTTTTCCTTCGGACATCATGGCCAATATCGCATCCGCCCAAAAACGCATTCGCCAAACCGCTACCCGCACCGCGCGCAACAAGGCGCGCAAGTCGCGCGTGCATGGCGCCATCCGCAAGGTTGAAGAAGCCGTCGCCGCGGGCAACAAGGAGGTGGCGCTGGCCGCTTTCCGCGCCGCTCAGCCTGAGCTGCAGCGCGCCGTCGGTAAAGGCGTGTTGAAGGCCAACACGGTCTCGCGCAAAATCTCGCGTCTCTCCGCGCAGGTGAAGGCAGTCTCCGCCGCCTGAGTAAACGTTAGGATGGTATAAATTACCGTCCTATTTTTAAGATATTCCAGTGCCGGTGTGAGTTCATGTTAAATGAGCTTGACACCGGCATTATTTTTGTGTCTGCCGGTAGCGTTGCTTTATCGAAACGTAAATGCAGATTTAAGAATCTTGGAAATTAAAATATCTTTGTTTTTACAGCTAAATTTTCCGATTTCAGGGGTTTGGCCGGTGCGGCGGACGAATCGAACGCTTGCGCACGCCCCCTCTTTTGACCTAAGTTCCAGCGCTTACAAACGCACTATCGGCTGTCTCAATTCTGGGAATATAAAGTCAGAATCAGGTCTTTTTACAACCTGGAGATGATTTGGAGGCGGCGTTAACGAGGTTGGAGCTTGAATTGGGAATGAGCCTGGAGGTCGGTTCCATGCGTGATGGCGACGTCGTGCTGAAATCTTCGTCGCCGCGTCAGGGCGAAGCCGGTCTCACCGAGCAGTGGGGCCGCGTGCGCGCGCGCCTGCAGGCTGAGGTTGGCGAAGTTGAGTACCGCACCTGGCTCAAGCAGGTGGCGCTCGCCGGGGTTGATGGCGATGAGGTCACGCTGGTCCTGCCCACGCGGTTTCTGCGCGATTGGGTGAAAAAAGAATATGGCGAGCTGGTCGCCAGCCTCTGGCAGGCTGAAAACCCGGACATCCGCAGCGTGGACATCCGCTCCCAGCCCGGCCGCGCCAGCGCCCCCAATCTGGCGGAGCCGGTGCCGGTTGAACCCGTGGCACCCGCCCCGGCGCCCGTGGTGCCGCGCGCCGATGTCGTCGCCCCGCTCGACCAGCGCTTCACCTTCGATACCTTTGTCGTAGGCAAGCCCAACGAATTTGCCTATGCCTGCGCGCGCCGCGTCGCGGAGTCCCCGGCCACGGCCGGGTTCAACCCGCTGTTTCTGTATGGCGGTGTCGGCCTGGGCAAAACGCATCTGATGCATGCCATCGCCTGGGAACTTTCCACCCGGCACAAGGGCGGCGGCCAGGTCTCCGTCGCCTATATGTCGGCGGAAAAATTCATGTACCGCTTCATTAATGCGTTGCGTTCGCAATCCACGCTCGAATTCAAGAACGAGTTGCGCGGCGTCGATGTTCTGATGATCGACGACCTGCAATTCCTTATCGGCAAGGACAACACGCAGGAAGAATTCTTCCACACCTTCAATGCCCTGGTTGACGCCGGCAAGCAGATCGTCGTCTCGGCGGATAAATCCCCCTCCGATCTCTCCGGCCTCGACGACCGCCTGCGTACCCGCCTCGGCTGCGGCATGGTGGCTGATCTTCACGCCACCACCTTCGAACTTCGCATCTCCATCCTGGAGACCAAGGCCGAGCGCGCGGGTGTGGACGTGCCCGGCAAGGTGCTGGAATTTCTGGCGCGCAAAATCACCTCCAATGTGCGTGAGCTGGAAGGCGCGCTCAACCGGCTCGTCGCCCACGCCAATCTGTTCAACCGCCAGATCACGCTCGAAGCCGCGCATGAAGTGCTGCACGATGTGCTGAAGGCGCATGACCGCAAGGTCTCCATCCAGGAGATCCAGAAAAAGGTCGCGGATCATTACAATATCCGCATCGCCGAGATGTCCTCCGCGCGGCGTGCCCGCAACATCGCCCGCCCGCGCCAGGTGGCGATGTATCTGGCCAAGCAGCTCACCAGCAAATCCCTGCCCGACATCGGCCGCCATTTCGGTGACCGCGACCACACCACGGTCATGCACGCCGTTTCGCGCGTCACCGAGTTGATCGGCCAGGATGCGGCCTTTGGCGAGGATGTGGAATTGCTGCGCCGGATGCTCGAAAACTAGGGCAGGGCGCCCACGCCAAAGGCGCACCGCGCCGCCAAAATCCGGTGCCTTCCCTATCCCCACAACCCTTGCTACGGTAAAACGCGAATCGGTCTCGATAACGGGGCAAAAGAATCCGGTTCACCGTCTGGAAGGGTGTCATGAAGTTCAAGGCCGACCGCGCAACGCTGATCAAGTCTCTGGCCCATGTGCAGAACGTGGTCGAAAAGCGGAACACGATTCCCATTCTCGCCAATGTGCTGCTGGCCGTGCGCGACGGCAGACTGACCATCGCGGCGACCGATCTGGAAATCTCCCTGGTCGAGGAAGTTACCGCCCAGACCACGCGCAACGGCGCCATCACCGTTCCCGCCGCCACTTTGTATGAAATCGTGCGCCGCCAGCCGGACAATGCCGAGATCGAGCTGGACCACCCCGGCGGCGATGCCCAGCTCGCCCTGCGCGCCGGGCGTTACGCCACCTCGCTCGTGGCGCTCAGCGTCGATGAATTCCCCAAGCTCGACGCCGGCAAGCTCACCCACCATTTCGTGCTCTCCGCCCAGGAGCTGCGCGGGCTGATCGACCGCACCAAATTCGCCATCTCCACCGAGGAAACCCGCTACTACCTCAACGGCATCTTCCTGCACGCCGCCGAGGGCGACACCGGCGCCGTGCTGCGCACCGTGGCGACTGACGGCCACCGCCTCGCCCGCGTCGAGGAACCGCTGCCGCAAGGGGCGGCGGGCATGCCCGGCGTCATCATTCCGCGCAAAACCGTTACCGAGCTGCGCAAGCTGCTGGACGAAGCCTCCGGCGAGGTCGAAGTCGCCCTCTCCGAGACGCGCATCCAGTTCACCATCGGCCACATGCGGCTCACCAGCAAACTCATTGACGGCACCTTCCCCGATTATGACCGCGTGATCCCCCGCGGGAACGATAAAGTGCTGCGTATCGACAAAAAAGATTTCAACGATGCCGTCGGCCGCGTCTCCGCCATCAGCTCCGAGAAACACCGCCCGGTAAAGCTCTCGCTCGCGAAAGACCTGCTGGTCATCTCCGCCGCCAGCGCCGAGCAGGGCAGCGCCTCCGAGGAGCTGGGCCCCGAGCTGGTGGATTACCAGTCCGGCCCGCTGGAAATCGGCTTCCAGGCCCGCTACCTCTCCGATGTCACCGAGCAGATCAAAGGCAAGGTCGAATTCATCTTCGCTGACGGCGCGGCCCCCACGCTGGTGCGCGACCAGGACGACGCCTCGGCGGTCTACGTCCTCATGCCGATGCGGGTTTAATCACGACGCATCTTACCCGCCTCACGCTTACCAATTTCCGCTCCTACCCCGCGCTGCGCTTCACCCCCGCGGCGCGGATTTGCGTTTTCGCGGGGGCGAACGGTGCCGGCAAAACCAATCTGCTGGAGGCCGCCTCGCTGCTGGTTCCCGGCCGTGGGCTGCGCGGCGCCAAGGTCTCTGAGCTGGCGCGGCGGGGCGGGGCGGAAGCCAGCCGTTGGGCCGTGGCCGCGCAACTCTCCGGCCCTGGCGGCCTGTTTGAAATCGGCACCGGCACGGTGGAGGGCGCGCCCGAGCGCCGCGTCTTCATGCTCGATGGCGCCAAGCCCCGCTCGCAATCGGAAATCGCCGAACGCCTTGCCGCCGTCTGGCTCACCCCGCAGATGGACCGCCTCTTCACCGACTCCGCCTCCGGCCGCCGCAAATTCCTAGATCGCCTGGTCATCGCGCTGGAGCCGCACCATGCGCGTGAGATCGCCGCCTTCGAAGCCGCCGCCGCCCAGCGCAACCGTCTGCTGGCTGAAAACCCAGACCCGCTCTGGCTGGACGGCCTGGAAGACTCCTGCGCCCGCCACGCTGTCGCCGCCACCGCCGCCCGCGCCGCGCTCCTGGCTGGGCTCAATGCCACCCTGGCCAGCGGCGCCGCCGCGCCTTTCCCGCTGGTCCACCTCGGCCTCAACTGCGCCATTGCCGAAAAACTGCGCGCCGCCCCGGCGGTCGAGGTCGAGGACGCGCTGCGCGCCGCCTACAAATCCGCCCGCGTGCAGGATACCGCCCAGCGTGGCGCCTCGCTTGGCCCGCAAAAGGCCGACCTGCTCATCACCGATGCCGCGACCGCCCGCCCCGCCGCGCTCTCCTCCACCGGCCAGCAAAAATCCATGCTCATCGGCATCGTGCTTGGCCATGCTGCCCTCATCGCCGCCACGCGGGGCGCCGCGCCGCTGCTTCTGCTCGATGAACCCCTGGTCCACCTCGATTCCGCCCACCGCGCCGCCTTGTTCGCGGCGCTCACCACGCTCAACCTCGCCGCCTGGGTCACGGGGACTGACATCGAACCCTTCGCCGGCCTGCAAGCCGCCTGTTATCGCGTCCAGGAAGGCGTTATAGCCCCCTTATGAGACTCCTTTTCCTTGGCGACCTGCTGGGCCGCGCCGGGCGTGATGCCGCCATCAAAGCCATCCCCGAACTGCGCGTCAGGCTGAAGCTCGACTTCGTGGCGGTGAACGCCGAGAACGCCAGCCATGGCTTCGGCCTCGGGCCGGACATGGCCGACGCCCTCTTCAAGGCCGGGGCCGATGTCATCTCCCTGGGCAACCACGCGTGGGACCGCCGCGAGATCATCCCCTACATCGCCCAGGAAAAACGCCTGATCCGCCCGCTCAACTACCCGCCCGGCACGCCCGGCCAGGGCTCTGCCCTCATCACCCTGGCGGATGGCCGCAAGGTGCTGGCCGCCCAGGCGATGGGGCGGCTGTTCATGGACCCGCTCAACTGCCCGTTCATGACCATGGATGAGCTGCTCACCCGCCACCGCCTCGGCAACAACCTGCACGCCATCATCCTGGATATTCACGCCGAAGCCTCCTCCGAGAAAATGGCCTTTGGCCATGCGTTCGATGGCCGGGTCTCCGCCGTTGTTGGCACCCACACCCACATCCCCACCGCCGACCACCAGATTTTTCCGCGCGGCACCGCGTATTGCTCGGATCTGGGCATGTGCGGCGACTATGATTCGGTCATCGGCATGAGCAAAGATGCTGCAATAGCGCGTTTTATCCGCAAAATGCCGGGAGAGCGCTTGACCCCGGCGGAAGGCCCGGCCACCGTATGCGGTGTCTTCATCGAAACCGGTGAAGACGGCCTTGCAACCCGAATCGAGCCGGTGCGCCTGGGCGGCCGGCTGCGTCCCGCTCTGCCGGAGGTTTAATGCGCCGCGGTTTTCCCCTGCTTTGTCTGTTGCTCAGCCTCAGCGCCTGCGGCACGCCGGATCCGCGCCAGAGCAGCCTCGCCACCCAAGGGCAAACGGACACCTCAGCCCCCCTCCAGACCACCCAGCAGATCAGCATCAACGCGCCCGCGGATAAAATCTGGGCGCTGCTGGCCAATCCGCAGGCCTGGCCCGGCTGGAACCCCAGCATTGCGCAGACCAGCGCGCCCGGCATCCTGCAACCCGGCAGCCTGTTCTCCTACAACGCCGATGGCATGAGCATCCACGCCGCGGTGCGTGAATTCATCCCCTCGCAGGCCCTGGCCTGGACGGGCGATGTCCTCAACTTCCACGCCATCCAGACCTGGACGCTCACCCCCCAGCCCGGCGGCGTCACCCTGGTCAGGACCAGCGAGTCGGTCAGCGGCTTCCTGATCGGCTTGTTCTTCTCGCAGGCCAGGCTGGAGCGCGACGATCGCACCTGGCTGAAAAACCTGAAGGCGGCGGCCGCGCTGCCCTGAGCACGCCGCTGGTCAGATTCCGTTAACGCCGGCATGCGAAAAGAGGCTTCCCGCGAACCATTCGAAGGAAGCCATGGCGGCACTGATCCTGGAACTCAAACAAGGCGAATCTCTGCTGCTCCGCGGTGCGGTCATACGGTTCAAAACCCGCACGCGGATGGAACTCAGCACGCAGGAACGCTTTCTGTTCGGCAAGCAGGTCATGGCGGATGCAGAGGCGGTAAGCCCGGCCCAGAAACTCTATTATGCCTTGCAGCAAGCCTATATCGGGCCGGATGGCGCCAGCCAGCACGCCCTGGCCGAAGCCCGCGCCCTCATCGCCGGGCAGATCCCGTCCGCCCCGCCAGCCATCCGTGAGGCTTTGGCTGCCCTGCTTGTCAGCATTGCGGACGGCCCCGGGCTGGAAGCCCTGAAATGCGCCCGCCAGATCCTCCGCCTGGAGGCGCTGGCTGCCTAACCGCCATCCAGCCGGTTCAGCGCGGCGGCGGCAAAACCCCTGAATCCAGCGCCTTGCCCAGGCTTGTGGAACAAGATACGCCGGGCAGGCGGAGCTTGGAAACCCTTCCGCCGCCAAAGG
>JAJZCG010000004.1 GCA_021846225.1 Pseudomonadota bacterium | reverse complement strand
GTTTATGGGCCAGATGGCAAAGGCACCGCAGCCTTCTCCGACTTCGGCATCGAAAACCTGGAGGATATCATCAGAGAACGACGACACCTGAAAAAGTAAGGCCCGCGTCATTCACCGGATGCATACGCCGTTCCAGCGGGCGACGAGATAATATACCCGGTGCCACCAATCCCTGTGTCTACGCAATTGGTTGCCCCCACAAAATCGCATAGGCGAGGGAAAAACCCGTCCCCCATGTAAGTAGCCCCAACACCGGCCATGATACTGTCCCCAGCCCCGACAAGGGTTATGCCGTTAGGGTGGTGGGGCTTGTACACCCCTTCTGTGGCAGCCACGTCTACACCACCGAACCAACCTGTACCACCAATCGCCTCGACGGTAACATCCCGCATCTTCTGCGAGCCGAAAGATAGCTGCATGTATATCCACGGAAAATGCGAAATGGTGACTGGATTGGCACTCACCGGCTGCCCGTTAACCAGAACTCGATAGGCCGACGCGACGTACGAAAACATGCGCACAGTTGGGGTTGCGCTGTCCGTAAGAAACTCAAATCGAACGTTCAGTGATCCCGCGAATGCCGACGATTGCGTTTTTTCGTTATCCGTCACTGTGTTTGTCGGTGTGCCGCCAAGATAATTAACGACTCCATTTATGCCGGCTAACCCCGTGCCATTTCCCCACAAATATGAGTTGGGGCCCGCTGAACTATACGGCGCTCCTGGCCCCACCGAAACAAATGCCCACGTTACAGTGCCGTCTACTATGCCCGTCCCTGTGCCGCTTGGACCAGTCCCGGTGGCGGCGCTCGTGCCTGCCGTGGTGCAGATATAAAAATTAGCGTTTGCTGTTGCGCCAGCGCCCGTAAAAACGACCACCTCATCGTTTACGGCGTATGCTGTGCTGATCGCCCAAATAGCCCCCGCCGCAACGGTCGGCGGGCTAAGCATTGGGCTTGCCGTTTGCGGGTTTGCTATCGCGGCCGTCCTTGCCGCCTGCGCGAAATAGTGGAGCGTTTGCACGCCAGGAGACACATAGGTTGCCGGCGGCCCATAAACAGTCTGCGCCTGAGCGCCGCCAAAGCTGAGCGCCGCTAAGAAGACGAAGAGGAAAAGCTTACGCATCATTGTGCGTCTCCCACGAAGGTCGCGCCAGCGGTGGCGCTGGTGATCTGGATGGCATCGGTGACGACAACGCCCGGAGCATTGCAGGAGAACACGGCGCCAGGTGAGAGCTGCAGGCTGCTTCCAATTGCCGCTGAACCGGTCGCGCCGAGAAACACATCCTCGACCGTTGTGCTGGTGTTTTGGATGATGCAGCCGAGCCGCGCTGGATTGGCGGCGAAAACTTGCTGGAATGTGTTGGGGGTGATGACGCTACCGCTGGCGCCGGTGCTGGTGCCGGGAGCTCCCTGAATGGGCAGCGGGTTAAGGAAAAGCTGGCTCGCGCGCGCGTGAGCGCCGAACAGGAATACCCCCGCGAATACCAGGCTGAATTTTAAGGCGCGCATATCATACCCCTTTCTTTTGGTTGAGCACATCCAAGGCCCCAGCCTCCATCGTCTGCACCCGCTCGAAAACGTCGCGTTCGGCGTCGGGTGCATACATGCCGATTACCCACCGCAGCGCTTGATAATCGAGGCCGCGCACTACGCCGTCACCCACGCGCCATTGCGTTGACACACGCAAAAACACTTCAAGCGCCTGGCAGTTTTCCTCAAACACCTCAAAATCCGCGCTTTGCTGATTTTCCAGGATTTGATCTCTGACTTCCTGTGACGCACCGAAAAAATCCAGTTCTCGCTCGAGGTCGCTTTGGTCAGACGCGCCGCCGCGCGCCCAATGCGCGGCGGCTTCGGTTAGTTTTTTCTCGGTGCGCCGATCACGCTTTCGAAAAACGCCGCAACGATGGCTGGGGCCACGCCGGATATGTGCAAAATGCCGTCCAAGGCGGAACCGCTGAACGGCAATTCGCCGTCATTGTCCTCAACCCCACTCCACCCCACCACAAGCCCGCGTGCGGCCGCCACGGCGTCGGCGTCATCCCGGAACAGGCCGACGCGCAACTCCGCTACCTCCGGCGCGCTCAGGCGCTTAAACACAACGTCGAACGTCGAGACGTCGAACTTGCCGCCATCGGCCGGCAGCCGCACTGTCACCGGCCATTTATAGGTCTCTGTTTTGACGATCTTAAACATGCTCGCTCCTCAAAGTCTCAGGTAAACACAATCGAAAAATCATCGTTGCCCGCCACCGGCTGCGCGATGTATGGGATTTGGAGCATCTGTAGGCCGGTGCTGTCGGCGTAGCTCGGGTTCAGCACCTGCGCGGCGTTCAGGTTGATGGCCACCTTGTTGCCCGCCACGGTGCCGTGGGTGATGTTGATCACGGCGGTCGAGTTAAGCGCCGCGTCGGCGAAGAAGCTGTGTACGTCCGGCGTCACCGCCTCGATGTCGAGCTGGCCGCTGGTGTTCCGGTCCGAGAGAAGGATGTACTGATCGCCCACCAGGTTGCGGAACTCTGTTTTATTCCCCGCTTTAAGGGAGAATTTCTCCAACGCCGTGGCGGCGGCCAGGCCGGTGATGGAGGCGGTTGTCACACCGGCGACGGGAATCTGCGGCTTGGCGAATTTGGTATAGGTCAGCCCGGCTGGCGCGGCCACTTCAGTGGGCGCATTGTAGAGGCCCATCAAGGTGAATTTCACGAACGGAATCGCCTTGGTCGCCATATCCAGCTGGAAATCGCCGCGGCAGCCGGTGATCCTGTGCAGCACCGCCGTCCCGGCATCCGTCTGGCCGTAAAAATAGATCGTCGCGCTCGAGAACGAGGTGCTGACCGGGGCGTATGTCACGCTGGTGGCCGCTACGATGGTTGCGCCCAGGCCGCACGCCTGGAGAAGCGCGTCCATGCCAGGCGCGGTCCCTGCGGTGCCGGAGCCTGAAAGCTCGATCTCAAAATCGATCTTCACGTAGGTATCCGCCAGCAGCGCGCCGCGATCACCTAGGTAGGGGCTGATGAGGTCACGCTTTACCTGCGTCGCCTCCATCGGCGTGATCTGCAAGGTCGTCTTGCTCAGGATGGCATTCGCCGCAGGCGTCGGCACCGGGTCGACGCCGTAGGTTGTTTCAAGCTCGGCCAGGAGAAACCGGGTGCGGGTTAATATGCGGGGGCTCATGGCATTTCCTTCTCGGTCGCGTGAATCGGTTCAGCGTCAATTTGGACGTCGGGCGCCGTCGGCGGTGTCGGCAGCTCTGCGCCGCGCGGCGCGTCTGTGGTCCGGCGTAGGAGCGTGCGCTGGCCGGACGCTGGGTCGAGCAGATATGTGCCGCCATGCCCGTCGAACTCACCGGTCATACCGTCAGGTCCACTTCGTTTGTGCGATATTCGATTTTATATTCGCAGGTGGCGGCGCAGAGTTCCGCGTCCGTGTCGCTGAAAGCAAAATGCGTGCTGACCGGCAAAATCGTCATGGCGACACCGCCCAGCGTCATGTCCGCCAGGAGCGCCTTATTGATCGCCACGACAATCGGGTCGGCTGCGGTGTCGGGCGCGGCACCGCGCACATATACGACGATGTGCACAACGAGAGACCAATCCAGATATGGCACCGACACCTGCTGCGCCTGGTCAGCAACGGGTGAAATCACCACGGCCGGTGATTGCCCGCGACTGATCGGGTCGGTGCGGCTGCGATACACCTGCGCGCCGATGGTGCCCGCATTCAGCAGCGTCACCATTTTCTCGATGATTTGTTCGCGGACGCTGGCCATCAGACTTTACTCATGATGGCTTCAGAAAACACGCCGTCGCTGAGCATGCGCGCGCTCCGCACAACATAAGCAATGCCGCCCACACTAATCGCGGCCCCTGCGTCCAGGCCCGGCAACGTCGCGGTGTCGTAGATCAATCTGTAATCGGTGGTCAGGATGGTATGGCCCAAAACCTCTTGCGTCGGCATATCCAGCGTGCCGATGGTGCTCAACGCGCCCCACACGACAGGCTGTCCAAAGTCCTGCAAAAAAACCGAGTTCGGAACCTGGAGGAGCGTCATGTCTCCTCCTGTTCCGGCGCCAGCTCGATCATATGCCGCCGCGCGACGGCCTGGGTCTCGGTCAGGTCAACGATCTCTCCTGCGCGGTACGCCTTTTTCCCCAAGGTCAAAACGAAGCCGCCCCGCACCATAAACGCGCAGGTCTCCCCGGCCGGTGCCTGGGGCTTCTCAGCCGCCGCGCGCTTGGTTGGGGCTTTGCTCACGCTTTCACCTCGTCCACGCCGTCGGCAGGCACAGTCTCAGCCTTGGCAGGCTCGGCCTGTTCCGGTTTGGTTTCGGCGGCCGCCTGAACTTCCCCGGCGGCCGCCGGGGCTGCGTCCGGGGTGGGAGCAGCACCGCCGGTCGCAGCCGTCTCTGTCGCCGGCGGCGATACGAGATTGCAGGCGCGCAGCGCCGGCGAAACCGCCAGCGGGTGGCCTTTGGTCATATGCAGATCGGCGGCGATATCCTCCGTGAGGATTTCAACCTTATGTGCGATTGCCTCGAATTCTTTTTCGGTGACGGCCAGAATGGTTTCCGGGCCATGCAGCACATCGCCGAGCACTGCGGTAAAACCTTGGCGAATTTTTACGAAAATGGTCATCACTGCTCCTGATGATTTGAGGAGATGGCGGCCGGACGATCCGGCCGCCTGTAGCCAGCCGCCGTTAGGTGGCGTCGGTAATGGCCGCGAAGCTGGCCACGTGGCGCAGGTTGATGTCCACGCTCTGGAGCGCGCGGATGTCGACCGAGCCGGAATTGAAGCCGGCCCCGTACGGGTTGGGCAGAATTTCCAGCACGCCCCACTCGCCAATGAAGAGCTCGGACCAATTGGCGAAGATCGCCGCGCTCAGGTTTGTGCCGGTGCCCTTGGTCAGGTTGGAGGGCACCTGATTCGAGCGCGCCACCGGATAGCCGTTGATCTCGCCGGGCGTCGGCGTCCGCTGGCCGAATACGCCGGGGTACTGCGTCCACAGATAGCGGCCCGAGGCGTCCTTGAGCGTTTTGAGCGCGCCGACCTGTTTGGCGTTGGTCAAATAATTCAGGTCGTTCTCATCCACATTCTGCGTCATCAGCGACGTTTCCAGCGCGATCAACGCATCAATGGTGATCGGGCCGCCGTTGACGCCCATCGCGACCGAACCAATACCGGCCCGGTTGAGGATGCCCGTCGGCTGGCCGCCTGCGCCCGTCCCGGAGATCGCGGCGAGATCGATACCCAGGCCCAGCACGGCGGCGAGATCGTCGCGCACCAGCATTTCAATGTCAGGCGTGGACTGCATCAACATCTGCCGGGTGATCTGCGAACGCGCGCCGATTGTGTGGGGCGTCATCGTGATCAGGTCGAACACGGCTTCCGCCTCAGTCACGTCCGTACCTTCCGGGCTCACCCAGTAGGAGGCCGTCGCGGTGTCCTGGCGCGGGATGGCGACATTCCCCACCAAGCCGCTCAGCATCCGCGCGCCGAGGCTCATTACGCGCGCCTTGGCGCGTAGGACCTCGATGAAGCTGCCGGCGAGCAGGTTGGTCGCGACCAGGTTGCCGCCGCCCTGCCCGGCGTTGATGGTCGCGCCGTAGGCGGTCGCCGACGTGGCGCGCTCAGCGTTCAGCATGCGGCGTGCATTCGCGACGCTGGTGTCGCCCGGGAGATTCATCGGCAGGAAAAAGCCGTTGGTCCCGTCGCGCCCGGCGCGCTTCTGGATTTCAGCCGAGCATTCGAGCTCGAACCCAGCTTTCGACCAGTCTTTGGTGATGGCCGCGTTGAGCGCGCGGATCAGCGAGTACGCCTTGAACTCCTTGGCGCTGACGTCGATATACCCGGCCGCACCGGTCACGTCGCCGATGGCGCGCTCCTGGGCGCCAAGCGCTTCCAGGAACTGACTGCGGGCGGCGTCAAGCGATGCACCGCCCTCAACCAGCTTGCGCGCCAGGTCGGCTTTGCCGAACTTTTCGCCCAGCGCCGTGATGGTCGCGATACGGGTACGTTCAGCGCCGGCCGCTTCGCTACGGGCGGTGTCGATAACGGCCTGCGCCGCAACATTTTCAGTGGTCATCGGGGGGTCCTTGCGGGTTGTGGAGGGGGCAGGCTCGTTGATCAGTTCGACGGCGACATCCTGTTCGCCGCCTTCCGCCGCGCGCCCAATGCCGACCGAATTATCAGCCGGGACGGGCGCGAGTGAAATTTCCGTGGGGTGCCATTTATCAATCGTGAATTCCGGGTTGGCTTTATCGCCCCCGGATTGCTTCATGGACTTGATGCGGTAGCCAACGCTGACGCCCCGGATGATTTTATCCTTGGCATCCTGGAAGGCTTCTTCCCCCTTCGCGGATTTGGAGAACCGCACCGTGGCATGGCCGCGCTTATCGTTGCCAATATGCGCGCTCTCCACGACGCCGCGGATGTCGTTCTTATCGTGATTCCACAACAAGGGCGCGCCGTTCTTCAGCGTGGACAGATCGGCCGCGCCAGGCGAGTGCGAAAGCACTTCGCGGCCAAAATACTGATCAACCGGGGCTTCGCTGGAAAAGGTCAGATCCATTGTGCGGTTTTCGTCGTCGACGTTTGACACGTCGGCGCCCGTTGAGCGGAAAATCTCTTTAAGTTTCATCTGGCCCTTCCGCGATAATGGCGTTCGCGGCGAACAATACGAAAAGACCAGGCCGTTTCGCTTTGCCGATTTTTATATAAAAATCCGGGATTGTCCCGGAAATTCCGGACTATGCCGGCCCTCCAGGCTGCTGCACCGGGGCTTTGCCGATCTGCTGCGGCTTGGTGGTGACGTCCGGCCCGATTGCCGGGGCAGGCGCGGAAACAGTCGGGTCGCCCGCGTCGGTCGGGAACGCCTTCTGCGCCATGCCCTTTTCATCAACCTGGCTCGGGTCGCTATCGAACACCAGATGAGCCTCCTTGTTGCGCTCAACCTCTGCCTTGCGGTGGGTCATGAAGTCCTCGTAATCGCCGCCGCGCTCCTCGATGACGTCGCGCTGCAGCTTGAACCCGGCCCGCACAGCCTTCTGCTCTGCCGTCACATCCTTTTCCGGATCAACCCAGGACCAACCCCGGGGGCGCCATTTGATCTGCTCCAGCGTGGCCTCTGGGTCGATCTCGAACCCGGGGATCGAGATTTCGCCGACGAGGACGGCCATGTAAAGCCACTCCTCAAAAACCCGGGTCAGCAGATGCTCGGTGAACCACTCTTGCAGCACGCGCCAGACGTCGCGCTCATCCAGCAGGTCGAGGCGCGATGACGAGTAATTGCTCTTGCTGGAATCCTTTGACAGGCTGGCGTAGCTGATGCCGAGACCAGCGCACACCCCGCGCAGCATCGATGTCATAAACGGGTCATAGGCCCCGTGCGCACGCTGCGGGGACCAGCCGTTGAACTTCTCACCCGGCGCCAGCTTTTTGATCATGCCGGGCGAAAACTCATCCACCGCCTGGCCCGCCGTGACGTTATCGACATCCGTGAGCGGATCGGTCGGCTCGGCCTCCTCCAAAAACCCCATCAGCGCCGAGCTGGCGCGCGCGGCCACCACCTCGCTCTCCTCGAAGCCCTCCAGATGGTGCAACCGCTTCAGCGCGGAGTGCAGCCACGGCACGCCGCGGGTGTGGGTTGGCCGTTCTGGCACGAACAGGTGAATGATCTCGTCCGCCGGCACGCGCAAAATCTGGCTCGGGTTATTGCTCTGGAAATTCACATCGCCGGGATGGTTGGGGTACAGCCAATAAGCTTGGGGGCGCTTCCACTCGTCGAGCTCCACCCCCATGCGGATCATGTTGGCGCCGTTGCGCCCGTTCCGCGTCTCGATAAGCTGGTCGGCCTCGATCAGCTCCAAGGACAACGGCACCCGCGACCGGCCAGATTTTTTACGGACCAGGCGGATCAGAATCTCTCCCGACTCAAAGACACCTCCGATCGCCATGCGCTGCACACCGATGAAGCTCTGCTTGCCGGTCACTTCGCAGTTATTGGCCTTGCACCAGCGCTTCCATTTCAGCTCCACCTGCTGGTTGAGGGCTTCGTTGAGCTTTTCGCCGCGAAGCATCTGCAGCTTCGCTTGCATCTTAATGCCGCGGGGGCCAACAACATTGGTTTGGACGATCCGCTTGGCGTTTCGCGCATAATCATTGTCGCGGATAAGCTGGCGCGAGCGGTTGCGGAGCGCGCGCAGTGAGGAAAACACCTCGCTGTCCTGACTGGTCCCTTGCGCCACCCAGTCGGCGGTGAGCCGGTCCAGGATGGCGCCCCCGTACATCCGCTGGCCAATTCTCGGCTCAGCGCGCTGGCGCGCCACCGGCTTGTCCTGGCGCCCCAGTAGACGATTAAAAAATCCCATTACCAGTTACCGCCGCCTTGAGTGAAATTACCTTCGCGCCGGAATTGCACGAAGCGGGCTGTCGGATCGCCGAGGCCCTGCGCCATGCGTTGTGCGCGCACCTGCTTGACGTATATCCCGACCCATTCCGCCCGGATCAGCTGCAGCGCCTGGAGCGGCTCCTTGCGCAGCGTGCGCCCGGCGATCGAGTATTCCACGGCCGAACCGCCGGTGGTACGGGCCAAAATCTCCGCATCGATGGCGTCAATGATCTGCTTGGCCTGGCTGCGGCCGTCATACCCGGCAATCGCCTTGGTGAGATCAACCTGAATCGTGATCTGGCCGTTGCCGACGGTAAACCTATCGCCAGCCGCGTCCGTCACATAGGCCAGCCAATAGTATTGGCCTGGCGCGAGCGTCTCGCTCTGCGTGGGCGTGATGGTAGTGGTCCACTCTCCAGCGATATTTGCCGCCGCGACATCTAGGACGCTCGGGCCGCGCAGAGAGTAGTTGAGGGTATAGACGCCGGGAGAATAAAAATTCCCCTGGAAATCAAAAACAGAATTATCCGTCCAGGTGATCGTATCGCCTGCGGTGGCAACGCCCGGGATGTTCAACTGCGCACCTCACCACTTGTTCACCCAGTTGGGCCTACGTGGCGCGATTGTAGCTTTTTGATTTCGTGGTTGTATTTGAGGTTTATTCCCGATTTTTCCGGGTAAATCCTGCTTAATCGGGCTCAAATTCAACTTCTTTGCCATAACCGTCCAGAACGTGTCGCGGTTGTACCGCGAATACATCCACTGGAGCGCGGCGTAGGCGTATACCTCACAGTCCAGCGCCTCATTGCGGGCGCCCGCCTTTTTTACCCATTCGCGCTGAGGGAAGCCGCGCAGATACCGGGTGATCTGTTTTTCGGCCGTGAGCTGGTCAAAGTAGTCCTTCGTCAGCTCCGCATGAAAATGCCAATAGCCAGGCCCGGGCTCGTTGAACTTGAGCCTGGAGTAGAGCACCGATTTAATGGTGTCCGTGCCGACCGGGTATACCTCCGCGCCGCCTTTATAGACCTGGCCGCGGTAGTTCATGTCCACCTTCGTCGCCTTGCCGATGGCGACCTTGCCCCGCTGGCTCTGGCCCTTGATCGCCATCCAGCGCTTCGCTTTATGCTCCCGCGCGAAGGCGTAGACGTCATGCGTAAAATGGCCGCCAGAATCGATGCAGGCCGCTGAAATCGGGATGACGACGCCGCCGGCGTGCGGCACCCCCGCGTCCAGCATCTCCTTGAGTTGTTCCCATACCTCCGGCCGCGCCGGGTCGCCAAAAATCTCCTGATGCTTGAGCCGCCAGCTTTCTTCGCCTTCGCCATGCCCCACCACCACCACCGCCAGGCGGTTGTCCTGCACGTCGACGCCCGCGGTGATGCACAGCACGCCATCCGGCGCCGCGCCGGGCGCGTAAAACTCCACCCTGGCCTGCAACCCTTCCGCGCCGACCTTGGCGGCGTATTCCTCCTCCCACGTCTCGCCCAACACGGTGTTGACCCAGGTTTTCAGGCTGGGCGCGTCTCCTTTGGCTTCCAGAAATTCCGCCACGATTTCAGCCCACGACTTCCACCCCAGCGGGCTATACAGGCTTGAGAGGTGGAAGCCGGCAATGCGGCCGTCTGAATGCACGGTGGCGCGCCACTCGCCGCGCTGAAGCATCTGCGTCTTAAACCGTTCCTCAATCAGCGCGCCGCAGTCCTCGCAGGCATAGGCGGCTGTGGCGGGATCGTCGTTCTGAAATTTGATATTCTTCCACTGCAAATGCTGCATGCACCCGCAATGCGGGCACGGCACGAAGAAGCGGCGCTGGTCGCTGGCCAGATATTCGCGCTCGATGCGTGAGATGTCCTTAATCGTCGGCGTGGAGACAAGCAGGATTTTCCGGCGGCTGAATGTGGTTGTGCGCTTCTCGGCGAGCTGGATGGGGTCGCCTTCGCCGTCGACGTCGAGCGGGTAGGCGTCAACCTCGTCCAGAAACAGGTAGCGGATCGGCATCGAGCGCAGGCCTACCGCGCTGTTCGCGCCGGTGACGATCAGAATTCCCCCCGCGAACTCCTTGGCCATCATCGTATTTCCGGAATCCCGGCTTCGGCTGTCCGCAATCCGCATGCGCAGGACCGGGCTCTCCTCGATCATCGGCGCCAGGCGCATCTTGCTGAACCGCTTGGCGGTATCGACCGTCGGCTGAACCAGCATTGTCGGGCCTGGCGCGTGGTGGATGATGAAACCGAGCCAGTTGTTCCCGCACTCTGAGCCGCCAACCTGCGCGCCTTTCATGAACACAACGCGGCCAACCGGGCTCGACGGGCTCAGGCAGTCCATGATCTCGCGCAGATACGGCGTCCGGTCCGTTCTCCACGGGCCAGCCTCCGCCGAGGCTTTGCCACTCAGCATCCGGTGCGCATCGGCCCACTCACTGACGGTCAGGTCCGGGTCTGGCCGCAGGGCCGCGGTGAGTGAGGCGAGCCTAGACAATAGCCTCCGCCTCGTCCGCCAGCTCGGTGAGCGCCTGGCGCAGCTCCTTGCTTAAAATGCCATGCACCTTCTCGCGGTCCGACTCGCCCGCCAGTACCGCGGCGATCCGGTCGGGGATATTGAGCAGCCGGTCGCGGATCGTGCGGTGGAAGTTGAATACAGCCTTGTCGTTGTCGGCCTTCCGGACCAGCGCGCCGGTTTCGATCTGGTATTCGATCTCGGCCAGCAGCGATTTATAATGCTCCTTGCGCGCCAGGCTTTTGTTGTACGAGCCTATCGCCTCATCTGGCGGCTCGATGGGTGCGGCGACTCCCTCCTTCGGGTCGGCCGCTTCAGGGGCGGCATCGCCGTCCAATCTGGCTCGCGATTTCCCGCGGCCTGGGTCCCGGCTCGCCAGGATTTCCCGCGCGGCGTCGTTCAGGTCTGTAAAGTACCGCTTTCCATCCTTGAAACTGAATGAAACCTTACCGGCAATGCAGTATTTCCCCACCGCTTGGACGGAAATCCCCAGCATTTTTGCCAACTCCGCAGTAAAACCACCTTTAGCCATGCGATTTTTACAACCCCCGGCATGAAACTGAAAAAAAACCTCTGGCTGGGGGTTTAACGGGGTCGCGCGTTACCCGTGACGCCCCGCACCCCGGTAAGGACCCGCCAACTTTTTGCGGGTTCCTGCCGCGCACGAGGTCGCACACTGCTGTATTCCAGAGCGCGCGACTGCCGACGCCACGAAATGCTGACCCGTCTGTAGCCCGCTTGAAACCGCTTGGCAGGGCATGTCGCATTTCAGCCCACCGCTTCCGATCCAGGTGTGAAGTTTTGCTCTTCTTCCCAGGCCACGACCTGCTCAAGCAAGTAGTGTATGCGGCCACCGCGCCGTATAAACGGCGGTCCTTCGCCTGTCGTGCGCCAGTCGTGGATCGTTTTGGCAGACGGATAGCCTGGTCGCTCAGACAATTCCTGGGTGGTCAGACAATCCTTCTCCACGCTCATCCCATCTCTCCACCTGTGCGCGCTACCACCTGGTGGTGGCGAACTGCCGCGCGGCAATAGCGGTTGCTCAGCCGGCTGCACATCGCCGCCGCAATCAAAACCCGATCAACAACACCACAACTCATAAAGCCGATTTCCGTTGATCGTCATCACGAGTCAGCAGCTGGTACACGCGCGGCGCGATTGACCGCAGCGATTCCAGCATTTCAGCACGCCGCTCATCCGCTGTGTAATGCGCATGGCCTGAATGCCGCGACGGGAAGCCTTTGCGCTCAGCTGCGAGCCACCGATCGTAGTGCACGTGATCCATCCCCACCCAGCCGTCAAACCGTGGATCCACGGTGAGGTGGATTGCGCTGCTCACAACCACCGCGACCCCCTGGTCCATCCACCGTTCATCCGCCAACCACCTGGCTGGCGCTGGGATATACCGCGCGTCGGCAGGCCACTTCGCTCCGTCCACCGCCGCGATAATCCGCGCCGCGCTGGCTTTTCGTCTGGCGCGGTTATATTCCCGCATCGCCGCGCCTTTGGCGGCTTTGTGCGGTCCGTCAGGGTATTTTTTCCAAAATTCCTCAAAATCATCCCCGGCCGATTTTCTCAAAATCGGCGAATGTTGATTCACAGCACTCTGGTTGGAATTAGATACAGGTAGTTGAGATTCTACTGTTCCCTCTTCCTTTCCTATTCCCTCCTCCATCTGCCCGGAAAATCCCCGACAAATCGGCGACGTGTCGGCGACAAGTCGCCGACCATTCGGCGACGCCTCACCGAATTGCGGCGCTTTTTTCTCCGAGCATGTGTGATTATTGCACGCTAGCCCGACATACTCGGCGATCTCCGCCGTGATCGGATGCTGCGTTTTCGGCTTTTCCGGACGCTGGAATTTTCGGAAATTACGAACTGCCGCGAGCTGAGCGCCGTCAATCTCGTAGCGCCGGATCATATTCTGCGCCTCGAGCTCGGCCAGCAACACCCCGATCTCCACATTGTCAGCCGGCAGTAAGCGCATTTTCAATGTCTGCGGTTTCCAGGCAAAAATACCCTGGTCATCGCATTCCGTCCACAACCCCAACGCCAGCAGGCGCGCCGGGTGCGATAGCGCGACAAACGACTCATCTGTCCAGAGTCCAGGGTGTACGCTGCGAATACGCGCCATCAAATTGCTCCATCTTTTTTGAATTGCTCTTCAGTCAGACTAAAAATCCGCACCAGCGTGCACTGGTCGGCAAGCTTTGCCGCCTGCACATGCACCACGCTCTGCCTCAGGCGGCGCTTGTCATCGCCCGCGATAATACCGAGCCCGTAAGCCCGGCTTGCCGTTGCGGGCTGCAAAACGTCGAATAGCGCCTTCACGCTGGCGCGGAGATTATCCTCGTCCGGCTCGCGGATGCCGTGGCGCTCGACCATAATCCGCGCCCACTGAAACGGCCGCACCGGCAACCTGCACCCTAACGCCGCCCATATCTCAGCAGCCATCTTTCGCCGCACCTCTTTGCGCACCCCAGCCGCGGCGTGCATCGTGCGGCTCAATCCCGCGCGGTTTGGCAGCGGCAGCGGCTTAGCCAGGCGGAACATGATCTCGCTCAAATCAGCCTCCCGCACATCTCGCGCATCATTTCCGGTTTGCGCGAGTGTTCGCGCACCGGCGAGACAATCAGATCGCGGATCGCGTATGCCGCTTCGTGTGGTTTTTTTGTCACCGCTTAACTCCTTTTTCAACAAACCAGCCACCAGCGCCGCGCGGACGCCTACGCGCCCCTTCCGCAGCCTTCGCGCGGCGTTCCGCGCAAATCTCATCCAGCGTTTTTTCCGGCCGCGCGCGGCGGCGCGCCAGTTCGCGCACTGAGGCGAGAAACGAACCGCGCATCCACGAGACGCGCACAATCCCCAGGCGCGCCTCCGGCAAAAATCCGCCGTCATACCCAAAGCCGCAAAGGCCCGCCTCTATGAACAGCGTCCAGCGCATCGGCGTTCCTCTATAAGTTTCATGATTTTCTCGGCAAAATCAGGGTCGGCGGCCATTAAGGTGATGAGCGTGTCGCCGTTTGGCGCAGCGTCACCCGCAAGCCAGTTCTCAGCCGTGCGGGGCGATGTATGGGCCAGGCGCGCGACGAGCTGCGCGGCATTCTTCATCGGCGCCCATTTTTCCCGGAAATACCCAGAAGCAACGTCCCGATAGGTCGCCGATGCCATCACCAGCCTCCCCTGAATATGCGGGACTTTTCCGCTTCTCTGGTGGTGATCCCCGCTATTGTTGTGCATCCGTTTTCTCCATGTTTCTGGACATGGAGAAGGCCGCAACCCTTGGTAATCTCAACACCGCCCCGCGCTTCACGGGCCGCCAGCCGCCGCGCGGATACACCAGAAAAGACCCGGCGAGCGGGCATAGCCAGCTCGCCGGGCAAGTTCAGGGAGGGAACATCAAAGGCGCGCGCGTCACCCGTTGAACCAACACACGCGCGCCGGTGTGTTGCGGGGTTCATTGGCCGATATCCCGGCAAAATTGAGAGGAGACGGCATAATGGCTCACGGCGTCAGCCACACGGAAAACCCCCGCGGCAATCACCAGAACCAGCAGAGCGCCCATCAGATCGCGCATCATGCCGCACCTCTGGAGGCGATTTTGCAGGGAGTGCACATGCGGTTGTGGATTCCCTCGGATGCGAACGGCCTGGCGCAGGTCAAGCACACACGCCGCCCAGCGCCGCTTAAATCCAACCGGATAAACGCGCCGACCTGCTGGGCGGAACGCCCGAGCAATTGCGCGATCTCCACCGTCTTCATGCCGGCAGCGGACCACGTCTTTGCCAGGCGCTTGTCCTCATCGCTCCATGGCGCGTTGTCAGATGCCAGCAATCCCATTTAAGCCGCCACCAGCAGCAGCGCCTGCACGCGCGACAGGCCAACGCCGATGGCATCGGCGATTTCCGGCAGCGGCACGCCGGAGCGGTATAGCCACCAGGCATCCCGGACCTGCTCAGCCGTCCACGCAGCCGGCCGCCGCGCGGCGGCGCATTCGTCGCAACAGAGCGGCCCAAGGGCTGGGAAATGGTGGCTGGCAACGCTCATGCCGCGTTCCCCTTTTTCTGCTGTGGAGGGCGCTCAACACCCTCCGGCCACGCCAGACCCGCAGGCCAATGATCCGAAAACCACGCCATGGCGCGTTCATACGTGGCGACGGTGAAACTGCCGCCGCCGCGAATGCTTTTGATCCGATGACCGCCATTCAGCACGACAGTCGAAACCCTCGCCTCAGATCGGTGCGTATGCCCGCAGTAGCCATCAACCAGCACGAGAAGTTTTTCTCTATGATCCATGTGAACTATTATGCGGACTTTTGTCCGTCTGTCAACGGAAAATAAGCCGCATGACGCCCCCTACTATATGCGGCATATAATCCGCATGACCCCCGCAGAACGGCTTTGGCTCAAAATCAACGAACGTATGGCGCAACTTGGAACGAACGCACGCCAAGTTTCTCTTTCGGCCGGCCTTTCGCCGGATGCGGTGCGCACCATAAAGCAAGGCAAGATGCCGGGGGCGGAAAAGCTAGCTAAGATCGCGGCTGCCTTGAATATAACTTCGGCTGAGTTGATCGGACCCGACGAATTGGAGCGCAAGGAAACCGGCATTGAATTCGCGGGCGAATCCTATGCCTCGATCGCAGTTTATGAAGCCGCCGTCTCTGCCGGGCCCGGCTCACTGAACGCAGAGCACGGTGCCCCACTGGCCTACAACCTCTTCAGGCGGGACTGGCTGCGCAGCGTCACTCGTGTCGCGGTGGAAAATCTCGCCATCCTCAAGGTTCATGGTGACAGCATGGCGCCAACCCTGCTGAACGGCGATGACGTGCTGGTAGACATGAGCATCAAACACATCGGCCGGGATGGCCTCTATGTCCTGGCTGCCGACCACGAGGTCCAAGTCAAGCGCGTCAGCCGCAGCCCTTTAGACAAGTCCCTATCAATTTCCAGTGATAACCCGGCCGCGCAGTCCTGGGCGGGTGTATCGGATGAAAACGTTTTTGTATTAGGCCGGGTCGTCTGGCTGGGGAGGACTATATGAACGCTGCTATACGTGTTTTTGGGCTTATAGCCCTCGCTTTTCTTTCTGGCTGCGAAGTGTCTGATTCTGCAATAATTTCCTCAGCAGAGTCCGCCGTTTCAAGTATTTTGAAGGACCCTTCTTCTGGGCAGTTTTCGGGTGAGTTTTTAATTAAAGCCCCTCCCGGAAAAGACGGCTATCAAAACGTCTCGGTGTGCGGGTTTGTTAACGCGAAAAATAGCTTCGGAGCCTACGCTGGGGCAAGCCGATTTGTAGTCTCGCTTGTCCTCAACGACGAGCAGAACATTCTAAGCGCAACGAGCGCCGTTATAGACGACGGTAAGGACCAAGCTACTCTCACGTCAGCGGGAACCGCTCGGCCCCAAACTGTTTTTGAGGCGGTATATTGGGACGCGATGTGCGTTGATGGTTCCCACCCAGCAACATATACCGGCCTGTCCAACGATTAGCACGCCTGCGCCCCGCATTCGCCAAACTACATCAAAAAACTAAAGCTCCTGCGCCGCCTTCGTCAGCACCTCATCAATGCGGGTTTGCCAGCCAGGCCCCAGCGCGCGGAACCGGGCGATCACCGCCCGGCTCAGCCGCAATGAGATCAGCTCCTTGGTCGGCGCCCGCTGCTTGCCCCGCCCCTTCAGCGCCTCGGCGAATTGCGGGAGCACCTCGCCAAAAGGTTTCGCCTGCGCGAACTCCCGGGCGGTGATCTCTGGGCTGTCAGCAACCTCATCCCAATCTGCCTGAGAATAACCACGGTCTTTCACAAACTTGTTTTTAGCCATTGAGCAAGCTCCTTTCCTTGGCTTTGGCGGCCCGCAAGCTGATGATGGATACCGCCTCCCGGCCCAGCGGCGCGAAAATCACAACCACAATCAAAACATCCGCCAAATAGCCGACAGCCCTGAACCTTCCCTTCTTTGCCGGGAGAACAAGCGCCTCCGCAAAAAAATCCAGATCAACCGCCGCGAAATCCAACCCATGCTTATCAAGGTTGGCGGCGCGCTTCGGCTCATCCCAGCAAATGATCATAGCTATTTGTAGCTACACATCGTAAATTCGTCAAGTAAATTGTAGCTACACGATACCTGACCACCACAAACAAAAGAGTAATATCGTCCGCATATAGACATTGACACGCGGACTATTGTCCGTCTTTAATACCCCCATCAACCGATGGAGGCAGCTTTGCCGCACGCCAACAAATACGCCAGCTGGACCACAGATGAGCTGATCGCCGAGGTCGAGCGCCTGCGCGCCATCATCGCCGGGCGCATCGAATCCGAGCAGCGCCAGGCCCTCCCGCCGCGCTCCGCCGTTCGGTGGGAACAGCCATGAGCTATCCTCCCGCCATCCAAATCGCCATTTGCATCGCTTTGGCGCTCCCGTTGCTCTCCTGGGTGCTGTGATGGGCGCGTTTCTCCTGGCCCACATCCTCAACACCACGCCCAGCCGCGTCTGGGGTGAGTCCCTCGTGCATTATCCGCGCCCCTGGTGGCGCCGGTGGCGCGCGTAATGCCGCCGCGCGCCAAACCGCCGGAGCGGCAGGAGGACGACCTCGTGAGCGTCAGTTTTCTGGTCGCCATTCTCGTGTTGATCGCGCTGGTGTTCATCGCCTCCGCGCTTGGCTTCATTCTTGCGGCGTCGGTGGTTTAGATGATTCTCGTTAGAACCTTTCACGAGCTCGGCGATTTTGCAGCCCTCAACGCCGCGCACGCCTGGTGCGAAGCCCGAGGCATTTCATTTGGCATTCACGAGCGCGGCCAGCCGGAGGGGTTGCTCGTCGGTAATTTCCGCATCTCGAAGTGGCGCAATCTCAGCCACGAGGACGTCGGGGCGCTGGACGGCCGGTTAATCGGGGGTCGCGAGGGACCGGTGGAAATCTACCTCACCCGCCGCGCGGCGGCCGCGATTGCCGTTGCCGGAAACCACCCCGCCACATGAGGGCGCCCGTCAAACTCACCCGGCCACTCCCGCAGGCTGTGGGGGCAGTAAAGGCCCGCATGGCGGAAATGGGGCTCTTTACCCGCAACGAGGTGCATCTGTGGTTCCACGAGTTGGACGCCGGTCTGGGCAAAATCAACGCCCGCCGCGCGGCTGATGCCCTGCTGGGCGAGCTCACGAAGGCTCGCATCATCGTCCTCATGTCCATGTCCCGCGGCTATGTCTGGCACGGGCCAAAATCCACCACGGAGCAAGTATAATGGCTGAACACGACCAGCAGTTCGATTTTTTCCAGCAATGGGTGAACAAGGCGTCTTCCTGGCTCACCCGGCGAGGCCCGAACGTGCGCGCCGTCTGCTTCGATACCAGCGGCACGCTCTGCGCTAACAGCACGGACTTCATGGCGGCGCGGGACGGCAAGCGGTTCCCGGTGCGCTGGGTCTGGCCCGACCAGGTGGCCGCACGCCTCCCCGCGCTGGAGAACGCCATCACCACCCTTATCAACGTCGCGCTCCCTGAAAATTGGTACGACGAAGATGACCTCGAACACGGCGACGCCTGGCTTGAGGCGGCGCGGCTCGTGAAAATCACCCTCCCGGAGAGCAGGTAAAGCCATGGCCCAATGCCTCACATTCAGCTGCCAGGAGCAACTGCCCGGCGTCGGGCGCTGTGCGCTGCGCGATGAGCGCGACCGGCTGCGTGATGAGCGCGACCGGCTGCGTGATGAGCGCGACCGGCTGCGTGATGAGCGCGACCGGCTGCGTGATGAGCGCGACCGGCTGCGTGATGAGAACGGCCGGCTGCGTGATGAGAACGGCCGGTCGCGCGCGGTGCTGGCGTCTCTCGTCAGAGACGCGATGCCGCTTCGTTGGACCAGTGAGTTCCTGCCGCAGATGCCCGCATGGGCCGAAGCCCTCGCAGTGATTACCTATGATGAGGAGGTTTAACATGACGCCCATCCAGTGCGGCGCCGCGTGACCGAACCTCGCGCCCTCTCCACCCGCGACGCCGCGAAATACTGCGGCATCCGCCCGGCGCGCCTGCGCGCGTTGGCGAAGGCTGGGCAGGCACCTGCGCCCGTAACGGTGGGTAAACGGCAGCACGTCTGGCTGCGCGATGCGCTGGACGGCTGGCTGGACCGCCTCGCCGGCCGAACCGGCGACAGCCACGCGAACCCGTGGCTTCTCCGCGATGAAGAGCTGGCCCGGCGTGGCTAGCGTCGTATTCCCATATCTTCAGGTCTACACCGCCCACGGAAAAACATTCCGCTATTACCGGCGTGGCGGCCTGCGCATCCGCCTGCACGCCGAGCCCAGCTCGCTGGCGTTCGCGCATGAATATGAGTCCGCAAAAGCGACGTTCGAGACCGGCGCAAAGCCCGACAAAAAGCCGCGGGCCGTGACATTGCCGGGAAGCCTCAAGGCGCTGTTCGCGGCGTTTAAGCTGAGTCCGGAATACGCCTCGAAGATCACGGCGGCGACCCGCCTGCACTACGACCGCTCATTCGCGCCGCTCATCGAGAAATACGGCGACCTTCCGGTCGCGAGTCTGCCGCGTGCCTGGGTGCTGGCCCGGCGCGATGAACTCGCCGCCACCCCACGCAAAGCTGACCACCTGGTGGCGATGATCCGGCGGCTGATGAACTGGGCGATCGACCGCGAATGGCGCAAGGACAATCCGGCGGTGCGGATCGGCATGCTGGCCGCCAGCAAAAAACACCGGCCGTGGACGGATGACGAAATCGCGATCATGACCAGCCCCGCCGCCGGCGTGGTGGCCGGTCCGGTCCTGCTTTCGCTCTATACAGCCCTTCGCCTGGGCGATGTGCTGGCGCTCCCGCCTGCCGCCTACGATGGCGAGGTGATCCGCGTCACCCAGTCAAAAACCAAACGCCACGCCGCCGCCAAGCAGCTCGAAATCCCCGTGCATCCCGTCTTGCGCCGCGCGCTGGCGAATCTGGACCGCTCCCGGCCGGCCATCTGCTGCCGCCCGGACGGAAACGCCTGGAAGATCGACCACTTCAAGCACGTCTTCGTCGCGACCCGCCGGGCGCTCAATCTTGCCCCAGACCTGCACTTCCACGGCCTGCGCGGCACCGCCGCCAGCCGCATGGCCGAGGGCGGCGCGAGCAACCTGCAGATCGGCGCCGTCACCGGCCACCTGAGCCCGGCGATGGTGGACTACTACGCCTCCGGCGCGCGCCAGAAGACCCTCGCGCAATCCGCCATCGACAGCCTTCCCGTCAAACGCATTCAAAAAGGAGCAAAAAAATGATCGACTGGACGACAGTCCTCCCCGCCAGCAAAAAAGGGTGCGCCGCGCGGCGGGAAGTGTCTAACCACCCCGAAACCGCCCTGTCTAACATGTTTTGCGGATAGCCGGAAAGTGGCGGAATTGCTGGCGTCCCCGGCGGGATTCGAACCCACGGCCCCAGGATTAGGAATCCTGTGCTCTATCCTGCTGAGCTACGGAGACTTATCAACAGATTAGCTTGACTTTAACAGGTCAAAATCAAGCGCCGGTATTCATAGGGCAAGCAAAAAAGAGAGCAAGCGAGAGGTGTTTGCGCGGTCTCTTTACCTTACCGCCCAGGGGAAGCAAAGAGTGGGGTTTCGGCCCGTTTGCGGCCTGCCGCTCGCTGGCGGGCCTTGCGGCCTGCGGGCATGGACCCGCAGGGAGACAAAATTTCAAAATTGGAGCGCGCTTGAGACGCCAGCTAAGCGTCCTCGCTTTCGCTGGTGGCAAGGTCGACCATCATTTCCTCGGCGAGGCGTTCGAGAATTTTGCGGACTTCCTCGGTGGCGACTCCGCCCGGCACCCGCAGGCGCGCGGCGGCGCGGAACATTGTCTCGCCGGTGAAGGGCGCGCTCTCAATGCTGCTGCTGAATTCTTCGATGTTGGCGCCAAGCTGGCTCAGGGCGTGGGTGACATCGCGCACAATTCCAGGCCGGTCCTGGCCGAGGAGTTCAAGCTCCAGGGTCCGGTAGCTGGGGGCGGGGTCTACCGGGGCCGTGCGGGCCACGGTGATCCGCAGCCCGGCTTCCTCCAGGCTGTGCAGGGCGGCGGTGAGGCCGGGGGCGTTGGCGTCTGGCACGCTGATGAGCACGATGCCGGCGAACTCCCCTGCCAGCCGCGCTAGCCGGCTCTCCAGCCAGCTGCCCCCGGCGGCGGCAATTTTCTCTGAAATGGCGTTCACGAGGCCGGGTTTGTCGTGGGAGACGAATGTGAGCACGAGCGATGACGTCATGGCGCACCTCCTGGTTGTTTCGCCCCAGGGTATCATGGATCGGCGCGCGGGTGAACTCGCCTGGCGCGTTGGTTGCCAGGCGAGGAGCCGGGGCGGGGGGGTTAGTGTGTGAACAGGCCGCCGTTCTGGGTCACGCTCGCCAGCCCGGAGAAGATGAGCTTTGTGCCGTCATTGAGGGTGACATTGAGTGAGCCTGCGAGCGTGGTTTCGTTCAGGACGCTCAGATTGCTCGCCAGTTGCAGCTTGCCGGTGAATGCCTGCAGCACATCGGTGCCGCCGCCGCCGGTGATGGAGATGAGGTCTGTGCCGGTTGCCGCGGTGAAGAAGGTTTCATTACCCGCCGCTGACACGAGGGTATTGTTGCCGCTGCTGCCGCCGATCAGGACATCGTTGGTGCCGCCAGCAACAAACAGATTGGCCCCGCCGGTGCCGCCGTTCAGGCTGTTGCCGCCGCCAAACCCGCCATATACCGCATTGGCGCTGCTGGCGCCGCCGGACATGGTGATGGAGGCATTGCTGGCGCTGCCCAGAATGGTGCTGGAAGTTCCGCTTGAGCCGATGAAGGTGAGTTTTTCAATGGCATTGCCGGAGTTGCCCCCGATATGCATGCCGGGAATGTCGGTCAAGGTGACGGTGGTGCTGGCGTTGGCGATGATGGTGTCGGCGGCGAGATTGGTTTCCTGCAGGGCGATCAGGTTGTTGGCGCCGTTGTTGACGATGGTGTTGCCGCCGTAGATCTGGTCGCCGGCGGTTACGGTGTCGTTACCGCCGGCGAGGGTGACGGCATTACCGCCGAACAGGGTGATCTGCGCCGTGCCCTGGGTTTGCAACAGCCTGTCCAGGCCGCCGAGAGAAAACGCGCCGCTCTGCACGGTGAATGAGTTCTGCGTGGTCTGGTTGGGGGTAAACGTGCTATCGTAGTTATAGGGGCTGGCGCTGGAGGCCGTATCCGATCCGGTGAGGTTGACCTGGTTGCCCGTACCCATGATCTGCAGGCTGATGCTGGAGCCGGTGATGACGTTGTTGTTGGACTGAACAGTCATCTGCGCGCCGGTGCTGGCGTTGATGGTGTTGTTGCCGCTCATGGCGATGAAGGCGTTGTCGCCGGAAACATTGATGGCGCCGCCGTTTGTGTTCGCACCGCCGCCTGCCTCAAGGATGAACAGATTGCCGGTGCCGTTTTCGTTCAGCGTGTCCTGGTTGGCGCCGTAGAGAATGCCGGTGTTGTTGTTGCCGGCCACATTGAGCGTGTTCTTCGCGTTCGCGAATTTGCCCGACATGCCGTAATAAAGGTCGTTCGAACCGAAGTTGACGACGGAGCCGCTGATGCTGTCCTGCGAGAGGTTCGTGCCGTCGGCCACCTGCAGGGTGTCGTTGCCGGAGATGTTCACGAGGCTGACCGCTGAAATCGAGAAATGATTGCCGCCGATTGAATCGTTGATCATCTGGTCAGCGTTGGCCGTGACGCTGACATTGTTGTTCGCGATATTGATGGTGACGGGAAAGGAGGTCGGGGCCACATCGACGACGGGGGTGCCCGCGTTATAGACGGTGCCGACCGATGAATTGCCAGACAGGGTGATAACCGCCGCCGGCGCTGTTGGGCTCACGGCCAGCCCCGAGGTGGCGGCGGCGGAGATGGTGTCGCCGGCGCCCGAGGCGGCAATGGTTTCGCTGGTGCCCTGGGTTAGCACCGCGGACTGGCTGCCGCTGACGGTAATCGCATTGTTGTAGCTCTGGGCAGAGACCGTGTTCTGCCCGCCACCTGCGACCACAGTGTTGTTGTTGGTAAGGGAGGTAAGGCTGGTGCCGGAGCCGGTAATGGAGACCACGGCGCCCGGGGTTGTGTTGGCGCCTGCCGTGCCGTTGCCGCTTATGAGGTCATAGGGAAGAGTCTGCCCGGGAATGGCCTCGTTGATGAAGGTGTTGTTGTTGCCGGTATCAACGATGCTCTTGGCCTGCACCGAGGTTATCGTGTCATTATTGCCGTTTACAACGATATTGACAGCGCCGACGATGATCGTCTCATTGCTGCCGTTGACCGTCATGTTGCCGCCCAGGTACAGGCTGTTGATCGTATTGTACGAGCCGTTGACGGCGACGTTCGCGGATTCGATCTTCTGGCTGGAACTGACGGTGTTATGGCTGCCGCCGATGGTGACCCCGCCGCCCTGAAACCCATAGTCGGCGACGGTGTTGTAATTCCCGCCGAGATAAAGACTGTCATAGCTCGAGGCGCCGAAGGAGGGGATGCCGGCTGTGATGCTGCTGTGGGAGCCCGTGACGCTGATGAGCCCGCTGCTGCCTTTGAGCATGATCCCGACACCGGAGGCGCTGCTCAGCACCGTATCGCCATCACCGCTGACCACAACTGTGCCCGATTGTACGTTGATGGTTTTATAGCTGCCCGCGTAAGAGGCAGATCCCGAGAGGGTGACGGTTGCGGCCATGGAATTTCCTGTCTTAAGTCGAAGCGTTTGTGGGTCAGGGTGGCTTATACTCAAAGTTGTATTACGGCGCTAATTGCAATACTTTCTACCCTTGGTATGTAAACACAAAGAAAACTCACAGACAATTGATTTGAATTAAGTAAATAAAAATTTAATAATTTAAATTTTAATTTTTATGCAATGTGCGGCGCTGGCGTTCCACCGGCAGCCGATTGCTGCCGATGGAGGAGGCCTGGACTGAGGCCTCGAAATCCAGGATTTGGCAGCCGGTTTCAGGGGGGGCGCGGCGGCTAGGCTTATTTTCCGCCGCCGGCTTGTTATGGTAAAAGCCTGGCATGAAGAACAGCAAAATAGGGTTTGTCACCGGCCTGACCGCGGAGGCGCACCTGCTGCGCCAGACGGGTTTCGCGGTTGCGGTGGGGGGCGGCACGCCGGAGGGGGCGCAGCGCGCGGCCGAGGCGTTGGTGGCCGGTGGCGCGCAGGCGCTGGTGAGCTTTGGCCTCGCAGGAGGGCTGCGGCCCGGCCTGAAACCGGGGACGGTGCTGGTGCCATCAGCCGTGTTTGAGAGCACGCAGACCTACACATGCGACACATGGCTGATGGAGCTGCTGGGTGGCACCACGGGCCGCCCGATGCTGGCCGGGCACCGAATCGCCGCCTCGCCCGGCGACAAGGCGCTGCTGTACCGCCGCGGGCGGGCTGATGCCGTGGATCTGGAATCGGGCGCCGTCGCACGCGCCGCCAGGGCGCGCGGCGTACCGTTCGCGGTGCTGCGCGCGGTGGCTGACCCGGCCGAGCGCACCTTGCCGCCCGCTGCGCTGGAGGGGCTGAAAGAGAACGGGCGGATTGACCTGCCGCGCATCCTGCTTTCGGTGTTGCGGCATCCGGGGCAGATCCCCGGGCTGCTTGAGGTGGGCAGGGATGCCGCGCGGGCGCGCAAGGCCTTGCAGGCACGGGTGCGCCGCCTCAAATAACGGTGATGCACTGTTTGCAATCGCGCCGGCTTGCTGCCGTAAACCTGCCTTAAATTGCCGATACGTCCAGACTGTCGCGGTTCTGTTCAGTCGCATAAATTTGAGGAGTATCCAATGTCTTTCCGAACCATGAAATTTTCGTCACGCGCACTGGTGAAGGTTGCCGCCGTGGTTCTCGCAAGCGTGTCGCTGGCTGGCTGCGTGTATTACCCGGGCGGCTACGGCTATGCGCCGGGCTATGCGGTGGCGCCGCCGGTTGGCGTGGTTCTGGGGGGCGGCTGGGGCTGGCACGGCGGCGATGACGACTAGCCCAATGTGATGAGATGGAATCGCCGCGCGATTCCATCTCATTCGCCCGCAAAACGGGTCAATCTTAAGTCATCGCTTTGCGCAGCATTTTCCGTTCACACGGAAGTGCGCCAGCTGTATTCGGACAGTGCGGTTTGATCCCGACATCGTAATGTTTGTTTGGCTTGAACGTAAAAAATCAAGGAGCCGCAGCGGGTTTTTTGGAATGCCCCGCGCGGTTCAAGCCTCAAGGTAGAGCATGCCATCGGCCTCGCTGACGTGATAGGTTTGAAGGTCTTTGCTGCACGGTGTTGTCACCACCTCGCCGGTGGTGACGTTAAAGCTGCCAAAATGCCAGCTGCATTCTATGATGCGGCCGCTCAGGACGCCTTCCTCGGTGAGCGAGGCGCCGCCATGTGTGCATGAATCATCCGTCGCGTAGAATTTTCCATCGACGTTATAAATCGCGATCGCCCGGTCATCTGGCAGCACAAGTTTTCGCATCTCGCCGGGCCCCAGCTCGGTGGTTTTGAATGCAACGAATTTCGTCCTGGATGCTTTGCCGGTCATGCGCGGCGCCTCAGCCGGGGTGGATGAGGGCGCTGAAGGCGGCCCCGGCGCGGCTGGGTGTGCGTTGTTTGTGGCGCAGCAGATGAAACGCGCGCTCGGGCAGGGGGAAGTTCACCTGCCGCAGCAGCCCGGCTTCCAGGCTTGGGGCCGCGACGGAGGCGGAGAGCGCGGTGGCGCCCAGCCCGGCCTCCACCGCGCCGCGCACCGCCTCGTTGGAGGGCAGTTCAAGCGCCACGCGAAAATCAGCGATGTTCAGCCCAAACCCCGCCACCGCATGCTCAAATTCCAGCCGCGTGCCCGAGCCCGGTTCGCGTAGCACCCATTCGCTCTGGGTGAGTTGCGCGGGGGCCAGTTTTTCCGTGCCCGCCCAGGGGTGTTCCGGCCCTGTGACCAGAATCATGCTGTCGCGCGCCACTTGCAGGTTCAGCAGCGCGGAAAACTCCACAGGCCCCTCAACCAGGCCAAGCTCGGCGGTGCCTTCCAGTACCGCCTGCGCCACCTGCATGGAATTGCCCACGGTCAGCGCGATTTCAATGCCCGGATAGGCGCGCCGGAAGGCAACCAGATGCCGGGGCAGCCAGTAGCTGGAGATCGTGTGGCTGGCCTGCAGGCTCAGCCGCCCGCGTGTGGTTCCGGCGAGGTCCTCCAGCAGCGCCTGCGCCGCCTCTGCCTGCGTGAGCACGGCCCGCGCCGCGCCCAGAAATTGCTCTCCCGCCTCAGTCAACACGATGCCGCGCCCCACCCGGTGGAACAATTTGGTGCCGTGCCTTGTCTCCAACGCAGCGATGGCGGCACTCACGGCCGATTGTCCGAGCCCCAGCGCGGCGGCGGCCTTGGTCACATGCGCGCGCTGCGCGACCGCGATGAAAATACGGAGTTGTTCCAGGGTCATGGCGACTCAATTCTTCAAACAGGCTTACCAGCAGGTTATGAAATTAACCAAAATTTTTGAACGAAACAACAAAAACATTCGATTTTATTAAAGATATGCTGCGCCGTATATTGAAGCCGAAATCAAAGGGATTTTCCATGTCGTTCACCTTGTCCAAGCCTTTTTCGCACCATGCGCACCCGCGCGAGATCATCCGGCAGTTCACGCCGAACTGGTTCACCGTGACCATGGGGACCGGTGTGGTGGCGCTGGCGCTCAACCTGTTTCCGCTGCATCTGCCTTTCCTGCATCAGCTCGCGGTGGGGCTGTGGCTGGTCAACATTCCGTTGTTCGTGCTTTGTACGGTGCTGTACCTGGCCCGCTGGATCTTTTTCACGCGTGATGCCATGCCGATTTTCACCCATTCGGTAATGCCGATGTTCCTGGGCGCCATCCCCATGGGGCTGGCAACGATCATCAACGGGTTTCTTGCCTTCGGCATTGCGATGATCGGGGAGCGGGCGGTTGGCATCGCGCTCACGCTCTGGTGGATCGACGCGGCGCTGGCCATCGGGTTTGGCCTGCTCGTGCCGTTTCTTATGTTCACCCGCCAGACGCATAGTTTTGACTCGATGACGGCGATCTGGCTGCTGCCGATTGTGCCCGCGGAGGTGACCGCCGCCAGCGGCGGGTTGCTGCTGGTGCATCTGGCCAGCCCTGCGGCCGCCGCGCATATGCTGTTTCTCTGTTATGCGCTCTGGGCGTTTTCAGTGCCGCTGGCCTGCGGCGTGCTGGTGGTGCTGTTCCTGCGGCTGGTGCTGCACAAGCTGCCCAAGCGCGATATGGCGGTTTCCAGCTGGCTTGCCCTGGGGCCGCTTGGCACCGGCGCGCTGAGCCTGCTGGTGCTGGGGCATGATGCGCCGGGGGTTCTGGGCGCGCTTGGCATGGCCGATATCGGCGCCGTCGCGCACGGGCTGGGCATTCTCGGCGGGCTGGTGTTTTGGGGCTATGGCGCCTGGTGGTTGTTCATGGCCGCGGGCATCACGCTCACCTATCTGGGCGAGGGGTTGCCCTTTAACATGGGCTGGTGGGGGTTCACCTTTCCGCTCGGCGTGTTCACCTTGGCCACGCTTAACCTGGGCGTGCAGACGGGCATGGCGTTTTTCACCATATTCGGCGCCATACTCGTCGTTGCACTGGCCGGGTTCTGGTTGATGGTCTCGGTGCGGACGCTGGCCGGAGGCTACCGGGGCTATTTGTTCGTTTCGCCCTGCCTGGCCAGCCGCAACGCGCTTTCGCCCGAGACGGGGCTGAACAGCTGAGCGCCAGCCGCCGCCCGGCAAAATAGACACAGAACCTTCGGCCAGGCGCTGAAGGTTCTGTGCTTATCGATGATTAGAAACCTTCCAGCACGATCTTGCCGCGAACCGAACCAGCTTCGATCGCGGCATGAGCGCGCCTGAGATTGGCCGCGTTGATCGTGCCGTAATTCTCCGTCATCGTGGTTTTCAGCGTTCCGTTGTCAACCAGATGCGCGATGGCCTCCAGCGTGCGGTGCTGCGCCGTGATCTGGGGCGACTTCAGAATACCGCGCGCGAACATATACTCCGTATGCAGCGTGCCGGATTTTTTGAGCAGCGTTGAGATGTCAAGCGCCGTGGCATCGGATTCGATAATCCCGATGGCGCCTTCCGGGGCAAGCAGCTCGGTGAGTTTCTTGAAATGCTGGCGTTGATGCGTAACGCAGAAAATATGCTCAGGCGCGTTCAGGCTGAACTGCGAGAACTGCGTTGCCAGATCATGCTGGTGGTTGAGCACATGGTGCGCGCCCAGCGCGCGGCACCAGTCCGCGGTCTCAGGGCGTGAGGCGGTCGCCACAACGGTGAAGCTGGTGAGCTGCGCGGCCAGCTGAATCGCCATGGAGCCGACGCCGCCCGCCCCGCCGACGATGAGCAGCGTGCCGCTGGCGCCCTCTGCGCGCGGCAGCTGGAAACGGTCGAACAGCATTTCCCAGGCGGTCAGCGTTGTCAGCGGGAGTGCCGCCGCCTGTGCAAAGCTCAGGGATTTCGGCTTGTGGCCGGCAATGCGGTCATCGACCAGATGATACTCCGCATTCGTGCCCGCCCGCGTGGGAACCCCGGCGTAATAGACTTCATCCCCCACGGCGAAATGTTGCACGTCAGGGCCGATCTCGCGCACGATCCCGGCCGCATCGAACCCCAGCACGCGCGGCTCTCCCAATGGCTCGCCGGAGAGGCGCAGCTTGGTGTCCACCGGATTGACCGAGACCGCCTTCACCTCGACCAAGAGATCGTGATGCCGGGGCACGGGTACGGGGAGGTCGAAATCCTCCAGAGAATCAGGGGCCGAAATGGGCCGGGAATGGGTAAATGCGACAGCTTTCACGCAGCGTGACCTTTCTCGATTGGTGCGTAGGTTTAATCTATCCGCCGATCCTCAACAGCGCGGGGCCGTGCGTGCCCAGCCATGCGCTGGCGGCAAGACGGTGCGTGGTCAGCTGTTCAGTCAACGCCCAGAACTGCCGCCCGTGATTCATGTGGCGCAGATGCGCGACCTCATGCCCGACGACATAATCCTGCACGAATGCGGGGGCGCAGATCAGCCGCCAGCAAAAGGCCAGCGTGCCATCCGGCGCGCAGGAGCCCCAGCGGGTGCGCGTGTCCTTCACCCGCACGCATCTGGGGGTGACCCCGGCCAGCCGCGCCTTCTCGGCGGCCAGCGCGCTCAGCCTCTGGCGCGCCAGGCGGCGCAGGCAATCAGCCACGCGGCGGCTTAAAAATTCCGCCCCCCCGGTGACCAGGATTTCCCGCCCCTCGATCCAGGCGCCGCCATGTCCGGCGGCAACGGGGCGGATGACATGCTCCACACCATCCACCGGCACCACCGCGCCGGGGGCAAAGGGCAGGGCGCGCGGCAGGGCCGCCAGTTTTTCCGCCACCCAGGCCTCATGCGTCTGCAATAAGGCGAGGCCGGCGCGGCGCGAGGCGCGTGGCGGCAGGGTGATGACAACGCCGCCCTGCGCCGGGTCTATCCGTAGGGAGATTTTGGCGGCGCGCGCCGAGCGCCGGAACGCCACCTGGGCCAGCGCGCCCTGCACTGGAACCATCTCGGTGGTGAGTTCCGGGGCTTTCAACGCCTCACCCTCGGGAGTTTGCCCGGCCATTCCACGATATGGTGCTCCAGCGGCCCGGCGTCACGCTCGCTCAATACCCGCCCGGCCACGCCAGCACCCGCCTCGGCCACACTTTCCGCCCGGCCGGTGATGAGCGGATGCCAGGGCGGCAGATCCTTGCCCTCGCCCAGCCGGCGGTAGGCGCAGCTGGGGGGCAGCCAGTCGACGGTTTTGAGTTTCCGGGGGGTCAGCTGCACGCAATCGGGGATTTTGGTCCGCCGGTTCGCGTAGTCCGAGCAGCGGGAGGTTTTCAGGTCCAGCAGGCGGCAGGCGACATTGGTGAAGCTCACCTCATCGGTGTCCTCATCGCGCAGCTTGTGCAGGCAGCATCGCCCGCAGCCATCGCAGAGGGATTCCCACTCCGCCTTGCTCATCTCCGTTAATGTTTTGGTGCGCCAGAAAGTCATGCCCGCATATTAGCCCGTGGCGGGGCAATTGGCACTGGCTATTTGTACAAGGCTTTCGGCCAGCGGCGGTGCAGCCAGAGCCAGGCGCCGGGCTTCTCGCGGATCCAGCGTTCCAGGGTGCGGTTCATTTCAGCCGTTATGGCGGCCACGTCGGCGTCCTTGTTGCCGGTATCAGGGGTTGCCATGGGGGCGTCGCAGATGACCTGAAGGCGCGCCGGGCCGATGCGCACCACATGCACCGGCAGCACCGGGCATTTGAACTTGATCGCGAAGCTGGCCATGGCCGAGGCCGTCATCGCGGGAATGCCAAACAGCGGCACGGAAATGCCGTTGTCGAGCTTCTGGTCCACCAGCATGCCCAGATGCCCGCCGCGCGCCAGATGCGCATAAGCCTGCCGGGCGCCGGCGCCGCCCTTGGGAAACATGATGATCTTGCGGCCGAAATTGGCTTCGCGCAGGCGCAGGATGATATCGTCCACCAGCTTGTTGCTGGCCGCGCGGTACATGAAGCCGATATCCACCCCGCGCGAGAATGCCGCGGGGGGAATGATCTCCCAGTTGCCGATATGCCCGGTGAAGAAAATCGCCGGGCCGCCCTTGGCCAGTGCCGGGGCCACATGCTCCTCCCAGCCGGTGACGATATAGCCGGGGCCGGATTCTGTTTGGTGCAGCTCGCCGATGCGGGTGAGTTCCGCCACCGTCTGGCCGAGGTTTTCCCAGGTCTCGCCGATGATCTTGCGGCGCTGCGCGGCGTCCAGCCCGGGCATCGCCAAGCGCAGGTTTTTATCGGCGATTTTCGAGACCGGGATGAGCGGGCCGAGCGCGCGCGCCACGCTGCCCGCGATTCGGGCCGAGGTGGCGGGGGCCAGATTGCGCAGCAGCCCGAGCACGCCGCGCACCAGCAGGGCCTCGGCGCGGTGCGCCAATTTCACATCGCTCATTTCAACAGGGCCTCCAGCGCGGCGGTGTTTTCCCAGCGCAGCCGCACGCTCACTATCAGGCTCGCCGCGCGCAGCCGGGGCGGCAGTTTCACGTAATCTTTCGCGGTTGTCACCAGCGTTGCCCCAAGCTCCGATGCCTCATTCAGCAGCCGCGCCGAATCGAGGGCGGTGTAGACATGATGATCAGGGAAGGCGTGAGTGGCCGCAATATCCGCGCCCAGCGAGAGCACGGAGCGGAAGAATTTCTCCGGCCGGCCGATCCCAGCATAGGCGATCACGCGGCGGCGGCCAAGGTTTTGCGCGCAATCGGGTATCAGCACGGCACGCAGCACCGGCAGGCCGGGCGGCAGGGCGGTCAGGGCGCCGGTTTCATCCGTGCCGATGAGCACCGCCGCCTGGCAGCGCGCGGCGGCGGCGGCCACCGGCTCGCGCAGGGGGCCCGCTGGCAGCAGCATGCCGTTGCCAAAGCCGTAACCGCCGTCGATCACCAGCACGGAGAGCGTTTTCATCAGCGAGGGGTTTTGCAGCCCGTCGTCCATCACCACCACGGCGGCGCCCTCGGCCAGCGCCAGCTTGGCCCCGGCGGCGCGGTCGCGCGATACGATGGTGGGAGCGGCGGCGGCAAGCAGCAGCGCCTCGTCTCCCACATCGGCGGCGGTGTGGAGGGAGAGATCCACCAGGAGCGGCCCAGCCAGCCGCCCGCCGTAGCCGCGCGTGAGCGCGAAGGCGGGGCCTTTCAGCCGGGCGAGGAAATCCAGCACCACCGTGGTTTTGCCCGCCCCGCCCGCCCCGGCGTTGCCAGCGCAGATGATTTTGATGCCGGGGGCGAACCCGGCTTTGGCGACTCGCCGGGCCGTGAGCATGGCGGTGAGCGCGCCAAGCGGGCTGAGAGCGTAGGCCAGAATGCCGCGTTTGGCCCAGAAGGCGGGGGTTTTCATGGCATGGCGGCCAGGATCAACCCGGCCAGCCGGGCGGGCAGGTTCTCCGCCACGCTGAATGCCGCCTGCGCGGCTGCCCCGGCGGCTTGCGCGGCGGCGGGGGCGTCTAGCCAGGCCCGCGCGGCGGCGGCAAGGCCCGGGGCAGCCGCCACCTCAACCAATGCGCCCGCATCGCGCAGGCGGGCGGCGGCCTCGGCAAAATTCTCATTATGCGGCCCGGTGATGACAGGGCGCGCCAGCAACGCGGGTTCGATGACATTATGCCCGCCAAAGCCCGCCAGCGAATTGCCGATGAAGGCGAAGGGCGCGGCGCGGAAGAATAGCCCGAGTTCGCCCAGCGTGTCGGCTACATAAATTTCGCCTGGCCGCGGCGCCTCGCCCAGGCTGCGGCGCGGCGCGGCTGCCAGCGCGGCGACCTGCGCGCCGCGCTCGGGGTGGCGCGGGGCGATGATGGTGATGAGATCCGGATGGGCTTTCAGCAGGGCTTCATGCGCCTGCAGGACGAGACTTTCTTCGCCGGGATGCGTGCTGGCGGCCAGCCACAGCGGGCCGGGGATCTCGTGGCGCAGCGCGGCCAGGGCGGCGGCATCCACCGGAAGTTTGGGCGCAAAGAACTTCAGATTGCCCCATTCCAGCACATTACCCACGCCAAGGGCGCGCAGATTGGCGGCATCGCCCGGCGATTGCGCGTGAACGGCGCGAAACCCGCCGAGCAGACGCATGGCCAGCAACGGCAGCCATTTCCATTTGGCGGCCGAGCGGGCGGAGATGCGTGCGTTGATGAGCAGGCGCGCGATGCCTTTGGCGTCGCAGGCGGTGAGCATGCCCGGCCAGAGCTCACTCTCCACGAATACCGCCGCCTCCGGCCGCCAATGCTCCAGAAAGCGCGCCACCCAAACCGGGTGATCGAGCGGTACGAACTGATGGCGGGCAAAGCCGGGCAGGCGCCCGGCCGCCAGCCGGGCGGAGGTGAGGGTGCCGGTGGTGAGCAGCACCTGCGCGCGCCCCGCCAGCGCGTGGATCACCGGGAGGACTGACATGGTCTCCCCGACGCTGGCGGCGTGGAACCAGATGAGCCTGCCCTCCGGCCGGGGCAGGGAGGCAATGCCGAAGCGCTCGTTCAAGCGCGCCGGATCCTCCTTGCCACGGACCACCCGCCGCGCGAGCATCCGGCGCAGTGCCGGGGCGGCGAGGCGCATGGCGGCGTTGTAGGCCGGCAGGATCATAACAGCTCCGCCGCGCGGGCCATCACGGCGTTAAGCGCGCTGGTAATGGCGGGAACGCCGGCCTCCCAGTCCTCGCGCGAGACGCTGACCGGCGCGCCGCAGACCAGGGCGCCACGGCCAAAGGGCAGGGGCAGGCGCATCTTGTCCCAGGAGTCCAGGGTTTTGGCGCGCGAGGTGACGGCGCCGCAGGGCAGGATTTGCACGCCGCTGAGACCGGCGAGCTGAGCGGCGCCAGGCGCGGCGGTACGGCGCGGGCCGCGCGGACCATCAGGCGTGAGGCCCACATGCACGCCATTGTCCAGCGCCTTGAGCAGCCCGCGCAACCCCGCAGCCCCCCCGCGCGAGGAGGAGCCGGAGACCAGGGCGATGCCCATATGCTGCACCGCCCGGCCGATGAGCTGGCCGTCACGGTGCTGGCTGGCCAGCACCACGGCCGGACGGGTCATGCCCAGGCGTTTGGCGCGCAGCCAGAAAATGGGCATCGCGGGCAGGCATTCGTGCCAGAATACCACGATGATGGGTTTCTCCCCGGCCATCAGCCGCAGGTTTGCCTCGCCCTCCACCCGCCAGCGCAGGGTGCGAGCGGCCAGGGTAAGGTAGCGCGCGGCGGCCCAGGCAATGAACGCCTGGGCAGGAGCGGATTGATAGAACTTCTTCACATTCGCGGCGGTAGCATTAAGCGGCGGTAACGCCAACCGGGGCGGCCGGGCGGGCCGCCCCAGGTGTTTTACAGATCCTCGATCTGGCGGGCTGTACCGTCCAGCAGGTCGGCGATCCTGCGCAGCGTGCCGCTGGCCCGGTCAGTGTTTTCCAGCTTCAGCCGCAACGCGGTGCGGAGGTTTTCCATCGCGCGGATCACCGGCGGGGCCATTTCGCGCGGTTGTGCCGCGGCAATGCGCGCCAGCAGCGAGTCCACGGCCGGTTGCGCCTCGGCGAGGCTGGTTTTGCCCTCCGGGGTGATCGAGAACAGCTTGCGGCTGCCCTCAGCGGCGCTGGCTACCTGGCCAAGCTCGTCGAGCATCATCAGCGTCGGGTAGATCACGCCGGGGCTGGGCGCATAGGCGCCGCCCGAGAGATCCTCGACCGCCTTGATGATCTCATAGCCATGCCGGGGCTTCTCGTTGATCAGATGCAGCACCAGCAGGCGCAGGTCACCGTGTTCGAGCAGCCTGGCCATGCGCCCGCCGCGCCCGTGCCGGGGGCCGTGCATGCCGCCGCCGCGCATGCCGTGGCCGCCGCCTTCATGTTCCGGGTGCCTGGCGAAACGGCGTTCACCGCCGCAACGGGCGCCCTGGTTAAATTGGTCCTGATTACAAAATCGCATTCGTCTTCTCCTTGTTAGACTGTATTTAGATATATCTAATTACAGTCTAATTCAAGAGTAAAATTGCTGCCTTCGCTAAATTGGGGGGAGAGTCCCGCTTGCGCGGGCCTTACGCCGCCGGCTGCACCAGGGATTTGAGCTGCCCGCACGCCGCCAGAATATCCTGCCCGCGCGGCGTGCGGATGGGCGAGGCGTATCCGGCGTCCATCACGATGCTGGCGAATTTCTTCAGCGCGGCGGGGGTTGATGGTTCGTAGTTGCTGCCCGGCCAGGGGTTGAAGGGGATCAGGTTCACCTTCGCGGGCAGTCCGGCGATGAGATGGACCAGCGCCCTGGCGTCGGTCTCGGAATCGTTGAGGCCCTTGAGCATGATATACTCAAAGGTGATCCGCCTTGCGTTGGAAGCGCCGGGGTAGCGCTTGCAGGCGGCGATGAGGTCCTTGATCGGGTATTTGCGGTTCAGCGGCACCAGCTCGTCGCGCAGATCGTCGCGCACGGCATGCAGGGAGACGGCGAGATTGACCCCAAGCTCCGCCCCGGCCTTGTCCATCATGGGGATGACGCCGGAGGTGGAGAGGGTGATGCGCCGGCGCGACAGGCCGATGCCCTCGCCATCCATCACGATCTTCATGGCCTTGGCGACGTTCTCATAATTATACAGCGGCTCGCCCATGCCCATCAGCACGATGGTGGAGAGCAGGCGCGGCGTTTCGCCCTTGGGGCTCGGCCATTCCTTATAGGCGTCACGCGCGGCCATGAACTGGCCGACGATCTCCGCCGAGGAGAGGTTGCGCGCGAGCTTCTGCGTGCCGGTGTGGCAGAAGCGGCAGGAGAGGGTGCAGCCGACCTGGCTGGAGATGCACACCGCGCCGCGGTCTTCCTGGCGGTCGGGGATGTAGACGGTCTCGACCTTCTCATTGTCGCGGAAATTAAAGAGGAATTTGCGCGTTTCGTCTTTGGAGAGCTGGTCCAGCGCCACGTCCGGCCGGCTGACGATAAAATGCTGGGCGAATTTCTCCTGCAACGGCCGCGCGATGCTGCTCATGGCGGAAAAATCGCGCACGCCCTGATGATAAATCCAGTGCCAGAGCTGTTTGGCGCGGAAAGGGGCCTCGCCCGCCTCGGTGACAGCCGCGAGCAGCTCCTCACGCGAGAGACCCACAAGGTCGCGCCGGCCATCGGGCAGGGTGTTGCCGGGCGGGGCGAACAGCGCGGCCTTGGCGAGAATCCGTTCGGCGTCGCCGGGCAGCAGCAAATCGCTCATGGGCAGGCCTTGATGATGGCGCCGTAAGCGTCGGAGAAGCCGGTGAGGGAGAAAACATCCGTCACCGGATGGCCATGCGGGCCGGTGGAAACGGCTTGCGCGGTGGCGCCGTTCCTGAAGGCGGCGACGGCCTCGCCCCCCGAAGTGGTGAAAGCGGTGCCGCCCTGGGTGTAGAAATCAACCTTGGTGGCGCCAATGGTAAGGTTTACCGTGGGCTTGGGCGGGTAGGTGTACCCGGCGGTCAGCGTCACCTCGTCCCGGCTGCCGGTCCGCTCGGTCACGGTGAGCATCACCGGCCCGCGCGATTTCCAGCTGGGCGTGGAGGTTTGCGCATTGGTGAAGGCATAGCAGACCTTGGCGCCGCCGGTGCCGTAGGCCGCGGCTGTCCAGTCGCCGAATTTGCCGCCGTTGCTGCCCAGCGCCACCGGGCCGTCAGCCGCGGCGGCGATTGCGGGGATGAGAAAGAGGAGTGCTGCGCCGAGGTATTTCATGCCCTCTAACATAGCGTATGCACCCCCCCCGTCACAAGCGCGGAAAATGGGCCGTGCGGCGCGGCGGCTACCCGCCGCCGGGCAGCGCCATGGTGGCCAGGCTGATGAGCGCGCCCAGAATAAACCCGGCCAGCGTACCGTTGACGCGGATGTATTGCAGGTCCTTGCCGACGCGCAGCTCCAGCTTGCGGGTGATGGTCTCGCCATCCCATGCGCCGACGACGCGGCCGATAAAGGCGGCCAGCTCGGTCTGCGCGGCGGGGAGCAGATTGAGCGCCAGCGTTTCCACGGCGGCGTTCACGCGCGCTCGCGCGGTTTCGTCCTTGCCCAGCACCTCGCCGAGGCCAGCCAGCGCGCCCTCGATCACGCTCACCGAGCGGCCGTGCGGCGCGGCGGCATCGGCCTCCAGCGCGCGGCGCAGCCTGGCCCACACATCCCAGGCCCAGGCCTGCACTGTTTCATGCGCCAGCACGCCCTGCATCGCGCGGCCAAGTTCGGCGGCGCGCGCGGGGTCGGTTTCCAGCCGGGTGATCTCGAAGCGCACCCATTCGTCGAAGGCGTCGCGCATCTCGGAACTATCCGGGCTGACACGCTCCAACTCGGCGTTAACGGCGGTGAGCACCCGCTTGGCCACCGTGGCGCCAAGCGCCCAGCCGACGAGCCGCCCCCCCTGTTCGCGTACCCGCTCCTTGATGGCGGATTGAAGGACTTCTTCCCGCGCCACAAGGGTGTCCTTCAACTGATTGAGGATAAATGAAAACACCTCTTGGTGCCGCCCCCCCTCCACCAGCCCGCCCAGCGCGCGCGCCACCACCACGCCCGCCGCCTTGCCGCCGATGAGCTTGGGCAGCAGTCTGGCCAGCAGGCGCCGCGCGCGGCCATCCTCGATGCTGGCCAGCAGCTTGGGCAGCATACCCGCCAGGGCCTCGGCGGCGGGGCGGGTGGCGATGGGGTCGGCGAGGAATTTGCGCAGAATCCCGGGTGAGTCGAGATTGCCGAGGAATTTGCGGATATCCCCCTCGGTGAACACATGGTTGGCGACGAAACGGCCCAGCGCATTCCCCAGGCGCTCCTTCTGCGCCGGGATGATGGCGGTGTGGGGAATGGGCAGGCCGAGCGGACGGCGGAACAGCGCGGTGACGGCGAACCAGTCCGCCACGCCGCCGATGAACCCGGCCTTGGTGGCGTCGCGCAGCAGGGTGGTCCACGGGCCAGGCGGCAGGGCGTAGCTCCCGGCGGCAAGGGCGGCCATCAGTCCCAGCAGCGCGGAGGCAAACAGCTTATGGCGGTTCAGCGAGGCGCGTAGCGCGGCGTCCGGATCAGATGTCATGCGCGCAGCGTACAGGGTGGCGCCGGTGCCGTGCAACATGCGCATTTTTATTGCTTTTCAGGGGCGTTTGAGAGCAGAATTACGACCGGAGATGATCCAGAGAGTCCCGCCGCGAAAACGGGGCAGCTTCGAGCTTTCGAGGTATAAGTCGATGAATATAAAAGATTTAAAAACTGTAAATGTACCACCATCCCCGGCCCGGCGCCGCCGGTCTGCCCGGCGGGTTTCCAACCCGACATTTGCCGAGGCGCTGTTTGGTGTGGTCTGTGTCGTCGGCGTGTTCGCCATGCTCGCGGTGCTCTACTCTTTCAGATGACTGGTTGGCGTTTACAGGGAGCGTATTTGCAAGGCATGATGGGCCATGCCTTTTTTAACAGAGCCGGAGCCGCGCCGCGGCGTCCCGATTTTTGTGTTGCCGGGTATCCGGCGCGTCGTGGCCCGCAATCCCAGTGTGATGACCTATCAGGGGACCAATACCTATCTCATTGAGGCAGGGGACGCTCTGGTGGTGATCGACCCCGGGCCGAGAGATGATGAGCATGTCCGCGAGGTGCTGGCGGCGGCGGGCAGCCGGCCGATCAGCCATATCGTGCTCACGCATACCCATAGCGACCATTGGGGGGCAACCTCCGCGCTCGCGCAGGCCACCGGGGCGCCGGTCGCGGCTTACAAAATCAGCGGGAAACCGGAATTCAAAGCTGATATCGCGCTGGATCACTTCGGCACGGTCGCGGGGCTTACGGCGCTGCACACACCCGGCCACGCGGCGGATCATCTCTGCTTCGAGCATTTCCTGCCGGATGGCACGAAAATTCTGTTCAGCGGCGACCATGTGATGTCCTGGTCGTCCTCGATCGTGAGTCCGCCGGATGGCGACATGCTGGCGTATTACCGCTCCCTGGAGTTGCTGCTGGCGCGTGACGAGGTGTTCTACCTGAGCGGCCACGGCCCCCTGCTGGCGGACCCGCGTGCCCTGGTGCGCGAACTGCTGGCGCACCGCCAGTACCGCGAGCGGACCATTTTGGCGGCGCTGAAGCAGCAGGATTGGGGTGTCGCGGCGCTCGCGGCCAAGCTCTACAACAAAACCGACCCGTATTTAAAAGTCGCGGCGCAGCGCAACGTGCTGGCGCATATGCTCAAGCTGAAGGCGGAGGGTTGCGTGGAGGAACACGAGCCCGACACCGTCCATCATCCTGATACCTTGCTCATCAACCCGCCGCCGGGCGTGCGCGAGGAAAGCAACGGCCAGATGGCGGCCCTGCGCGCTGACGCCTTGCGCCGGTTCGGCATGGCGGGCCCGCCGGCCTGATCAGTCAGCCACCTCCGCCAGAACCCCGCCGGAGAGTGCCAGATGCCGCTGGCCAGGGGCGATGCCGCCATGGTGGCTGATGGCGACGATGGTGGTGGCGGGTAGTTTTTCGCGCAGCACCGCCTGAATTTTTCTGGCCGCCACGCTATCCAGCGCGGAGATGGCTTCATCGAGGAACAGCCAGTCCGGCTTGGCGAGCAGCGCGCGGGCGATGGCCAGGCGTTGCTGTTCGCCGCCGGAGAGGATGAGGCTCCAGTTCTCGCTCTCGCCCAGGCGGGGGGCAAGATGCTCCAGCCCTACATCCGCGAGTGCCGTGCGAACGGCGTCATCGGCCACATCCTGCTCCACCCCCGGATAGGTGACGGTGCGCTTGAGGCTGCCCAGCGGGAAATAGGGTTTTTGCGGCAGGAACAGCAGGCTGCCCTGCGGCGGGGTGATGCTGCCATGGCCAAATGGCCAAATGCCGGCGATGGCGCGAAAAAGCGTGGATTTGCCAGCCCCGGAAGCGCCGGTCAGGATCACCGGCTCGCCCGCCCGCAGGGTGAGGCTGGCATGGTCCAGCAGGCAGCGGCCATCAGGCAAGGTGAGGGTGAGGTTGTTGAGCGTGAAGGTGGCTCCGGGCGCGCCCACCTGCGGCCCGGCGGCGGCGGCGGCGCGCGCGGCCGCCACGGCCTCGCGGAAGCCGTAAAGACGCGAAACGGTGGCGCGCCATGTCACCAGGTTCGGGTAGGAGGTGACAAACCATGAGAGCGCCCCCTGCACCTGCCCGAACACCATGGGAATCTGGCTCAGGCCGCCAAGGCCGATGGCTTTGGCGAAATAGCGCGGCAGGATGACGACCAGAGGGAAGATATTGGCGATCTGCGTGAAGCCGATGGTGAAGAAGTTCAGCAGCTTGGTCCGGCGCATGATGGCCCAGAAATTATCCCGCACGGCCTGAAAACGTTCGCCCAGCGTGGCCTGTTCGTCGGCCTCGCCGCGGTAGAGCGCGATGGCTTCCGGGTTTTCGCGCACGCGCACCAGGCTGTAACGGAAATCGGCTTCCAGCCGTTGCTGGTTGAAGGCGAGCGGCACCAGCTTGCGGCCGATGAGCTGGGTGAACAGCGTGCCAACGGCGGAGTACAGAATGGCGACCCAGACCATGTAGCCGGGAATGGTGATGCCGAGGAGTTTGACCGAGCCGGAGATTTCGTAGAGCACGAAGACGAAGCTGAACAGCGTCACCACATTGGTGATGAAATCCATGCCCAGCGAGAGGCTGTTGGCCGTGAAATCACGCAGATCCTCCGAAATCCGCTGGTCCGGATTGTCGATGACGGTGCTGCGGCTGTGGCTCAGGCTGATGTTGTAATACGCGCGCTCGGAGAGCCAGTTCTCGACGTAATGCGTCGTCAGCCATTGCCGCCATTTAATTTGCAGCATCTGGTTGAGATAGAAAGCGTACACCGCGATGAGGATATACACCACCACCAGCTCGGCGAAGCCCGGCATGGGGTAGCGCGCGCCTTTGATGGTGAGCAGCGGGTAATACAGCAGGTCCACCACGGTCTTCTGGTCATACACCTGGATGGCGTTGAAGAAATCGTTGTTCCAATAGGTCAGCACCACGTTCAGCCCGACCAGCAGCAGGTTGAGCCCGATAACCGCCCCCAGCAGGACAAACGCGGCCCATCGCTCCTGCGAGCCGAAATACGGCTTTGCCAGGCTCCAGGCCTCACCCAGCCCGGTGAGGAAGTTGGTCATGGTGTGGCGCATGGTGTTACTCCGCCTGGGTCAGGCGCAGGCGGATCACGCCGCGTGCTTCCGCCGGCGCAACCGGCTTGCCTTTGCGCAGCAGTTCGATGACCCCGGCCTTAGCCAGGCGCTGCGCCGCGAGGCGGATGGGCGAGAGGCTGGCCCGCCATGCCGTGCCCGGCGGGTTGCCGGCCAGGGCGCGGGCGGCTTCGGTTGGGGAGATGGATTTTTGCGCGTCCTTGCCCGTCAGCAGGGAGAGAATCGCTTGTTCGGCGGGGTCTGAGCTCATGCCCTGGCTTATGCCCAAAGCCAGGGTGAAGCGAAAGGCACTTGCGGTTATTTAAGATGTTCGCGGGGTAGCGGCAAGCATCGCGGCGATCTCGGCAGCGGTAACGGGTTGGCTGAAATACGGTCCCTGACCTTCATCGCAGCCGATCTCGCTCAGCAATGCCAGTTGCGCCTCGTTCTCCACGCCGTCAGCCAGCACGGCGCAGCCCAGCGCATGCCCCGCCTTTATCGCTGCCTGCACGATGGCGGCATCCGCGACGCCCTCGTGCAGATTATGGATCAGCGAGCGGTCCAGCCGCAGTGTGGCGATGGGCAGGCGCTTGAGCGCGCTCAGGCTGGCATAGCCGGTGCCAAAATTATTGAGCGCCAGCCGCACGCCCAGGCTCTGCAACGCCCTCAGCGCAAATACGGTGTCGTCGTTATCGTCGATTAGCATGGCCTCGGTCAGTTCCAGCTCCAGCCGCTCTGCTGGCAGGCCCGATGCGCTGAGCGACTCCAGAAGCTGGCGGATCAGCATGCCGCCCTGCATATGGCGCTGGGAGAGGGTGAGCGCCACCGAGAGCTCACCCGGCCAGCTTGCCGCCTGCATGCAGGCCTGTTGCAGCATCCAGCCGCCGACATCATTGATGATCTCCGAGCGTTCAGCGATGGGCATGAAATGCGCGGCGGCTATGAGCCCGCGGCGGCTGTGCTGCAGGCGGATGATTGTCTCCGCGCCACGCATGTAGCCCGTCCGCAGCGAGATTATTGGTTGATATTGCAGCACAAACCCGTCGGAGAGCAGCGCCTGGCGCAGCCGTTGGGTTATGCGCCGCCGTTCGGTGATCTCGCGCCGCGCAGTGCGCTGGCGCAACTCACGAGCCGCGTCCGGGACGGCTTCCTCAGCCAATAAGGCTTCAGCGGATGATTTTGATGAGTGCGGCATGGGAGGTGATGCAGGTCATGCGGGGACATATAGTTAAAAAAGTTAAGATCGCGAAAATGTTATTTTTATAAAATTAGGCAAAGTTTTGCGGGGGACTCCGATAGGGCCGTGGTCCCGGGCCTATACGGCGGGCAGGTTGGCGCGGCCCATTTGCGGCATTAGCGCGCGCGCAAGGCCCGCAAAGCTAGGGCCGGTGCCGTAATGCCGGGCGATGTAGGCCAGCGCGATGCCGGGCGGCGGCGGCGAGGCCAGTTGCTTCAGGATCGCACGGGCAAATTGCTCCGGCGCCTTGGCCTCGATGAAGGGGCTGGCGGAAGCGGGCGCGAATCCGTCCAGGCTGGCGGGCGTGGCGACGGTGAACAGCCCGTGGCGGGCATAATCCAGCAGTTTTATCTTCAGACCCGAGCCGACTCGCAACGGCGCGATGGCGAGGCTGGCGCGGTGCAGCAGCGGGGCGATGTTTTCCACCCTCCCGAGCCGGGTCACCCCCTCGGGGACGCTACGCAGGGCAGGTCCGCAATCGCCGATCAGGTCCAGGGTGAGCCCTTGCCCGCGCAGCCGGGGCCAGACCTCGGTGAAAAACCACCGCAACCCGTCCAGGTTCGGCAGTGAGGCGCTGCCGATGAACACCAGCCGCCCTGGCAGCTTCGCGGTGCCGGGCGGCGACATGGCGGGCGCCGCAGGCATGGGCAGCAGGAATACGTTTTGCGCTGGGCACATGAGGCTGAGAATTTTCGCCTCTTCGGGCTGGATGGCGGCGATATGCCGTGCCCTTGCGGCCAGCACGGCCTCATCCTCGCGGCTCAGCTGCGCGGGCTGCACGCGGTAACCGGCGCTGCGCAGGGCCCGGTGGCGGCGGTGGAACAGATCATGCGTGATCAGCACGCTGTTCAACCCGGCCAAGCCGGAGGCGGCCAGTACCGGGGCGCGGAAGATCGTGTCGACCAGCAGAGCGTCCGGCGGATGGCGGGCGGCATGGCGGGCGCACCAGGCGGCATCGGCCGGAGAGGTGAAGTCCCCCAGCACCGCATCCGCGCCAAGCCGCATGGCACGGATTTTTGCGGCCAGAGCGGCGGGCAGGCGGCGCAGCAACGCCCGCGCCGCGCTGCGTAGCGCAACACGGGGAGACGCAGCCACCACATAAGCGCCAAAGCTGCGCACATGCGGCCCGCAGACGGGCACAAGACCATAGCGCTCCACCGGGCGCGGCATGCGCCGCCCCACCAGCAGCACCTCGACCTCATGCCCCAGGCTCTGCAGCCATTCGATAATCGCGAAATTCAGGGCCAGATGCCCGGCGGTGCCGGGTCTGGGCAGTTCATCGGTAACGAATGCGATCCGCATCGCGCTCGGCGTTGCGCGCGGCGCCGCGCGTCAGGCGGCGGTGTCTTGGGCGATGCCTTTTTCGTTCAGCAGGGCTTCCAGCTCGCCGCTCTGGTACATTTCGGTCACGATATCGCACCCGCCGACGAACTCGCCCTGGATGTAGAGCTGTGGAATGGTCGGCCAGTTGCTGAAGCTCTTGATGCTGTCGCGGATTTCCGGGTTCTCCAGAACGTTGACGGTCTTGAAGGCGACGCCCGCATGCTTGAGGATCTGCACGACGCGCGCCGAGAACCCGCACTGCGGAAACATGGGCGTGCCCTTCATGAAGAGCGCAACGGGGGAAGAGTCGATAAACGTCTGGATTTCGGCGAAAACAGGGTCGGTCATGGGGCGTAAAATTCCTTAATCGGGAGCGGCGGTTTGCAGGGCTAAAGCGTGGAGCGCGCCACCCATGTTGCCTTGCAGGGCGGCGTAGACCATCTGGTGCTGGCGCACGCGGGAGACGCCGCGAAACGCCGCGGAGATGACCGTGGCGGCGAAATGGTCGTTATCACCGGCCAGATCCTCGATGGTGATGACGGCATCGGGAAACGCCGATTTGATCAGTGCTTCGATTTCACTAGCAGGCATGGCCATGTTTTGTATCCTTCAGGCGAACCACGCGGGGAAAAATCCCTCGTTGGCCTCGCGCAGTACTGTCAACGATATGGCGAGCCCGCCGGGCAGAGTCAAACATTCGTCGATGGTTGTATGGCCGATTTTTTGCGCCGGAATGCCGGCGGCAAAGGCGGCGGTGAGCAGGGGCTCCGCGTCCTCGGCCGCCAGAATGTAGCGGGCCTGGTCTTCGCCGAAACAGAAGGCGGGGGAGGTGTCGGCCTGGGTGAGGTCCGCGCCGGTGTTCCCGGCCAGGGCCATTTCCGTCACCGCGACGAGCAGGCCGCCGTCGGAGAGGTCATGGCAGGCGGCAATATTGCCCTGCAATATCTGCTCGCGCACGAAATCGCCGTTGGCGCGCTCGGCGGCAAGGTCCACCACCGGCGGGGCGCCGGTCTCCAGGCCGCAGATTTCGCGCAGATAGAGCGAGCGGCCAAGCTCGCCATAGGTCGCGCCGATCAGCACCAGATCCTGCCCGGGGGCAATGGCGATGCCGCGCGCCAGGGCGGCGTCTTCCAGCACGCCGACAGCGCCGATCGCGGGTGTCGGCAGGATGCCCTTGCCCTCGGTCTCGTTATAGAGCGAGACATTGCCCGAGACGACCGGGAAATCCAGCGCGATGCAGGCCGCCGCCATGCCTTTGATGGCGCCGGCGAACTGGCCCATGATCTCGGGCTTCTCCGGATTGCCGAAATTCATATTGTCGGTCACCGCCAGCGGCTTCGCGCCGGTCGCGGTAATGTTGCGCCACGCTTCGGCCACGGCCTGGGCGCCGCCCTGCTCGGGGTCGGCCACGCAGTAGCGCGGCGTGCAGTCGGTGGTGATGGCAAGCGCGCGGTTCGTGCCCTCCAGCCGCACGATGGCGGCGTCCGACTCGGCGGGGCGCTTGACCGTCTGGCCGCCCACGGTGGAGTCGTACTGGTCAAAAATCCAGCGCCGCGAGCAAAGGTCCGGGCAGGCGATCAGTTTGAGCAGCGCCGCCTCCAGGCTCATGTCCGAGGAGACCGGGCCAAGCGGCTCTGGCTTGGGCGCCTCGATGTAGGGGCGGTGGTAGAGCGGCGCCGCGTCCGAGAGCGGGGCCAGCGGAATATCGGCCTCCACAACACCCTTATGCGTGACGACGATGCGCCCGGTATCGGTGATATGGCCGATGACCGCGTAATCCAGGTCCCATTTCTCGATGATCTGGCGCGCCATCTCGGAGCGTTCGGGCTTGAGCACCAGCAGCATGCGCTCCTGGCTTTCGGAGAGCATCATCTCATAGGCGCTCATCGCGGTCTCGCGCTGCGGCACGTCGTCCAGGTTAAGCTCGATACCGACCCCGCCTTTGCCCGCCATCTCCACCGAGGAGGAGGTGAGCCCGGCGGCCCCCATGTCCTGGATGGCAACGATCGCATCCGTCTGCATCAGCTCCAGGCAGGCCTCGATGAGCAGCTTTTCGGTGAAAGGGTCGCCAACCTGCACGGTCGGGCGCTTCTCCTCCGAGGAGGCGTCAAACTCGGTGCTCGCCATGGTGGCGCCGTGGATGCCGTCGCGCCCGGTCTTGGAGCCGACATACACCACCGGATTGCCGATGCCCGCGGCGGCGGAGAGAAAAATCTTGTCCTGCGCGGCGATGCCCACAGTCATCGCGTTGACCAGCGGGTTGCCATTGTAGGCCGGGTGGAAATTCACCTCGCCGCCCACCGTGGGCACGCCCACGCAATTGCCATACCCGCCGATGCCGCGCACCACCCCGTCGACGACGCGTTTCGTCACCGGCAGTTTCGGGTCGCCAAAGCGCAGCGCGTTAAGGTTGGCGACAGGCCGCGCGCCCATGGTGAACACATCGCGCAAAATCCCGCCAACGCCCGTGGCGGCCCCCTGGTAGGGCTCGATGAAGCTCGGGTGGTTATGCGATTCCATCTTGAAGATCGCGGCCATGCCCTCGCCAATGTCGATCACGCCGGCGTTCTCGCCCGGCCCGTGGATGACCCATGGCGCCTTCGTGGGCAATTCCTTCAGCCACACGCGGCTCGATTTATAGGAGCAATGCTCCGACCACATGACCGAGAAAATGCCAAGCTCGGTGAAGCTCGGCACCCGGCCCATGATTTCCAGAACCTTGGCGTATTCCCCGGCGTTGAGGCCAAAGGATTTCGCGAGTTTTTCGTCAACGGGTTTCATGCGGCCGCCAGTGAGTCAAAAAGGGGTTTGCCGTCGGTGCCGCCCATCAGCGGGTCCACCAGGTCTTCGGGGTGCGGCATCAGGCCGAGCACGCGCAAATTGGGCGAATACACCCCGGCGATGGCGCGCGCCGAGCCGTTGCGGTTCTCGTCATGGTAGCGGAAGGCAACCAGCCCTTCGCCCTCCAGCCGGTCCAGCGTCGCCTCGTCAGCGGTGTAGTTGCCGTCGCCATGCGCCATCGGGGCGCGGAAAACCTCGCCCTTGCCGTATTTGGCGGTGAACACCGTGTCATTGCGCTCCACCTTCAGCATGGTGTCCATGGAGAGGAAGCGAAGCCCCGCGTTGCGCAGCAGCGCGCCGGGGAGCAGGCCGGTTTCGGTGAGGATCTGGAAGCCGTTGCACACGCCCAGCACATAGCCGCCGCGCTCGGCATGGTCGCGCACCGCGCGCATCACCGGGCTTTGCGCCGCCATGGCGCCGCAGCGCAGATAATCGCCAAAGGAGAACCCGCCGGGGATGATGACCAGATCAAGCCCGGTGAGATCGGTCTCCTTGTGCCAGACGATCCTGGGCTCGGTGCCGAAACTCTGGCGCACCGCGAGCACCATGTCGCGCTCGCGGTTGATACCTGGGAAAAGAAGAATACCAGCTCGCATCGTTTTGCTCCTACCCAGCGGGCGGGGTAATGTAAAACTTTAAAATCAACCGATTAAGCGGTGATTTCGACCTTGAAGCTCTCAATGACCATATTGGCCAGGAGTTTTTTGGCCATCTCCTCGGCCGCGGCCTTGGCGGCGGCGGGGTCGGTTTCGGCCAGTTCCAGCTCGATGATCTTCCCGGCGCGGACCTCGCCAACCTGGGCAAAGCCCAGATTGTTCAGCGCATGGCCGATGGCCTTGCCCTGCGGGTCCAGCACGCCGGCCTTCAGCATAACGGTAACGACAGCCTTCATTGCATCATCTCCGGGCCCTTCATGTCGCGCGTGCCGGCTTCGGGCAGAATCCCGAGGCGGCGGGCAACTTCCTGATACGCTTCCTCGATCTTGCCAAGGTCGCGGCGGAAGCGGTCCTTGTCCATCTTCTCGTTGGTCTTGGCGTCCCACAGGCGGCAATTATCCGGGCTGATCTCGTCGGCCAGGACGATTCGCATGTCCTCGTTCTCGAACAGGCGGCCAAATTCAATTTTGAAATCGACCAAAGTGATGCCGACGCCCAGGAACAATCCGGTGAGGAAATCGTTGATGCGCAGGGTCAGGTGCACGATGTCGTCCATGTCCGGCGGAGTCGCCCAGCCAAACGCGGTGATATGCTCCTCGGCCACCATCGGGTCGTTGAGCTGATCGTTCTTGTAGTAATATTCCACGATCGAGCGGGGCAGGCGGGTGCCCTCGGGGATGCCCAGGCGCTGCGACAGGCTGCCGGCGGCAACATTGCGGACCACCACCTCGATGGGGATAATCTCAACTTCTTTAATGAGTTGCTCGCGCATATTCAGGCGGCGGATGAAGTGCGTGGGGATGTTGATTTCCGCCAGCTTGATCATCAGGAACTCGCTGATACGGTTGTTCAGCACCCCCTTGCCGGTGATGGTGCCCTTTTTCTGGGCATTGAACGCCGTGGCGTCATCCTTGAAATATTGCACGAGGGTTCCCGGTTCGGGACCTTCGAACAGGATTTTTGCTTTGCCTTCATAGAGCTGCCGGCGGCGTGCCATAGGGAATACCTTCAGAGTTTTAACAGGAGCGGTCTATACCAACCAACCGCGGCGAGCGCCATGGCTACTCCCGCATGGATGATGCGCCAGCGTGATTGTTGTCCGCTCTTTAAGTTTTTCATGGGAATATCCGGCTCAACCTCATGACAGAACTGATACATACCGTTGCCGACCTGACCGACCTGCGGAATAAGGATGTTCTGGAAGCCGCTCTTGCGCGTGTGATTTTCGAGCTGGCCGAGGTTGAACGGCTGACAATCTGGCGGATAGTGGCCGATGGGCCCGGGGTCAGGTTGCGCGAACGGCTGTCTCTGCCCGCGCATGATTATCCCGAGCAGGAAATAAGCCTGGAGGATGCGCGTCAGGAATGGCGCGATTGTTACGCCAAGCGATGCTACATCTACGGCCCGCGTGATGAGGCCGGGCTGTGCTGCCATGTTTTCCCGCTTTGGAACGAGCGTGAGATCATCGCGGTGATGGAGCTTATGCGCCCCTCAAAGCTGGAGGGGGAGCAGGCCCATACCGTCCACGGCCTGCTGCGCGTGTATCGCAACCATCTGGGATTGCTCGACTATGGTGACCGCGATGAGTTGACCGGCCTGCTCAACCGGCGGACCTTCGGCACTTATTTCAAGCAGATCGCGGCGGAAGAAACCATACATGCTGTCATCGCCGTGGTGGATGTCGATTTTTTCAAGCGGGTCAACGATCAGTTCGGCCATCCCTATGGCGACGAGGTGCTGATTCTGCTGGCGCGGCTGATGAGTGAAGCTTTTTCCGGCTTTGAGGGGATTTTCCGCTTCGGCGGCGAAGAATTCCTGTTGATTCTGCCCGAGACGACACGGGAGGAAGCCTGGAAGGCGCTGGATGATTTCCGCGCCGCGGTGGCGCAGGCTTCGTTTCCGCAGGTGGGGCGGGTGACGGTGAGCATCGGCTTCAGCACGATCCAGCCAGGCGACAACGGCGCGGCGGCGTTCGGCCGTGCCGATGAGGCCCTGTATCTTGCCAAGCATAGCGGCCGTAACCGCGTAAAATGCTATGAGGAGCTCGTGCAGGAAGGATACCTCGCCGGAACCAAGCATTCCGGCGGGGATATCGAACTGTTTTAAAGCGCGGGGATCACCCCGGCGCTTTACGCGAGGGCTTCTTCCAACGCGGGGTAGTCGGTGTAGCCATGCGGGCCGGGCGCATAAAGTGTCGATGCATCTAGCGCGTTGAGCGGGGCGCCGCGCTTGAAGCGCTCCACCAGATCGGGATTGGCGATAAACTGCTTGCCCCAGGCGACGGCATCGGCCGTACCCGCGGCAAGGGCCGCCTGCGCGCTCTCCAGGGTGAAGTTCTCATTGGCGATATAGATGCCGCCAAAGATCTTCTTCAGTTGCGGCCCGAGCGAATCCGGCCCCTGGTGTTCGCGCGCACAGATGAAGGCAAGCCCGCGCTCGCCCAGCTCCGCCGCGACATAGCCGAACGTCGCCAGAGGATCTGAATCGCCGACATCGTGAGAGTCCATGCGCGGGGCGAGATGCATGCCCACCTGGTCGGCCTCCCACACGGAGGTGACCGCATCGGTGACCTCCAGCAGCAGCCGCGCGCGATTCTTGACCGAGCCGCCGTAGTCATCGGTGCGCTGGTTCGAGCTGTCCTGCAAAAACTGGTCGAGCAGATAGCCATTGGCGCCGTGGATTTCCACGCCGTCGAACCCGGCCATCTGCGCGTTCATCGCCGCCTTGCGGTAGGCCTCCACGATGCCGGGGATCTCCTCGATATCCAGCGCGCGCGGGGTGACATATTCCTGCTGCGGACGCACCAGGCTCACATGGCCCTTGGGCGCGATGGCGCTGGGGGCAACGGGGAGTTCGCCGTTGAGGAACAGCGGCGCGGAGATGCGCCCGACATGCCAAAGCTGCGCGAAAATGCGCCCGCCGGCCTGATGCACCGCATTGGTGACGAGTTTCCAGCCCTGCACCTGCTCATCGGACCATAGGCCCGGCGTATCGGCATAGCCGACACCGTGCGGCATCACCGAGGTGGCTTCAGAGATAATCAGCCCGGCCCCTGCGCGCTGCGCATAATACGAGGCCATGAGCGCATTGGGCACCCGGGTGGCGCCGGCGCGCGCGCGGGTGAGCGGCGCCATGATGATACGGTTGGGCAGGGTGAGGCTGCCAAGGTTCAACGGGTCGAACAATGAGGGCATGGTTAGGTCCTGTTATGGTTGTGTGGGGCTATATGTAGTTGGCCGTTTGCGTTGCACAATGAGCAGGGCAGGGGGCTGGCATCAAACTCAACTGATTTTTGGCGTGCTCCGCCCGGAGCGGGTGATCACCACGACGCCATCGCCCGCTTCAACGATGGTCGCGGGGGCCGGACGGGTGAGCGTCTCGCCATTCCGGCGGTTGATGGCGATGACGAACAGGCTGCCGATCGCATCCTGCTCGATCTTCTCGATGCTGGCGCCCGCCAGCGGGCTATCGGGCGATACCGCCATCACCTCCAGCTCCAGCCCCAGCGTGCGCAGCCCCGTGCCCAGCGCGCGCATCCGCCGCGTATCGTCGGTGAAGCGCGAGGTCTGCGGAAACAGGATCAGCTGCGCGATGCGCTCGGCGCCGATATGGGTGGGCTCCACCACCGAACTCGCACCCGCATGCAGCAGCTTGCCCTTCGTATTGGGCGAAACCCCGCGCGCGATGATCTCCAGCTCCTTGTTCAGGCTGCGCGCGGTGAGGGTGATGAACACGTTCACCGCATCGTTGGGCACCACCGTGGCCAGGGCGCGCGCGCGGAGCACGCCGGCATCCTCCAGCACGCTCTCCATCGTCGCATCGCCCTGCCAGGTGCGGAATCCCTGCGCCGAGGCCTGCGCCAGCCGCGCCTCGTCAAGGTCGACGATAACAAACGCCGCCCCGCCCGCCTGCAACTCCTCCGCCAGCGCCTCGCCGATCCGCCCGTAGCCGCAGATGATCACATGGCCGGACATTTTCTCGATCTGCGTTTTCATCCGCTTGGTTCCGAACAATTGCTGAATTTGCGTATAGGTGAAGGCTTGCACCAGCGCGCCGGTGAGGAAGATGACGCCGGTGCTCCCCAGCACGATGGTGCCGATGGTGATGGCGCGCAGCTCGGGCGTATGAATAGGGTGGACCTCTTCGTAGCCCACGGTAAAAACGGTGATGATGACGAAATAGAAGGCATCCGCCAGGCTCCAGCCCGCCAGCACATAGGCGAGCGTGGCCAGCGCCGTAATGGCGAGCATATAGCACAGCCCGGCGATCAGGTTGCGCCAGGGGCCGGAGGGCAGACGGTTCAACAAAAAAAGACCAAGGGAGTCGCCCCCCTTGGCCTTCCGGTATCCCTTAATCCGGGCATTAACCCCGTTTGTCGAGGGGGGTGTAGTCGCGGGTGGCGGCGCCGGTATAAATCTGGCGCGGCCGGCCGATGCGCTGCTGCGGGTCTTCGATCATTTCCATCCACTGGCTGATCCAGCCGACGGTGCGCGCCAGCGCGAAGATGGGGGTGAACATGGTGGTGGGGAAGCCCATGGCCTTCAGGATGATGCCCGAATAGAAATCCACATTCGGGTAGAGCTTGCGCGAGACGAAGTATTCATCCTCCAGCGCGATCTTTTCCAGCTCCATCGCGAGGTCGAGCATCGGCTCGTCCTTGATGCCCAGCGCCTCGAGCACCTCGTAGCAGGTCTGCTGCATGATCTTGGCGCGCGGGTCGAAGTTCTTGTAAACCCGGTGGCCGAAGCCCATCAGCTTCACATGGCTGTTCTTGTCCTTCACCTGCGCGATGAAGGCCGGGATGTTGTCCTTATGGCCGATCTCGGCGAGCATCTTCAGCACGGCCTCGTTGGCGCCGCCATGCGCGGGGCCCCAGAGCGAGGCGATACCGGCGGCAATGCAGGCGAACGGGTTGGCGCCGGTGGAGCCGGCCAGGCGCACCGTGGAGGTGGAGGCATTCTGCTCATGGTCGGCGTGCAGGATCAAAATCCGGTCCATGGCGCGGGTCAGGATCGGGTTCTGCTCATAGGGCTCGGCCGGCACGGCATGGAACATGTGCAGGAAGTTTTCCGAATAATTCAGATCATTGCGCGGATAAACGAACGGCTGTCCGGCGTTGTACTTATGCGCCCAGGCGGTGATGGTCGGGATTTTCGCGATCATCCGGTAGGCGCTGATCTCGCGCTGGCGCGGGTCCTGGGTGTCGATGCTGTCGGGGTAGAAGGCGGACATTGCGCCGACCACGGAGCAGAGCATGGCCATCGGGTGCGCGTCGCGGCGGAAACCATCCCAGAAGCGGCGGATCTGCTCATGCAGCATGGTGTGGCGGGTAACACCGTTGGTGAACACGCCGAGTTCGGTCTTATTCGGCAAGTTGCCGAACAGCAGCAGATAGGCGACTTCGAGGAAGGTGGATTTTTCAGCCAGCTGCTCGATCGGGTAGCCGCGGTAGAGCAGAATGCCGGCATCGCCGTCGATATAGGTGATGGAGCTTTCGCAAGAGGCGGTGGCGCCGTAGCTGGGGTCGAAGGTGAAAACGCCGAGTTCGTTCTGCAGCTTGCGGATATCGACGCAGGCGGGGCCAAGCGAGCCTGTCAGTACGGGCAGGGGCGCTGTTTTTCCGTCATAGCTCAGCGTTGCGGTACCGACCTGCTTACTGGTTGCGGATTGAGACATGCGGATTCACCTTCTGATTGGTTCGAGGGGATATTCGAATAACTAGTCTGGCGTGGCGCGGACGAGGAGAGCGTTATTAAATCACGGGTCATATGTAAAGGCGGGCGCGCCCGGCCGCCGCACAGGCCCTCCTCGGCATCAGGGCTTCAAATTAGTGCATTTTTGGGTTCAAACGATGTCAGCTGGCTTGATAAAGCGTTGCAGGGTTGCGCCATGCGCGCCCAGCCGCCGCCAGGGGGTGGTGACCAGAAATTCAGCCATGGCGGCGGTGGGGAAGCCATCGTTCAGGCGCACCAAGTCCGGCTGAGAGCTGGCGGGACCGGAAATTGCCAGCGCCAGATCATGCAATCCCGGATTATGCCCGATCACCAGCGCGCTGCGCACGGTTTCGGGCAGTTCGCGCAGCAGGTCGCGTATCCGGTTGGGTGAAGCCATATACAAAACGGGCAGGGAGTCGATGTTGGGCCATTCATCCCACACCCCGGCGGTCTCCAACTCGGCGAAAGTCTGCTGTGTGCGCAATGCCGTGGAGACCAGCACGACATCCGGCGCAAGCCCGGCCTTGCGCATGGCGGTGGCGATGGCGGCGGCAGCCTGCCTCCCGGCGTCGGTCAACGGCCGGTCATGGTCTGAGGGGGCGGCGTTTGCTGGGGCCGCTTTGGCGTGACGGAGTAGAATCAGCTGATGCATGAAACCACTCTGCCACGGCACGTTATGGATGTCGCCCCTCCCGGCGACTGATCCAAGCTCGATGATTCATCGTATATTAACTCAGGCGGACAAGCACATCCGCTAGAGTGCGGCGGCTTCGGATTGTCCCGCTTTTGAGCGGGCCGGTTAGAGGTCTGATTCGCCCTCTGTCCTTATAACCCGGAGGTGGATTCAGACATGAGATGTAAGCGGGCAGCGATGCCGTTTCATGCCATCCGGCTCAAGACCAGATCTATTCACATCATAGGATTCAGGCATGCAAAGACGTCGATTTTTGGCGGGAACGGCGGCTCTGGCGCTGGCCGGGCCGGCACTGGCCGATGAGCTTCCGGTGCCCGCGGGCAACCAGATGTCTTTCCGGGTGCTGCGAAACGGCACGCCGATCGGCGAGCACCACCTGAATTTTTCCCAGAACGGCGATGTTCTGGTGGTCGATATCAACATCGCCCTGCTGGTCACCTTCGCGGGCATTACCCTGTTCCGCTATGGCGCCACGGCGCGCGAGCGCTGGTCGGGCGGGGTGTTCCAGAGCCTGGAGAGCCGGGTGAACGACAACGGCGCCCGGCTGGAGGTGCAGGCCCATAAAACCGCCGCGGGCTACAGCGTGGCGGGAATCAACCACGGCAACCCGGCCCGGAGTTATCCCGAATACACCGCCCCGGCCGATACCATGCCCTTAACCTACTGGAATAAGGCGATGCTGAACGGCACGCTCCTCAACATCCAGACCGCTCACACCTACGCGGCGGTTGTGCAGCCGCAGGGGTGGAACAGCCTGCCCACGGCCGAAGGCGGGGCGATAACGGCGCAGCGCTTCGACCTCAGAGGCAAGCTGCACTTAAACGTCTGGTACGACAGATTTTCCCAATGGTCTGGTCTGGCGTTTCATGTCAGCGGCAACGAGAGCTACGAGAAAATAACCGCCTGAGAAGGACTTCGGGCTTAGCCCGCATGCTTCTCCGGATGGCGCAGATGCCATAGCCGTTCATGTGCCGCGACGAGACTTTCAATGGATTTGCGCCGGTTGGAATCCGGCGGAACGCTCCGGCGGTTCAGCATTGTCTCCAGAATCTGCAACAATTGTTCAGCGATTTCATAATCGCTCTGGTCACAAGCATGATGAAAGGCTATCAGAATTTTATCTGACAACCTGCGGCTGTATCGCGGAACCCCCGCGTTCGGTTTAATCTGGGGCTTTGTTTCGTCCTCGGGTACACTTGCCATGATGCGTTTAGTCCACTGTAAATCCGCCACTACCCAATATCTCGCTGCACGATCTGCTGGTCAGGCGGGCCGAAAGCGTTAATCTCCGGGGTTACGCCGCTGTTATAGTATACGAAGGTATTAAGCTACGCAAAGAGTGGACAACTCTTCGCGATTGAACGCCGTGGTTGTTTTTGTAGCCAATACGCACAACTTACAGTGAGCCAAGCCGGTGATTATTGCACCGGCAGGCCATCGGCCGCGGGGGTGAATTCGGCAAAGGCGTCCTCCCAGCTCCCGGTGGTCGAAGCCTTGCTGTACTCGGTGGAGCGGTTCTCGAAGAAGTTCGCATGTTCCACCGCGTTCAGCATCTCGTCCAGCCAGGGCAGGGGGTTCTTGTCAACGTGGAAAAGCGCGTTGAGGCCAAGCTGCGTTAGCCGGCGGTCGGCGATGTAGCGGATATAGCGCTTCACCTCTTCAGCCGTCAGCCCTTCCACCGCGCCCAGCTCAAAGGCGAGATCGATGAAGGCGTCCTCGTGGTCCACGATGGTGGCGCAGGTGAGGTAGAGTTCCCGGCGCAGCTCCTCGGTCCAGATCTCCGGGTTTTCCTGCACGAAGGTGCGGAACAGCTTGATGATCGACTCGCAATGCAGCGATTCATCGCGCACCGACCAGGTGATGATCTGCCCCATGCCCTTCATTTTGTTGAAGCGCGGGAAGTTGAGCAGGATGGCGAAGGAGGCGAACAGCTGCAGCCCCTCGGTGAACGCGCCGAACGCCGCCAGGGTTTTCGCGATGTTGTGCTTATCGGAGACCGAGAAGCCGTGCATGAAGTCGTATTTGTCCTTCATCTCCTTATACTTAAGGAACGCGGTGTACTCGACCTCGGGCATCCCCACGGTATCGAGCAGATGCGAATACGCGGCGATATGGATGGTCTCGATATTCGAGAACGCCGAGAGCATCATCAGCACCTCGGTGGGTTTGAACACCTGGGAATACTGCTTCATGTAGCAGTTGTTCACCTCGACATCCGCCTGCGTGAAAAAGCGGAAAATCTGCGTCAGCAGGTTGCGCTCGGCCAGGGTCAGGTTCTTGTGCCAGTCCTTCACATCGTCGGCGAGCGGCACTTCCTCGGGCAGCCAATGCACGCGCTGCTGCGTCAGCCAGGCGTCATAGGCCCAGGGGTAGCGGAACGGCTTGTAGACCGGGTTTTCGGTCAGCAGGTCGATCTTCAGAGGCAGATTTTCACTCATAGTCATAAAGCCTTGAATTCACGTTGTATATTTTAATTTCCCCGGGGCGTTCGGGGTCTGGGGCCCGAGGCCCCAGCGGGACCAAGGCAGGGCCCTGGCCTTAACCACTTACTGGCAGGCCAGGCATTCCTCATAATTGGTCGAGGCGGGGGCCTGCACCCCAGGCGCCGCCTCCACCGGAATACCGGTGAACTCATCCGGGCGCACGGCCTTCTCAGATACCGTATCCGCCCGCTGGATCGACAGCGAACGGCAGTAATACAATGATTTCACGCCTTTTTTCCAGGCCTGATAATGGTACTGATGCAGGTCGCGCTTGTTCACATTGGCCGGTACGAAAATATTGATCGACTGGCTCTGGCAGATATAGGGCGTGCGGTCGGCCGCATGTTCGATGATCCAGCGCTGGTCCAGCTCGAAGGCGGTCTTGTACACATCCTTCTCGTGCTGGCTCAGGAAGTCCAGATGCTGCACGCTGCCCTTGGTGGTGGTGATGGAGGACCAGGTCTCCTCATCATCGCGCCCGTATTTTTCCAGCAGCTTCTGCAGCGGCCGGTTGCGCACGGTAAAGCTGCCCGAGAGCGTCTTCTGCAAGAACACATTGGCGGCGATCGGCTCAATCCCCGGCGAGGTATTGCCGGTGATGATCGAGATGGAGGCGGTCGGCGCAATTGCGATCTTGTGCGAGAAGCGCTCCTGAATACCGTATTCCTCGGCATCCGGGCAGGCACCGCGTTCTTGCGCCAGTTTTTTCGATGCCGCATCAGCTCCGGCGCGCAAGTGCTTGAACATCTTCACATTCCACACTTTCGCCATCACGCTTTCCCACGGCACGTTCTGGTCCTGCAGGAAGGAGTGGAAGCCCATCACGCCAAGCCCCACCGAGCGCTCGCGCATGGCGGCGTATTTCGCCTTCTCCATCAGGTCCGGCGCCTTGTCGATGAAATCCTGCAGCACGTTATCCAGGAAGCGCATGATGTCCTCGATGAACATCTCCTCCTTGTTCCACTCGAACCAGGTTTCCAGGTTCACCGAGGAGAGGCAGCACACCGCCGTGCGCTGCTTGCCGTGCTGGTCCAGCCCGGTCGGCAGGGTGATCTCGGCGCAGAGGTTGGAGGTTTTAACCTCCAGCCCGGCCAGCTTGTGGTGCTCGGGGCGCGCGTTGTTCACATGGTCGGAGAACACCAGATACGGCTCGCCGGTCTCGATCCGCGCGGTGAGAATCCGCACCCACAGCGCGCGCGCCGAGATGCTGCGCACATGCGCGCGGTCCTTCGGCGAGGTGAGCACCCATTCGGAATCGGTCTCCACCGCGCGCATGAAGGCATCGGAGATTAAAATGCCATGGTGCAGGTTGAGCGCCTTGCGGTTGGGGTCCCCGCCGGTCGGGCGGCGGATTTCGATGAACTCCTCGATCTCCGGGTGCCACACGGGCAGATACACCGCCGCCGAGCCGCGCCGCAGCGAGCCCTGGGAGATGGCGAGCGTGAGGCTGTCCATCACGCGGATGAAGGGCACAACGCCGGAGGTCTTGCCGTTCTGGCCAACCTTCTCGCCGATCGAGCGCAGATTGCCCCAATAGGAGCCGATTCCCCCGCCCTTGGAGGCGAGCCACACGTTCTCATTCCAAAGCCCGACGATCCCCTCCAGCGAGTCCGAGGCCTCGTTGAGGAAGCATGAAATCGGCAAGCCCCGCTCCGTGCCGCCGTTGGAGAGCACGGGGGTGGCCGGCATGAACCACATTTTGCTGATGTAGTCGTAAAGCCGCTGCGCATGCGCGGCATTATCGCCGTAATAGGAGGCAACGCGCGCGAACAGATCCTGGTAGCCTTCGCCGGGCAGCAGATAACGGTCATCCAGCGTGGCGCGGCCAAAATCGGTCAGCAGCGAGTCGCGGGAGCGGTCGATATGCACCTGGTGCCGCCCGCGCATCTGGATGCCGTCGTCGAGCAGCACAGCCTCAGGCTTCGTCATCATGTTCATTTCGTCAGACCCCGCTGTTCTACTCGAGAACGTTTTATCACAGGACGCTAAACTACATCTTGTGGCGCATAAAGCAATCTATAACTACATATGTCCGTCACAGATTATTTTTAAGACTCGTTTTTCCGGCGAGTCCCGCTGGCACGCCAAAGCCCCTCCCGGATGTCCGCAATCTGGGTACGCCGTGCCAACATGTCCAGCAACAAAGCGATACATTGCGGCGACTCCGCATGGACAGGATATCTCCAAAACATGACAGCGGCGAAAACCTACACACATGAGGAAATTCTCCCCGTCATCCGCGGCGTGGCCTTGTGCATTCTGCTCGCGGCGCTGGATCAGACCATCATCGTCCCCGCCGTGCCGCGCATGGCGCGCGACCTGGGCGGCGGTTCCCACATTGCCTGGATCATCTCCGCCTATCTGCTCACCGGCACCGCCGCGACGCCGATCTTCGGCCGACTCTCGGACATCTACGGGCGGCGGCGGCTGATGCAACCGGCGATCATCGTGTTTGCCGCCGCCTCGCTGGGCTGTGCGGCGGCAACGCATTTCTGGGAAATCGCGCTCTGGCGGGCGGTGCAGGGCATCGGCGGGGCAGGGCTCATGGTCATCGCCCAGACCGCCATCGCCGATGTCGCGCCGCCGCGCGAGCGTGGCCGCTACCAAATATATATGAGCGGCATGTGGGGCATCGCCAGCATCGCCGGGCCGATGCTCGGCGGCGCCCTGACCGACAGCCTCTCCTGGCGCGGCATTTTTTGGGTCAACCTGCCCCTCTGCGCCCTGGCTTGGGTGTTCAGCGGCCGCGCGCTGCGCCGCCTGCCGCCGCATGCCGGCGCGGGCCAGCGCATAGATTTCCTCGGCGCCGCCCTGCTGGTGTGCGCCATCACCGCCTGGCTGGTACTCGCGGCTTCCGGCGGGCGCGATTTCCCGTGGGACTCGCGCGCAACGCTGATCCTGGTGGCATCGGGGGTGGTGTTCACCTGGCTCACGGCCTGGGTGGAGCATCTTGCCCCCGCGCCGATGCTCCCGCTGCGCCTGTTCCGCAACGCCACGGTGCTGGGCGGGCTGCTGCTCTCGGCCACCAATTCGCTATGCACCTTCGGCGGCTCGCTGCTGCTGCCGCTGTTCTTTCAGTACATCAAACACACCAATGCCGCCGCCTCGGGCCTCTACACCACGCCCTTCCTGCTGGCTTTCGTTTTCCTCTCTTATATGGGGGGCAGAATCTCCCGCAGCCTGGGCCGCACCAAGCCCACCATGCTGGCAGCCCTTGCGCTGTGCGCGCTGGGTCTCGGTCTGCTGGCGACCATGCGGGCATCAACGCCGCTGTTGCTGTGCGAGGCATACAGCGTGCTGCTCGGCGGCGGCATCGGCCTGGTACAACCCAACATCACGGTGGCCATCCAGAATGCGGCGCAGCGCGGCGATGTCGGTGTCGCCACCGGCTGCATGCTGCTCTTTCGCGCCATCGGCGGCGCGTTTGGCGCCACGCTGGCGGCGGGCATGCTGCTGGCGCACGGTTTTGGCGCGGGGTTTGGCGCCTGCGCGCTGGTGGCGCTGCTGGCGGTGGGCATCGCCGCGGTGATGCGCGACGCGCCGCTCCGCGGTTAGCGGGGCATTGTCCACCCTACCCATTTTCCTGAGGGCGATTCACGTTTTCGGCTCACTCGGTTGAGCGAACCTCAAATGATCGCGCTCGAAAGGTTTAGCCCGCCGCCCTGGCGGAGCACGGCATCGGCCGCCGGGGTTATCCCCGCCGCGTCATGCAAAACCAGCCCCGGCAACACGCGGTCCGGGCTTTTGGCGCCGCGCCGCGCCGCGATGATGATAATCTTCGCAGTCTCCCCCGCCCGCGGCCAGAGCGGAAACAGGCTGATCGCGCCGCACCCCGCCTCCCGCAGCGCCGCCCCGGCGGCGGCGTAGGCGGCGGCTGGCAAAATCAGCGTGATGCTGCCGCGCGGCCGCAATACACGGGTGAGGGAACGGATCCAGCCTTCAAGCACACCCGGCCCGGCCTGATGCGCCAGCGCGCGCCGGGCATCCGGCGAGGCGGTGTTATGCGCGGCGAACCAGGGCGGATTGGCCATCGCATGGTCGAACGCATGGCTGGGGAAGGGCAGGTGCATGGCATCGCCCTGGATGCAGGCATTATCGGTAAACCCGTTCGCCCAGAAATTCTCGGTGGCCAAACGGGCGAGGGCCGGTTCAACCTCTATGCCCACGCCCCGCACCCCCGGCAGCCGCGCGGCAAGGCACAGCAGAGCCGCCCCCGCGCCGGTCCCCGCCTCCAATACCATCTCCCCCGCCCGCGCCGGCACGGCAGCCGCCATCAGCACCGGCTCAAACCCCGTGCGGTGGCCCGTGGCAAGTTGCCGGTAAGCCACGCGCCCGCCCAATAATCCGCCGGATGTGATCTCATTCATGCCGCGCGCCTTGACCCTTTTTTCCGTCCGCCCGATATGGAGGTATCGTAATTGAAGCTCTCTGGTTAGGCCTAAAAATTTGGATGGTGCGACGCCTTTGACGACCAACGCTTTAGGCCGGCTCACAGCCATGCTGGAGCCCGAACTTCTGGCCACCAACCAGGCGATCGTCGCCCGGATGGACAGCCCCGTTGCCCTTATCCCCCAGCTTGCCGCGCATCTTGTCGCGGCGGGCGGCAAGCGGCTGCGCCCGCTGCTCACCCTCGCGGCGGCCAAGCTCTGCGGCTACGAGGGCGCGCGCCAGATCAAACTCGCCGCCTGCGTCGAGTTCATCCACACCGCCACATTGCTGCATGACGATGTGGTGGATGAATCCGTGCTGCGGCGCGGCTTTGCCAGCGCCAACGCGGTGTTTGGCAACAAGGCCTCGGTGCTGGTGGGCGATTTCCTTTTTGCCCGCGCTTTTGAGCTGATGGTCGAGGACGGCTCGCTGGAGGTGCTGCGCATCCTGTGCAGCGCGTCCGCCACCATCGCCGAGGGCGAGGTGCTGCAATTAACCACGCAGAACGACCTCTCCACCACCGAGCAGAAATATTTCGACGTGATCCGCGGCAAGACCGCGGCGCTCTTCGCGGCGGCTTGCGAGGTTGGCGGCGTGATCGCCCAGCGCCCGGCCGCGCAAACCGCCGCGCTGGCGCAGTTCGGCATGGACCTCGGCATGGCCTTCCAGCTGGTGGATGACGCGCTGGACTACGCCGCCGACGAAGCCGAGCTGGGCAAGACCGTGGGTGATGACTTCCGCGAAGGCAAGCTCACCTATCCGGTGCTGCTGGCCATCGCCGGGGCGGATGCCGGGGAGCTGGAATTCTGGACCCGCACCATCGGCGAGGGCGAACAATCCGAGACCGACCTCGCCACCGCCCTGGCCTTCATGCAGCGCCACAACGCCACCCAGCGCAGCATCGCCCGGGCCGATGCCTTCGTGGACTCAGCCTGCGCGGCGTTGGCTGTCTTCCCCGAAAGCCCGATGCGCACCGCGCTGGAAGATGTCGCCCGCTATACCACCGCGCGCCGGTTCTGAGGCGTTCATCGGGGGGATGAACGCCTGCCGCCCGTTTTGGCGGCCGCTCAGGCCTTGTCGTTCGCGGC
>JAJZCG010000088.1 GCA_021846225.1 Pseudomonadota bacterium | reverse complement strand
CTTGCCGGCAACGTTCACAAGCTCGGCGGCGCGCGCACCCAGCCGGAAATACCCCGGCCCGCACAGCTCGATCGTGTCCTGCAAGGGGGCGGTTCCTTCCACGGCCGGGCCGCTCGCCCAGCTGCCGGTATCGTCCTGGCCGAGCCTGACCCCCTCGAAGCAATGCCAATCCATCTCCTGCACGGGCCGCCGCGACGCCACCTGCCCCGCCTCCGTACAGCCATAGATCTCGATGAGCGGCGCGCCGAAACAGGCCTCGGCGGCGGCGGCGAGCGCACCGGGCAGCGGCGCTGTCGCCGAAAGAATGAGATCCACCGGCGGCATGCCCTCGGGTGCGGCCACCAGGGCGCGCAGATGCACCGGCGTCGTCACCAATATGCGCGGGCGCGGGGTCCGCTCCAGAGTGGCCCGGATGTCAGCCGGATAGAGCGGCGTGCTGGCCTCCACCGCGAAGCCATGCTGGAGCGCCAGCAGAATGACCGATTCCAGCCCGTAGCTGTGCTGATGCGGCACAGTGCCGACGAGAGTGGCGCCGCGCAGGGCGCTGGCGTTCAGCCGCGCCCCGGCGCCGCGGGCGCTGTGGACGAGTGCCCGCCAGGATTTTAGCACCCGTTTGGGCTGACCGGTTGAGCCAGAGGTGAACTGGATAACCGCCGGTTGGCCCGCCGGTATCGCGGCGCAAACGGCAGCCCCCGCCGCGCCACCGAGATCCTCCGGATAGACGAAACCGGGCAGCGGCACGGCCGCACCATCCGTCAGCGCGTACAGATCCGGGTAATCAGCGGCCAGCGCGCGCAGCACCTCCGGCACATTCGCCGATGGCATCAGGCTTACCTGCCCCCGGCAGAGCGCCGCGGCGAAACCGGCCATGAAGCGGTAGCGATCCGCACACAGATTAACGATATAGCGCCGCTCCGGCAGCCGCGCAGCAAGAGCGGCAACATCGCGCAAAAACTGCGCCGCATCCACCACCTGCCCGCCGCGCCGGGCGGCAATATCCGCCGGCTCATGGCGCATGATGAGCAAATCATCCTCCACTGCCGGAAAAGACAGGCTGTTCATCAGGTTTTGGGCCCGGCCGGCCGCGCGCGCGCGGCGCGCATGGAGTCGGAAACCATGTTGAAGATCATGGCCAGGGAATGCCTGGGCGGATGACGCAAGCAGCGCAGCCGGACCGCGTATTCCGCGGCGAACATCGTCACGACCAGCGGAATATCGAGGATGTTCACAAAAAATGACCAGACCACCAGCGGCGCGAAGCAAAACAGGGTAACCGAGAGCATCAGCTGCGTTGCGAAGAAGACCGACCAGGCAATGGTGACATTGCGCGTGTAAGCGGCCAGCTCGTCATCAGCCTCGCCATGCATGCGGCGCGCCATGCCGGTTATAAGCGGTTCATGCCCCCGGCGCAGGGTAAGGCCGAAGGTTGCGAGAAGACTGGCATAGAGGCCCCAGTGCATTACCGCCGCCGCCATCACAAACCCGATTTTGAACAGCGATGCGAAGCTCGCCCGGGGCATCAGCGGGATGGATGACGTTTCAATAATTGTTAAATGGAACAAAATTGGAACAACGGCGATCGCCAGAAACGCCAGCAACGGCGATCGGGCAGCTGGCACGGCCCCCATTTAGGAGCCTCGACGATCCTGGATGAACTTGTTGAGGCTGCGCAGGGACTGGAAAATCTGCATATTGTTTTCATCGTCCGCCCGCAGCTTCACGCCAAAGCGCTGCGACACAACAAGGGCTATCTCCAGCATATCGATCGAATCAAGCCCTAGCCCCTCGCCATAAAGCGGAGCTTGAGGGTCGATCTGCCCGCTCACGAGATCAAGGTTCAGCGTCTCAACGATCAGGCTGGCAAGCGCGGCTTCGTCAAACGTCTGGGTTGCAGCGCCCATATTCATACGGTTAGCGCCCTGCTGGCCATCTGCTGCGTCGGATATTTCTGAGACGCAGGGGCGGCAACGCGTTCTTCCATAGCTATGTCCACAACAAACCTTTCCAATATCACAGAAACTTTAGCAGATCATCCCGGCCTTGCAAACCGGCGGCGCCTGCCGCGCCCCGGCAAACCAACCCCCGCGCCTCAACAACAGCTTGCCGCCACGGGCGCCATCGGCCTGGTTGCCGCTGAAACGGGCTATGCCGGAGATGACAGGGGCGCCGCGCCGCGCCAACCATCGGCCGCCCGCCATGCAGCCGCGGGCACGCCGCACGGGGTTATATGATTGCGATCATCCCCAGCACACACGCTTGGAGGTATGGCCGATCCCCGGGTTAAAGCAATTGCACGGGTCAAGCGCCTTATAGTGTTTCACGAGCGCTGGCTTTGCCTCATATAAATGCCCCACATTATGCTCCGCGGGATATTGCGCGCCGCGTTCATCAAGAATTTTCAGCATCTCATGTTCGAGCGCCAACATGTCCACGCCCTTACGCACAATATAGTCCTGATGAAAAACATGGCAGAAAAAATGGCCATAATAGAGCTTGTGCGAAATTTTCTCCCCAAGCGCGGCGGGCAGCGTCTCAAACCAGTCACGCTCGTTACGCGCCAGGGCAATGTCCAGAGCGGCGATATCCTCGACATCCCGGCGATGCACCACACGATAGCGGATCGCCGCACCAGCGGCAGCAAACCTATGGAGAAACGCCTTTGTTCCTTCCTCGGGCGTGCATTCAAAAAATGCTCCGGCCGCCGAGGGGAAAATCTTGGATAGATAATCGCGCGCCTGCGCAATACCATCACCCGATACCTTCAGCATCAAATGATGTTCGAACTGATCGCGATAGGCCATTAACCGGGGCGGAAGATGCGCTGGAAATAACGTTCCCGCAAATTGCATCAGCCTGTCGCTCAAATCCTTGGGCAGAATTTTCAACCGCGCAATGAGCGCATCAAACCGCGCCTTCATCGCAAACAACCCCGGCAGCCGGTCTGTTCCCAGGTACTGAATCGCAAGAAACATATCCTTGCCGTACCGGGCTGCAATATCGAAGGCATCTCGATGCATATATTCCGCGGCGATGGGAAGGCTGCTGAACTCTGCCAGCATATGCCGCCGCAGCGCAGTCAGCTCGGCGGCATTGTTCGTGCCGATGTAGAAAACCGCGCTCTGTGCCTCCATCTCAAACGTATCGAGCCGCACGGCAAAGAGCATGACCTTCCCGGCGCTGCCGGAGGCCTCGAACAACCGTTGCGGATCCGCGTTGAAGCGCGCCGGCGTAGCGGCATCTATATCGCGCACATATTGCGCATAACCATGGTCGGACGCGGCAAGTTCGGGCGCATGTTCGATATCCGCCCCGGCAAAATCTCCCGCTTCCAGCCGGTCCAGAATCGTTTCGGGATCACTTCCAAGCCTTACGCCGAGATGGTTGACGAGGTGGACCTGCCCCTGCGCGTCTACCTGCGCAAATAAGGCCAGCTGCGTAAATGCAGGGCCGCGGCGAATAAGCGCGCCGCCGGAATTATTGCAAATACCGCCAAAAACTGAAGCGCCGATGCACGAGGAGCCGATGACCGAATGCGGTTCGCGCCCCAGCGGACGCAGCATTTTCTCAAGCTGAAAAAGTGTCGCCCCCGGCAGGCAGATAACCTGCCGCCCCTCATGAATGAGATGCACCTTGGCCATGCGCATCGTGCTGATGATGACGATCTCGCGGTCATAATCGCTGCCATCCGGTGTCGAGCCGCCGGTGAGCCCCGTGTTTGCTGCCTGCATGATGACGATTTTGCCAGCCGCGATACAGAGATTGAGCACCCGCCACTGCTCGAGCAGACTCCCCGGCCGGACCACCGCCAGTACCGGCCCGCCGCCACAGCGAAAGCCGGTGCGATAGCGCTCCGTGCTTTGCGCGCTGGTCAGCACATGTCCGCGGCCCACGGTTTTCTGAAGCTGCTGGATCAGTATTTCATTATTCCCAGACAATTTTTAATCCTTCATGGATTGGCATCACGCCTCCCTGCCCGGGCAAGGAGGCGTGCGCGTTGCGGCGTCAGTGCAGGGCGTTCACAACCGGGATAACCCAGGGGACCAGGAATTGTTCGACAATGACCAGCCCGGCCAGCAGCAGAGTCAACACGATGCTGTGGATGAAGGTGCGTGCGAAAACCCTACCCTCCTGACCAACCATGCCGGTGACTGATACGCCGGTCGCGATATTCTGCGGCGAGATCATTTTTCCCATGACGCCGCCTGAGGAGTTGGTGGCGGCAAAGAGAACCGGGTTGAGGTGAAGCTGCTGCGCCGCAACCACCTGCAAGTTACCAAACAACGCATTGCCGGAGGTGTCGCTGCCGGAGAGCATCACCGCGATCCAGCCAAGAAAGGGCGAGAGCAGCACGAACAAGCGCCCGCTTGCCGCCACACCGGCGCCGAGCGTGTAGGCGAGACCTGAATAGTTCATCAAATAGGCAAGGCCGATGATGAGCATAACGGTAACCACCGCGACCCAGACCTGCCGGGCCGTTTGGCGTATGCAGCCCAGGAATGCCAGCGGCGAGAGGCCAACGAGCAAGGCCGTGATCACGGCTGAAAGCAGGATCGCAGTGCCTGTGCCCAATGGCTGAAAGACCCAGAGCGCTGCATAAGGTTTTCCATGATACAGCGTTATCGAGATCGCCTTGTCGAGGCCAGGCCAGGCAATCACGCGCTGGCCTACCAGTGCCACTTTATAGGCCGTCCAGGCTATGACGGTTATGGTGACAACAACCCAGGGAAGCCACCCTTGCCAGGGCGCGACATGGCCGCCGCCGGCACGCTCCGCCGCCAACGTGGTTTCCTTGATCGCGAATTGCGCATCTGGCGCCGGGCGCCAGAGCTGGAGAAACAACAGCGTGAAGATCAGCGACCCCAGCGAGGAGAGCACATCGGTCAGCGCATAGTCGATATAATTTGAGGCCAAAAACTGCGAAATCGCAAAACTGCCACCCGCCACGAGCAACAATGGCCAGAGTGATTTGATTGAGCGGAAGCCGCCGTAAATGGCCATGACATAGAAGGGAAGGATCAGCGCGATGATGGGAAGTTGCCGCCCAATCATCTGGGCCAGCGCGGTTGCGGGAAGGCTCGTTACCGCGCCCAGCACGGTCACCGGAACGCCCAGCGCGCCGAACGCCACCGGGGCGGTATTGAAGATCAGCACAAACACCAGCGCCTCCAGCGGCGCGAAGCCAACCAGGATCAGCAACGAGCTGGTGATGGCAACCGGCGTGCCAAAGCCTGCAATACCTTCCAGCAACGCACCGAAACAAAAGCCGATCACCACCAGGACAACGCGGCGGTCATTGGGCAAATGCGTGATCACCCATTTCCTGAACGCCTCGAAACGTCCTGATTTTACTGCGACATTATAGAGCAGGAGCGCATTAACCACGATCCACATCACTGGCGAGAGGGCAAAAGTTGCGCCGTCCGCCACGGCGTCCAGGGCAAGATTTGCTGGCATTTTCCAAACTGAAATCGCAATGACAAGCGCGGCGATCAGTCCCGCGAGCGAAGCCTGCCAGGCCGGGCGGCGTAGAATTCCAAGTAATACCAGCACGGTTCCGACAGGCAGTACCGCCACCAGAAAGGACAGTCCAAGACTGCCCCCCACGGGTGTTAACAATTGCGCAAACATTTCCTATCCTTTTCGGTTTTGAACGATTTTTTTCGGCGTGTTATTCCGCATTGCCTATGAGCACGGCATGCAGCCAGCCCGGCCCATGCGCACCGCGCACCAGCGTGCCTTCGATATCAGTTGTGCCGCTGGCTCCGGTGATGAGGTTGACGTTGCGCGGCTGCGCGCAACCCGCAAAGGCATCGGCATAATCCTCAAGCCAGGGCCATATCTGGCTGGCGCGGACGGCGACGATATGATGCAGCGGCAGAAAACAGAAAAGCGTCGGTGAAACCGGACTGGAATGAAATACCAGCGATCCCGTTTCAGCAATACCACCCAGCGCGAGGCCAACTGCGACCGGCTCATCCGTCGCAATATGCTCATGCGTCGAAATTCCGCTCCAATCAAGCGCCTGCAAATCCGGGTGCGGCTGCAGGGCCAGAGCTGGGGTAAGCTGCTGCGCGGCCAGGTAGCGCCGCACGGCGTCTGGAAAATCCTGCATCGTTGCAACCCGCTCAGCCGTTGCGGCAACGCCGGGGGAGCGCAACCGTTCGATAAACACCGCATCCGCGGGGCCGTTCACGCGGTCCGGCCTGCACGCGCCCGCCCGCAGGCGTTGCGCCTGAGCCGCGATGGCGGTGGGATTTGCAGACACCTTGCCGATGGCTTTTAAAATCTCGCTCCTGGCGTCGTTCATTTTTTGAATCTCCTGCGATACTGAGCAAGAAAAGTTCCGCCCGAGGGGCTTGGCATGTCCCGGTGCGCGGTCCATCCGCCTGCCAGCGGCATTCGGGAAATCCAACCGCCATGGGCAAATAGCGGCATGATACGCAGCCCGATATTGCCCGCGAATTCATAGAGCCTGGGCCGCATTGCCGTAAAGCGCCAGAGTGCGAGCGCCCAGCGCACCCTTGCCGGCTCGAAGCCGCGTTGCCAGGATTTTTCCCGCCAGCCGCGCAGCAAGGTTGGCAAGGGAATCGCCACCGGGCATACCTCCTGGCATTGCCCGTTCAACGTGCAGGCGCGGGGCAGGTCTTGCGCCTGTTCCAGACCATCGAGCATCGGCGTCAGCACCGAACCCATCGGCCCCGGATAGGTGGCGCCATACGCATGTCCACCAATCTGGCGGTACACCACGCAATGATTGAGGCAGGCGCCGCAACGGATGCAACGCAGCATCTCAGCCAGCCCCTCGTTCAGCATCCGCGTGCGCCCCGCGTCAACCAATACGATATGAAACTCATCCGGCCCGTCGCGGTCTTGCGCCCGCTTCGGCCCGTTATGAAACGTGGTGTACTGCGTCAGTTCCGCGCCGGTGGCGGAACGCACGAGCAAGCGCAACATCGCCATCGCATGGGCCGTGCTGGGCACCAGTTTTTCGATCCCGGCGGTGACGATATGTATCCGCGGTGGTGTTGTTGTGAGTTCCGCATTGCCTTCATTGGTGACGGTGCAGACAGCGCCGGTATCGGCAACAAGAAAATTCGCGCCTGAAATACCGACATCCGCGGCCATGAATTTCTCTCGCAACTGCCGCCGCGCGCTCGCAACCATCGCTTCGACAGTGGCCATGGCGCCGGGGTCGCGGTGGTGGGCGCGGAAGAGTTCAGCTACCTGCTCACGGGTTTTATGCAGTGCCGGCCAAACGATATGCGAGGGCGGATCGCCTGCGAGCTGGATAATATGCTCAGCCAGATCAGTCTCCACGCGCTCCAGCCCGGCAGCTTCCAGCGCATGGGGCAGCCCTATCTCCTCGCCCAGCATGGACTTTGCCCGCGTCACGGATTTTGCCCCGGCCTTGCGGCAAATATCCACCACAATCTGGCATGCCTCCTCGCCGGTACGCGCCCAATGCACCTTGGTTCCGGCGGCATCCGCGTTTTTCTCGAACGCGACCAGATAATGCGCGAGATTCTCGATCACATGGTCTTTGATATCGCGCCCCAGCGCGCGCGCCGCGGGAAATTCAGGCCAGGCGGCCATGGCAGCGGCGCGTTTTGTGCGGGCCGTGCCGGTTGTACGCTCAATGGCCACTTTAAGCGTTGGGTTGGCCAACGCCGCAGCCACGCGGCTATCAAAATCCGGCGCGTGGTTCATGGTGTTTCACCAATGGCCGGGGCATCGCCCATGCCGGCGAGAATTTCCGCGGCATGAAACGCCCGCACAGCCGCGCCACGCCGGTGCAGCTTGCCCGCCATATTCAGCAGGCACCCCAAATCTCCTCCCAGCAGCAACGCAGCACCGCTTGCCTCAACCGCCACCGCCTTCTCATCGACGATGGCATTCGAGATCGCCGGATATTTCACGCAAAATGTTCCACCAAAACCGCAACAGGTTTCCTCGCCCTCCAGCTTGCGCAATGTGAGGTCGTTCACCGCCGCCAACAATTTGCGCGGCTGCGCCTTCAGCCCAAGTTCGCGCAACCCGCTGCAACTATCATGATAGGTGGCGCTCGCCTCCAGGCTGATGCCTTCAGGCAACCAGCCGCGGATGTCCGCCAGATAACTCAGCAGCTCATGCGTGCGCGCGGCGAGGTTGCGCGCACGCGCGGCCCAGGCTGGGTCATGCGCCAGCAATTCAGGGTAATGCAGCCTGATCGTCGCCGCGCAAGAGCCTGACGGCACCACGACATGGTCGAAAGGTTCCAGCATTTCGATATTGCGCCGGGCGATCTGGCGCGTTCCTTCAGCATCGCCCGAATTGAGCGCGGGCTGACCGCAGCAGGTCTGACCTTGCGGCACATCCACCCGGCACCCCGCCTGTTCCAGCAACGCCAGCGCCGCAAAACCGACGGCTGGGCGCATGGCATTCACCAGACAGGTCGCGAACAGAGCGACATGGGGTAGGGAATTTTCAGCCGGACGGATTTCGAGTGTCACGTTTTGCTCCAAGCCCGCGCACTTCGGCACGGTTCACTGCCTCAACTTAACGGACACCTAACATTACCAACAATAGTTTGGCAATATAATTTTACCAATAAAATTTTGGCCTATAATGTTTGCTTTTCTCCACCCCGGTTTATGTTAAAGAAGCCGCCAGATAAGGAGGGTGCCATGTCACAGCAAATCCGGCCGGTTCCCTTGGCTAATGCCATTGCGGAGCGGCTCCAGACCATGATCCTCGAAGGCGTGCTCCGCCCAGGCGAGAAGCTTCTGCCGGAGCGCGAGCTGGCCGAGACATTGGGCGTCTCGCGGCCATCGCTGCGCCAGGCGTTGAATCTGCTCGAGGATAAAGGGCTGCTCGTTACCCAGAAATCGGGCACCATGGTCTCGCGCTTCCTGAAAGAGCTGGTTGACCCGCTGGCCGAGCTACTGGCCGACGACCAACGCGTGGCGGCTGATTATTTTGAATTTCGCCGCTCGGTCGAATCACACGCCTCGGGCCTGGCGGCCTTGCGCGCCACCGAACCTGACCGCAAGGCGATCCGTGACTGTCTTGAGCGCATGCGCGCCGCGCATGGCATTGACGATACGACCCTGGAAGCCAATTGCGACGTTGAGTTGCACGGGCTGGTTTATGAGGCCGCGCACAACGTCCTGCTTCTGCATGTCATGCGGGTGCTGGGGGATTTGCTGCGCAAGGGCGTATTCTACAATCGCGAACAGCTTTACCGCCGGCCCGGTGTACGTGATACCTTGCTCGAACAGCATATCGCCATTGGTGAGGCGGTGCTGAGCGGCGACGCCAAAGCCGCCGAAAAAGCCGCCGCCGCGCATATTAATTTCACATATTCGACTATCGAGGACATTCGCCGCGATGAGATGCGCATGGCGACCTCGCTGCGCCGGATCGACCGGAAAGATCTGGTGGCGGACCCTTCGCCCACGAATCGCTGACCATAGCCAGCGCGGGGACGCATTTGGTCAAGCAATGCGCCCCCTTTTGCTGCACTCAGATCCCAAAAGCCGCCAGAACCACACCCGCAAGCGCACCGCCGACCAGCGGCCCGATTACGGGGATTGGCGCGTAGGACCAATCTGCCGAGCCTTTACCCGCAATCGGCAACAATGCGTGCGCGATGCGCGGCCCCAGGTCGCGGGCGGGGTTGATGGCATAACCCGTGGTGCCGCCCAGCGAGAGGCCAATGCCCCAGACCAGCGATCCCACCAGATATGGCCCGACGCCACCCGCGACACCGTTCGCGGAAGCTGTTTTCGAAAAAATGGCGCCCACCACGAATACCAGGACAAAAGTTCCGATCACTTCACTCAGAAGATTGGCCGCGGTATTGCGGATGGCTGGAGCCGTGCAGAAGCAGGCGAGTTTCAAGCCGCGATCCTCGGTTGCCCGCCAATGCGGCAGGAAATGCAGCCACACCAGCGTGGCACCGATGAAGGCGCCCGCAAAATCTCCCGCCAAGACGATCGGCAGCTTGCTCCAGCCACCATGATCAACCATCAAGCCGACGGCGACGGCGGGGTTGAGATAGGCCGCCGGGCTACCGGTGGCGGCGGCCACGAACACCCCGCACATCACCGCGAAAGCCCAGCCGGCAGTGATCACGATCCAGCCCGAATTCTGGCCTTTTGAATTTGCCAGAAGCACACAGGCGACAACTCCATTTCCCAGCAAAATCAGCGTGGCGGTGCCGAGCAACTCGCCCCAAAAAATAGATCCCATAATGCGTGTCCTTAAATTTATTTACTTTGTATCTGGACGTCGAAAAATGCCGGCGTCAGCGCCGCCGGCGGCGCTGTGGGCTCAGTCCACCCAATCGAAGGCGCGCTGGACGGCTTTGCCCCAGGATTTGTAGTAATGTGCCCGGCGCGACTCTTCGAGCTTGGGCTGCCAGCTCTTGTCGACATGCCAGTTGGCCCGCAGATCTTCGGTATTCTGCCAATAGCCCGTGGCAAGGCCGGCGGCATAGGCGGCGCCGAGAGCTGTCGTCTCGGTTACGCTCGGACGGATGACAGGCACATCGAGGATATCCGCCTGGAATTGCATCAGCAGTTCGTTGGCGACCATGCCGCCATCGGTCTTCAGGCTTGTCAGCTTGATGCCGCTGTCGGTCTCCATGGCTTCGACCACGTCGCGCGTCTGATAAGCGGTGGCTTCGAGCGCGGCACGCGCCAGGTGCGCGCGCGTCGCGAAACGGGTGAGACCGGCGATGACCCCACGCGCCGATTCTTTCCAATAGGGCGCGTACAGTCCCGAGAAGGCCGGTACGATATAGACATCACCATTATCCTCGACGCTGCGCGCAAGCGGCTCAATCTGCGCGGCCACATCGAAAAGCTTGAGATTGTCGCGCAGCCATTGCACCAGCGCGCCGGTGATGGCGATGGCGCCTTCCAGCGCGTAGTGGGGTTTTTCACCCTCGAACTGATAGGCAAGCGTGGTGAGCAGCCCTGCTTTTGATTGCACCGGCTCCGTGCCTGTATTCATCAGCATGAAACAGCCGGTACCGTAGGTGTTCTTGGCCTCTCCAGGCGCGAAGCAGGTTTGCCCAACCAGCGCGGCCTGCTGATCTCCCAGAATCCCCGCCAGTTTTGCCCCCCGCAACGTAGCGGTTCGAATTTCACCGTAGACCGTCGAGGAGGGCAGAATTTTCGGCAGACAGGCGCGGGGGATATCAAAATCACGCAGCATGTCATCATCCCAATCGCAGGTCGCGAGGTTCATGAGCTGCGTGCGGCTGGCATTGGTGACATCGGTAATATGCACCCCCCCACTGGGGCCGCCGGTGAGATTCCAGGCCAGCCAGCTATCAATGGTGCCAAACATCGCCTCCCCATTGGCGGCTTTGCTGCGCGCTCCGGGCACCTGGTCGAGCAGCCAGCGGAGTTTGAGACCCGAGAAATAGCTGGCCAGCGGCAGGCCGGTTTTGGCGCGGAAGCGGTTCTGGCCACCCTCACGCGCATATTCGGCAACCAGTTGGTCAACGCGGGTATCTTGCCATACCAGGGCGTTGTGAAGGGGCTGTCCGCTCGCCCGGTCCCAGAGCAGCGTGGTCTCGCGCTGGTTGGTGATCCCGACTGCCGCCAGATCGGCAGCCGTGAGTCCTGCGCGGGCCAATGCCGCGCCGATGACCTCGTTGGTGTTGTTGAGAATTTCCATCGGATCATGTTCAACCCAACCCGGCTTGGGATAAATCTGCCGATGCTCCTTCTGGGCGACAGAGACGATGTTTC
>JAJZCG010000087.1 GCA_021846225.1 Pseudomonadota bacterium | reverse complement strand
CCCGCACCGCGGCTCCATCCACCAGGTCGGCGCCGCCGTGCAGAACGCCCCCTCCTGCAACGGCTGGACCTTCTGGCATTTCGAGCGCCAGGGCGCGCTGGTGCCGCTCGATGTTCTGCGCAAGGAAGAGACGGAAACCTGAGCCGCGGTTTCCCGCCGCCTTATTCCGACTTCAGATGCGCGATCAGCCGCTCAATCGCGGTTGGCTTATCAACCTGTTCCAGCGCGCCATACTCGGCCGCCAGCCGGTCCAACGCCGATTCATAAATCTGGCGCTCCGAGAAGCTCTGGTCCGGCTGCCCGGCGTTGCGGTGCAAATCGCGCACCACCTCGGCGATCGCCGCCGGGTCCCCGGAGTTGATCTTGGCCTCGTATTCCTGCGCCCGGCGTGACCACATGGTGCGCTTGATGCGCGCGCGGCCCTTCAGCACGGCCAGCACATCGTCAAACTGTTTGCGCGAGGCGAGCTTGCGCAAGCCCGCGGTGCGCGCCTTGTTGGTCGGCACGCGCAGGGTCATGCGGTTTTCATCGAAAGTGATGTGGATCAGTTCCAGCGTATGCCCGGCGATCTCCTCGGTGGCGATGCGCTCCACCTTGCCCACGCCATGCGTCGGGTAGACCACAAAATCACCCGCGACAAAAATTTCGGCCTTCGCCATCGCACGCGGCGGGGTCATCGGGCGCATCGGCCCGGCGGGCACGCCCGAATGCGAGATCACCGGCGCGGGTGCAGGCACGGGCGCGGCGGCCACGGGCTCGGCTTCGCGCACATCCTCAACCGGCTTTGCCGCCAGCTTGGCGGCTTTGGGCTTGGCGGGGGTTTTTTCGGCTGGTCTGGCGGCTGTCATTTCATTCATTGTTTCGTCCAGAGGTTTGGCAGATTTATCTTCCGCCACGGTCTTCGGCTTCTCACTCATGACAACTCCGCTATACTCGATTACCGGGCGCGCGGTGTGGCGGCCCGGTTTCAAATACAACCCTGTAACAGAATTTTGGCCTCCCGTCACGGGAGGCCGCACGCTTACGGCTGGCCGGGCTCGGGCGAGAGCATGGCTTCCTTGCCCGGCTTGTCCTTCCACTCGTCCGCATCCGCGGGCGCGGTGCCCTTGCGGGTGATATTGGGCCACACCTTGGCGAAGCTGAGGTTACGCTCAACCCAGGGCGTCGCGCGGTCGTCGCTATCGGGCAAAATGGCTTCCGCCGGGCACTCCGGCTCGCACACGCCGCAGTCGATGCATTCGTCCGGATGGATCACCAGCATGTTCTCGCCGACGTAGAAGCAGTCCACGGGGCAGACTTCCACGCAATCCATGTACTTGCACTTGATGCAATTCTCGGTGACCACATAGGTCATCAGGCACTCCTAATACGATAATACGGTGGCAATCGGGCTCGGGATATGCGCGTGGCCGCGCATTAAGGCAAGCCGCCGCGGCGTGAATATCAATCCGCGGCAATTTCCCTATACAGCTGTTGCGCCTGGGCTGCACCCTCGCGCCGCGGCGCCAGGGCCAGAATCTCGGCCACCAGCACCCCGCGCGGCAACGCCAGGGTCAGCACATCGCCCACCCGCACCCGGGCATGGGCCTTCTCCACCGGCTGACGGTTGATCCGCACCCCGCCGGCCGCCACCAAATCCCCCGCCACGTTGCGCGTCCTGCAAAACCGCGCATGGAACAAGAATTTATCCAGCCGTTGCCAGCCGGACTCTTCCCCGGCCATCAGCGCCGGGCGGCCTGACGCAGCGCCGCCAGCGCCGCAAAGGGGTTATCATCCGAGACCGGCACGGGCGGCGGCGGCGGCGGCGCCACCGGCTTTGGCTCCATCTTGCGGCGTGCCAGCATCGCGGGCGCCGCCGGGCCGTATTTCTTCTCGCCCAGCACCTGCGCCGCAATAATCCTGAACCCCAGCGCATTCAGCACCGGGGCAAGCTGCTCGGGCTTCAGCCCCATGCGCGAGCCCAGGTTGGGCGGCAGAAACACCGGATGCTTGCGCACCAGATAATGCATCTCGCGCACCAGCTTTTCCGCCACATCCAGCCGCACCATCACCGGCCCGGCCGGCAGCCAGCCCATGGAGAGCGCAAAATCCGCCCCCCAATTGCCCGGCATCGGCGCCGAGACCAGCCCGGCGGCAGGCAGCGGCGGCGGATTGCGGTCATGCGCCACGCCCCAGAGCAGCGCGCGCAGCTTGGCCGAACCCGGCTTCAGCACGGCGGGCATGAAAAACGCGAACCGCCCGGCCTCCACACCCAGTTTTTTGAGCACGGGGCGCAAATCCTGCGCCACATTCTCCGCCTCCATCACGCCGGAAGCCTCGCCCAGCCGGTACATCACCCCGCGCAACTCCGAGGGGGGCTCCTTCATCGCCACCAGCAACGCGCCCAGGCGCTTTTCCACCTCCGCCGCCACGAACGCGCTGATGCGTGCGCGCAGCCGCTCGCGTGCCAGCCCGTCCAGGAACTCGGAGTGCAAAATCTCCACTTCCGGCTTCAGCAGGTTCTCGCTGCGCTTCAGCCGGGCGATCTTCGCGCCCTCCCAGACCACCTGCCGGTCATCAGTGAGGCTGAACGCCTCATCGGCTGCGGTCTCGCAGCGCAAAATCCGCCGCGGCAGCTCCTGCCCCAGGGCCCGGCGCGCCGCGCGCAGCAGAAATTTTTTCTCCTGCCCCTGCGTCGCGGGGTCCGGGTGGAAGTTGAACCCCTCCACGCGGCCCACCTCATGGCCCTCCACCAGCACGACGCCGTGGTTGGACACCACCGCCTGCAACTCTTCCGCCTCTTGGTCTTCCAGCCGTCTGGTCAAATGTGCCGCCCTCTTGTCCACAAACCGCGCCATCAACTTCATGTGCAGCGTATCTGAAATTCTATCCTCGATCTCACGCGCCAGCCGCGCCCAGGGCGTGGCATCGCGCATCCAATCAGCTCTGGCGGTTATATACGCCCAAACGCGCACATCCGTCAGCCGCTGCATGAGGGTATCAATATCTCCTTCGACTTTGTCCAGCGCCTCGATCTCGCCGCGCACCCAATCCACCGGTAAATTTTTGTCCGCGCGCAGGTGCATGAACACTTTGGCGCATAATTTCACATGCGCGTCCGTCGCCAGCTTGCGAAAATCGGGGATCTGGCACGCCTCCCACAACAGCCGCGCCGCCGCCCGCCCCTGCGCCGCCTTGCGTATCTCCGGGTCGTGGCTCAACGCCTCCAGGGTTAAAACATCCGCCGCATCCTGCCCGCGCACCAGCCCCGGCACCCCTGGCGGCATGGTCAAACTGCCCAGCAGCGCCTCCACCGAGGCAAAATCCAGCGCCGAATTGCGCCATGCCAGCTGCTCCAGCGGCTCGAACGCATGCGCCTCCACCGCCTCCACCAGCTCCTCGCCCAGCGGCGGGCAAACGCCGGTCACGCCAAAACTGCCATCGCGCATCCCACGCCCCGCCCGCCCGGCGATCTGCGCGACCTCCGCCGCCAGCAGCATCCGGGGCTGGCGGCCATCGAACTTCGACAAACCAGCAAAGGCCACATGGTCCACATCCATGTTCAGCCCCATGCCGATGGCATCCGTCGCCACCAGGAAATCCACCTCTTTTTCCTGATACAGCGCCACCTGCGCGTTGCGCGTGCGCGGCGAGAGCCGGCCCATCACCACCGCGCAGCCGCCCCGCCTGCGGCGCACCGCCTCGGCAATGGCGTAAACCTCGGCCGCGGAGAACGCCACGATCGCCGAGCGCGGCGGCAGGCGCGAGAGTTTCACCGGCCCGGCATAGGAAAGCTCGGAGAGCCGGGGCCGCGTCTCAACCTCAACCCCCGGCACCAGCCGCTGCAGCAGGCGGCGGATCGTCTCGGCGCCGAGAAACATCGTCTCCACCAGGCCGCGCGCATGCAGCAGCCGGTCAGTGAAGACATGCCCCCGGTCGGGGTCGGCGCATAATTGAATTTCATCAACGGCCAGGAATTCGACCCGGCGGTCCAGCGGCATCGCCTCCACCGTGCAGGAGAACCAGCGCGCCCCCGGCGGCACGATTTTTTCCTCCCCGGTGATCAGCCCGACATTTTTGGCGCCTTTGCGCGCCACCATGCGCTCATAATTCTCGCGCGCCAGCAGCCGCAGCGGAAACCCGATCATCCCGGAGGCGTGGCCCAGCAGACGCTCCATCGCCAGATGCGTCTTGCCGGTATTGGTGGGGCCCAACACCGCCCTCACCTTGGAATACGATCCGGACATGCCCCAGCATGTGATGGCCTTCAGCCGGATTTGCAAGCCATCGGCCCCGCGCTAACACGGGGCCGGGCCAGACCTTACTTTGCCGGATTGGCGCCGTAGACGTCAAAATTGAAATAATGCGACTCAATCTTCTTATAAGTTCCGTTCGCGATGATCGCCGCGATCGCCGAATCAATCTTCTTCAGCAGCACCGGCTCATTCTTGCGCACGCCAATGGCGATGTAGGAGCCCAGCACGTCCTTCGGATCATACGTCACATTGCCTGCCAGCGTGTAATTCGTACCCTTCGGCGTCTTCAGGAAACCATAATCAGCCTCCACGGAATCCTGCAACGAGGCGTCGAGCCGGCCCGAGAGCAGATCCGCATAAACCTGATCCTGGCCGGGATAGGAGATCACGTTCACGCCGTTGGGCTGCCAGTAGGTCTTCGCGTAGCTCTCCTGGATAGTGCCTGATTCCACACCCACCGTCTTGCCTTTCAGGCTCGCCGCCGTCGGCTCCAGACCCGCACCTTTCTTGGTGATCAGGCTGGTCGGCTCGTTATACATCTCGGAGGAAAAATCGATCTGCTTGGCACGCTCGGGCGTCACCGTCATCGAGGATAAAATCGCGTCAAACTTGCGCGCCTGCAAAGCCGGGATAATGCCATCGAAACTCTGGCTTATGAATACACATTTCACCTTCAGCTCAGCGCAGATGGCCCGGCCAAGATCAATGTCAAAGCCAACAAACTTCCCGCTGGGGGAAAGACTCTCAAACGGCGGATACGTCGCATCCACACCGAACTTGATCTCGGTCATCGCCTTCGCATTCGCCACCACCGGCGCTGCAAAGCCCAGAACGGCGACGGCAAAAGCCGCAACGCTAAAAATTTTTTTCACATAAGTCTCCCAAACAGAATTTTTCACGCCCGTCCGCCCGCATGGCGGAACGCAACATGTGTCACCTTAACGCAATCAACGTTGCAGGCAACAAATTCTGTCTGGAATTTCCGGCGGCAAGCCCCGAAGGCGCTTGCCTGTTGCCGGTCTCAGCCCGCGCGGCGCAGCGCGGCGGGGATATTGGCGATCGCCTGGTCAATCCTGGCGGCATCAGCCGGGGCGCCAAAGCCGTCGCGCAGAATCTGCGCGCTGGCGGCGGTTGCGATATCAATGGCGGCGGCCCGCACATCCTTCACGGCGGCGGCTTCCGCCGCGGCAATGCGCTCCATCGCCATGCGTTCCCGGCGGGCGGCGGCAGCCTGGGCTTCCTCGGCCAGCTCAGCGGCAATGCGCGCCGCTTCGGCATGGGCAGAGGCGAGGATCTGTTTCGCGTCCTCGGTGGCCTGGGCTTGGCGCGCCGTGGCATCGGCCAGCAGGGCCTGCGCCTCTTCCTTCAGCCGGGCGGCTTCTTCCAGCGCGTCGCGCACGCTCTGCGCCCGCGCATCGAGCATCGCGGCGATGGGGCTTACAATTTTGCGGCCGGCCAGCAGCGCAAAAATAACCACCGCGACGAAGACCCAGAATGCACCATGCGTCCAGGGGGTAAAACTCAGGGCCTGGTATTCCATCGCTTAAGCTGCCTTCCCCGCGGCCAGGGCGGCATCCACACGCTGCCCCAGAATGTCTGCTCCAGGCGCGCTGCCTGTAAGCTTCTGCAAAATACTCGCGGCGGCCTCAGCCGCCACTGGCTTGATCGCGGCCATCGCCGCGTTCCGCGCCACGGCAATCCGCGTCTCGGATTCAGCCAGTTTCTGGTCCAGGCTGGCGGCCAGCGCCACCGCCTGTGCCACGGCCTCGGCCTTGGCTTTCGCCACGGCCTGCGCCACTTCCGCGCCCGCCGCGCCGCGCGCCTGGCTCATCGTCGCGTTCAGCGCCGCCACGGCTTGGTCCGCCGTGATTTTCGCTGCCCGCGCCGCCGCCAGATCCTGCGCGATCACGCTTGCCCGGTTTGCCAGCACCTTCCCCATCTCCGGCAGGCCCCAGCGGGCCAGCAGCAGATAGAGCGCCACCAGAATCACCGCCATCCACACCACCTGAAAAGAGGTGAGCGGGTTGGCGAAATCCATCTGCGGCATGGTCCCCTCCGCGAGCGCGGCGGCGGGGCTGAGGCTCAGCAGAGCGATGGTGGCGATGCGGCGCATCAGGTGAACAGAATGATCAGCGCGATGACCAGCGCATACAGCGCCACCGCTTCCGTCAGCGCGAAGCCGAGCAGAACGTCGCGGAACATGGTGTCACGCGCGGCCGGGTTGCGGCCGACGGAGGACACGAACGCGCCAAACAGGTTACCAATACCAACGCCCGCACCGGCAACGCCGATGGTGGCAAGACCGGCGCCAATGTCTTTGGCGAGCAGAGCGGCTGACTGAGGATCCATATTAAACTTTCCTTTCCGAAACTTTTTTAAGCAAAAAACATCAATGCATATGCACGGCGTCGTGCAGATACAGGCAGGTGAGGATGGCAAACACATAGGCTTGCAGCCCCGCCACCAGCAATTCCAGCGCTGCCAGCGCCACGTTCAGCCCCAGCGGCACCACCGAGGCAAACACCCCGAAAATACCGAAGCTTGCCACCAGCATCAGCATGAACCCGGCGAAAACCTCCCACATCACATGCCCGGCGGTCATATTGGCGAACAAACGAACCGAGAGTGAAACAGGGCGGGAGAGATAGGAGATGATCTCAATCGGCACCAGCAGGGGCAGCAGCCAGCTCGGCACGCCATGCGGCACAAAAAATTTGAAGAAGCGGAGACCGTGCGTATAGAACCCCACCCCGGTGGAGAACACGAACACGAACAGCGCCAGGCTCAGCGTGACCGCGATATGCGAGGTGAACGCGAAGAAATAAGGGAACAACCCAAGCAGATTGCCGAGCAGGATGAAGCTGAAAATGGTGAACACCAGGGGGAAGAACCGCAGCCCCTCCTCGCCGATGGTGTCAACACACATATTGTGCACGAATTCATACAGCAGCTCGACCACCGCCTGCCCGCGTCCGGGGATCAGCGCGCGCGCCCGCAGGCCCACGGCGAAAATACCCACGATGATCACCGCGGCGGCCAGCATGGCCTCGTTGGAGTTGCTGAAGTCCACCGCGCGGCCAAGCGGGCCCAAGCCCGTTGTCAGGCTGAATTGTCCGAGCGCGTCGATCGTTGGGCCTGCCATTACTTTTTATCCCGTCCGCCGTCAGTTTTCCCCGCGGCCCGCACCAGATTGCGCAAACCGGCCGCCATGCCCACCGGCACCATCACAAGCATCAGCCACGGTTTGGTATGAAAAAGCCTGTCCAGCCCCCACCCAATTCCCACGGCGATGACCATGGCAGCCACCAGCTCAACCCCCAGGCGCATCGCAAAGTTGACCGCTTGACTAGCCGCCCCCGCGCCCGATTGCGCCGGATCCCGCTTTGTCCGCCCTTTGGCCGCCGCCTGCGCTGCCGCAAGCCGTTGCTCAAAAGTCTCTTTGTCGCGACCGTTGTTCATACACCTGTTTTCAGCGGTTCTGCGCCGCCGGAAGTTGGCCGGTTGCTACCTATCCCCCCCTGGCCTGTCAAGAATGCTTGGCACTTAATGTTACAATCAAAGCGATTAAGTTTTCAGCCAGCCTTTTCCCAGCCGCCCTCACCCTGTTTCCAATAGGTCAGGGTGTGGCCTGCGGCCTTCGCAGCGCGCCAGCGCGCCCGCGCCGCCGCCACCTCGGCCTCGTCATTGCCGTCGAACAGGTCAAACACCCTCTTGTAAGCGGCCATTTCGGCCGCCGCGCCGCCAAGCCGGAACAAAAATGCCGCACCGGCCGGGTTTTCATCCTCAATCGTCAAAAAAACCGGCTGCCACGCCGGGTGCGGCGTGGTTTTCGTGCCGTGGGGCAGCCAGTCCGGCTGGTGAGCGTGCCAAAGTGCAACATCCAGCGCCGCCAGCTGCGCCGCGTCCTTGCAGACCACCACGGCCCGCTCCCCCGCCGCCAGCGTGCGCCCCAGCAGCGCGGGCAGCGCCGCGGCGATATCCGTGCGGGTCAGATGATAGAACCCGGCCTCCGCCATCAGTCGATGACGATCCGCGGCGGCGCGCGCCTGGCCGGCGCCAGCGCCCCGGCCACGGCTGCGGCCACGGCGCGAAACGCCGCCGCCGCCACGCCCTGCGGCGCGGAGGCGCACACCGGCGCCCCTGCATCTCCGGTCTCGCGGATCTCCAGCAGCAGCGGCACTTCGCCCAAAAATGGTACATTTATGCGCGCCGCCTCAGCCGCCGCGCCGCCATGGCCGAACACATCCGTCCGCCCGCCGCAATGCGGGCAGGAGAAATAGGACATGTTCTCCACAATCCCCAGCACCGGCACATTCACCTGGGCGAACATCTTCACCCCCCGGCGCGCGTCGATCAGCGCGATGTCCTGCGGCGTGGAGACCACAACCGCCCCCGCCAGCCGCGCCTTCTGCGCCAATGTGAGCTGAATATCCCCGGTCCCCGGCGGCATATCCACCACCAGCACATCCAGCGCGCCCCATTCCACCTGGCCCAGCATCTGGGTCAGCGCGCCGGTCGCCATCGGCCCGCGCCAGACCATGGCGGTGTCCCCATCCACCAGAAACCCGATGGACATGCATTTCACCCCCCAGGCTTCCAGCGGGATCATCTTGCCGTCGCGCACCTCGGGCTTGCGCGCCAGCCCCAGCATTCGCGGCAGCGAGGGGCCATAGATGTCGGCATCCAGCAGCCCCACGCTCAGCCCGCTCTGCGCCAACGCCACCGCCAGATTAACCGCCACGGTGGATTTCCCCACCCCGCCCTTGCCCGAGGCCACCGCGACCACCGACTTCACCCCCGGCAACACCGGCGCAACCGGCGGCGGCGGCGGTGGCGGCGCCTTATGCGCGGTGAACACCACGGAGGCGTTTTTTACCCCCGGCAACACCGGCGCAACCGGCGGCGGCGGCGGTGGCGGCGCCTTATGCGCGGTGAACACCACGGAGGCGTTTTTTACCCCCGGCATCGCCGCCAGCGCCGCTTCCACATCCTGGCGCAACGGCTCCAGCGCCGCCGCGTCCTCGCGTTTTATCGCCAGCGTCACCTGCACCAGCCCATCGCCCACATGCAGGCCATCGAGCATTTTACCCAGATTAAACGGCGCCAGCGCCGCGCGGATGTCATTTTCATTCATGCCGCAAGCTTTAACGCAGCGCCCCGGCGTGTCCAGCCTCTTGCGGAGATGCCCGCCCCGCCACACAATTTAACCATGACCTCACCCCGCCGCCTGCTCCTTGCCGCCGTGTTCCTCACCGGCACCGCCGCTCTGGTCCTCACCGGCCCCGCCGCCCGCAGCAGCAATCTGCCCCAGATGGCGGACTTGGCCGCGCGCGTCATGCCCGCCGTGGTCAGCATCGCCAGCACAGACCCGGTGCCCGCCGCCGCCGCCAAAAACGGCGATGACATCACCCTTGCCTCCGGCACCGTCCTGCCGCCGCCCAAGGCGGTTGAGGCCCTGGGCTCGGGCTTCGTCATCGCCCCCTCCGGCTATATTCTCACCAACGCCCATGTCATCGCCGGGGCGGCCAGCATCAGCGTCACGTTCCAGGACGGCACGATCGTTCCCGCCACCGTAACCGGCCGCGACACCGCTGCCGACATCGCGGTCCTCAAGGTCAACACCGGCCACCCCTTGCCTTTCGTCAAATTCGGCAATTCCACCGCCCTGCGCGTGGGCGACTGGGTGCTGGCCATCGGCAACCCTTACGGCCTGCCCGGCAGCACCTCGGCTGGCATCGTCAGCGCGCTGGACCGCAACATCAACCAGGGCACTTACGACGATTTCATCCAGACCGACGCCGCCATCAACCGCGGCAACTCCGGCGGCCCGCTGTTCAACGAAAAAGGCGAGGTCATCGGCGTTGATTCCGCCATCTACTCTCCCTCAGGCGGCTCGGTGGGCATCGGCTTCGCCATCCCCTCCGCCATGGCCCAGCCGGTCGCGCAATCGCTCATAGCCAGCGGCAGCATGGTGCGCGGCTGGCTCGGCGCCGCCACGCAGGAGGTCACGCCCGCAATCCAGGCCACGCTCCACCTGCCCAACACCGCTGGCGCGCTGGTCGGCAGCGTTTCCCCCAACGGCCCCGCCAACGGCATCCTCCAGCCCGGCGACGTCATCACAGCGCTCAAAGGCGTCACCATCACCAGCCCGCGCGCGCTGTTCATCCGCACCGCGCAAATCCCCGCGGGCAGCAAGGCCCCCGTCACATTCTGGCGCGACGGCAGCACCCGCAGCGCCACCCTGCGCATCACCGCACCGCCCCCGCCGCTCGACGAAACTATCACCCCGGCCACCCCGCCCGCGCCCGCCGCCATCACCATCGCCAGCCTTGGCCTCACCCTCTCCGCCCAGCCAGCCGGTGCGGGCGCCACCGTCACCGCCGTCACCGCTAAAGGCCCCGCCAGCGCGGCCGGCATCCTCGCGGGCAACGTCATCGCGCAAGTCAACGGCCAGCCCACCGCCAGCGCCGCCGCGCTGCTGGCCCAGCTGCGGCAACTCACCCAGGCCAAACTGCCCGCCGCCACCCTGCTCATCACCGGCGACAGCGCCGGTGGCGCCAACCCCGGCCCGCGCTGGGTCTCCGTTCCGTTCCAAAAATAACCCGCCGCCCGGCGGCTCATCACTTTTCCTTGTGCGGCTCCCGCCCAGCGAATATTCCAAAAGAATGTTTACGATTTTTTAACGAAAAACCTGTTCTTTGCGAGCATCCCTAAATTCGCCGGGTTGATCCCGGCCATTTCAGCAAGGTTGCATCGCTCATGTCCGTTTTCGAGACCTTCCGTGGAATGTTCGCCATCAACTATGATGATGGCAGCATCACAATCGCCGGTAACACCGCCAACCTGCTTCATGAGGACGACGGGGGCGAGCTCATAACCCTCCCCGGCGCCACCAGCGCCACGCCCGTCACGCACGGCGCCATCCTCTCGGGCACCGGCAGCGGCGGCGGCTTAACAGGCACCTTCACCTATGCCGGCGCGGTGGAAAAAAGCGGCCTCTACATCGGCATTCTGGTGCGTGACCAGGCTTCCGGCCGATACTACCTGCTCACAACCGTGCGAAACGGCAGCCATTTCAACAACGGCGGCGGGCAGGATGGCGAGCACGGCGATGACAACCGCGGCGGCACGGCGCTCACCCTGCGGCCAGACACCGGCTGGAACCTCCTCGGCGCCACCGGCTCCCCCGCCTGCTTCATGGCCGGCACGGCCATCCGCACCCCCTCGGGCGACGTCGCGGTTGAAACCCTGAAAGCCGGCGATCTGGTAACCTTGAGCGACGGGCGCACCGCCCCAGTCGCCTGGCTCGGCCGCCAGACCATCTCCATGGTCTTTGCCGACCCGTTGCGCGTGCTCCCCATCCGCATCAAGGCGAATGCGCTGGAGGATAATGTCCCCGCGCGGGACCTGCTGCTCTCGCCTGACCATGCCGTTCTGGTTGATAACATACTGATCCAGGCCGGCGCGCTGGTGAACGGCATGTCCATCACGCGCGAGTCCCGTGTCCCGGAAATTTTCACCTATTACCACGTCGAAGTCGCGGATCATTCCCTCATTCTGGCCGAAAACACCCCGGCGGAAACCTTTGTTGACAACGTGGACCGCCTGAACTTCGACAACTGGGGCGAACATGAAGCCCTGGTTGGCGCCACCGCCATCGCCGAGATGGAATACCC
>JAJZCG010000086.1:4929-11979 GCA_021846225.1 Pseudomonadota bacterium | reverse complement strand
GGTTGCCGCGCGCGAGCGTGGCAACCGAAAGCGTGAATCAGCCTCTTATCAAAGAGTTAGAGAGCGCGTTTGGGGGCGCTCTTGCGTCAACCCAAACATATCGCGCTCTAATCCGCGTCGATGCTGACAGCCGCCAGGCGGAAGTCCACCGCCACGGTTATCTGATAGGTGCGTCCGGTGAAGCCGGACGGCGGGGCAGGGTAGTGCGCGATCCGCGCATCCCGGAGCGCCGCCGCATCCAGCAGCGGAAACCCGCTCGAGCGCGTCAGCGCGATGTTGGAGACCACGCCGTTCAGATATGTGAACGTAAGCTGCGGCGAGCCCGCCTCATGCGCCATCTGCGCGGACTGAGGGTAGACTCCGTTCGCATGCGCCTGAAGCGCTGCTTTGATCGCGGCGCTGAACACGTCCACAGCGCCGGCGCTTGGCGCGGGCGGCACCACGGGCTGCGGCGGCACCGGCACCGGCGGCGGCTTAACGGCTTGCGGCGGCGTGGGCAACGGCTTGGGCACAGGAATATGCCGTACGACATGCCGCACCACATGATGCGGCGCGGGTTTTGGCGGCGGCGGCAATGGTTTGGCCACGGGCTGCACCACCGGCTGAGCCACGGGCTTGGGCGGCACCGGCACCGGCGGCGCTGGTTTGGGGGCGGGCGGGGTGATAACCGAAAGTTTCACCACCGCAGGGGTTAGCGCGGGCGTCTCCTTATGCGCCATTATCGGCAGCAGCAGGCCAAGCGCCGCCAGCTCGAGCAGCAGCCCCACGCCCATTGCGGTGGCAAAGCGGAGGTTTCCGGTATCTGGGGTGAGCCAGGAGGAGTTCATTGTCTGAGACATTTGTACCAAATCTATCGTTTTCAACTTTCGCTTCTAACGCATCGAGGCCCGGCTTGCGCCGGGCCCCGACTTCTGCAGATGCGGTTTCTCTAAACTGTCATAAAGTTCAGAAGTTGATCGGCACCGAGAGAGACACAAAGGCCGAGGTCCCGCCCAGCACGTAGTACCAGGTCTGGCCCGCCGCATCGGTGCCGTTGTCGAAAATTGCCTGCTTCTGATTGGTGATGTTGTCCACGTTCAACTTCACCTTGATCTGGCTCAGGTTCGGGTTGAGATGGTTGAACGTATAGCCCGCCGCGAGGTTGACGACATTATACGGATTGTACCAGCCGCCCGGGGATTTGCCGGTGGCCGGGCTGTTGGCATAAGCGCCGATTCCGGTGGTGCCGGAATACTCGCCGCCGGTCCACTGGTCGATCACCGAGCCATAGATGCCGTTCTTGTCGTAAATCACGCCGAAGTTGGAGGTGAATTGCGGCGCCTGGGTGATATAGGCGTTGGTAGACGTCTTGAACGCCTGGTTGTAGCCCGCGTTCGCAAACAGGCTGAGGCCGTCATCGAAGCTGTAGGTCGTGTCACCCTCGATGCCGCGATAGATCACGCCGCCGCGGTTGAAGAAGATCTTGTTGTTCCCGGAACCGGTATGATCGATGTAGTTCTGGAAATGGATATTGTAGATATCCCCGCCCATCGCCAGATGCGGCCCCTGATAGGCAAAGCCGGTCTGGAAGTTGATGGTGCTCTCAGGCTTCACACTCTCGATCGTAATTTTGTTGGTATAGAAAGTGTTCAGGTTCGGCGCCAGGAACCCTTCGGCGGCCTGCCCATAAACCGAGAGGCTCGGGTTGATGTCGTATTTCGCCTCGAAGGAGGGCAGCATCTTGTCGTAATTGTGCTGGAAACCCTGCGGCGACTGCGTGGTCTGGTTGAAGGGGGCCTTCAACGCGCGCTTGAAGAAAGCGTACTTCAGGCCGGCGGTCAGGGTCAGCCCGTCAATCGGCTTGTAGTCCACCTGGCCATAAGGCTGGAAGGTGTAGAGCTGGTTGTACTGCAAACGGTCGATGGTGGGCGCGGTGCCGTTGGCGTAATAGTTAGGCACGGCGCCCGCGTTCAGGATCACTTCCTGCTGGAAGCGGGTGTTCACCTGATGGTCGAACCACAGGCCGGTCTTGATATCGCCCCAGTCGAAGTTTTTCTGCAAGCGCTGGATGGTGCCGACCGAGCGGTAATCCATCTTCATCTGCTGGCCCGGAACACCGGTGACAGCCGCGCCGCCCGGCGTGTAGGCAACCAGATTCGGAACCGCACCGGCTGGCAGGGCCTGCCCGGGCAGGCCCTGGCCGTTGGCATCGGCGCCGTTCAGCCCGTGGTGGTAATAGCCATAGGTGTAAATTTTGCCGTCATAGAGCCAGCCATTGCCAAAGTTCGACTGCACGTCGATGTAGTTCATATCTGTTACGATATGGTCGGCGTTGTACTTGTAGTAGTTCTGCTGTGTCGGGTCGCTGCTGTTGGCGTAGTTCGAACCATAAAAAGCGAGCTGGTCCGAGGTCGTGCCGGTGGCGAAATTCTGGTATAATTTCTGGTAGTCGGTCATCAGCGTCACAGTGGTGTTGTCACCAACCGGGATCACGATTTTGCCGAAGAAATTGGTGCGCTCCTGGCCGGTGAAGGTCAGGCCGCCGTTGCTCTGGATATGCTCGGCATCAACCACCGCCGCGGTGCCGTTGGCGGACTGGATGGAGCCGGTATCGTAACGGATGCCGCCGAGGTTGGTATCATAGCTGCCCCACTCGCCATACGGCGTGAAGGTGCGCGTCGCCGAGGGGTCGATGGTGCGCAGCGAGATGGTGCCGCCGAAGGTGGCATCGCCCACGGTTTCCGCCGTGCCGGGGCCGCGGTCCACAATGGTCTGGCCGATCTGGCTGGCGGTGAAGAACGAGGTCGAGTGATGCGTGAAATCGTTGGAGTCGCCGAAGGGGATGCCATCGAAGGTCACGTTGTACTGGCCATCGGAGAAGCCGCGGATGGTCGGGCCGTTGGCTTCCTGCAAGCCGGGGCCGTTCGGGCTGATCGCGGAGACCGAAGGCGTGAGCTTGGCGATATCAGCGAAGCTCTGCGTGCCGATGAGCAGGTTATCGATGGTCTTTTTGCTCACCACCGAGGTCGGCTGCGTGGAGTTCAGCGGCGTCAGCGAAGGGGCCTCGTTCGGCGCGGTGCCGGGCGTGCTGGCGAGCAGCGCGGTATCGGCCGTGCCGGTGGCGAGCACGGCGCCGAGGTCGAGGTTGACCGGTGCTGTGCTGGTTTGCGCATGCGCGGATGCCGTGGCCAGAACCAGCCCAGCCAGGGCGAATGCCAAGGCCCGGTGCGAGGATGCCCGGCGCAAGGCGCGCCGGAACGTGTTTGCAGAATTCATTATTCAAAGCCCCTGTTTTATGATCGAGCCCGTACCAATGCGAGCGTCGTCGTTACACGGGCTGGGCGATACCCTACCGCAGCGCAAAAAGCGGTTTCAGTTTTGCTAAGAATCAATGACTCTTTTGTTGCAGGCCGGCCGCGATAAAAAACCCGCCGGGCCATGCGGCCGGGCGGGTTTTTTTAGTTCGGGCTTAGCGTGCGATGACTTCAGATTGACCCGTTTTGCGGGCTAATCTGCAGTTTCGGCAACTTCTGGAGAACCTAACTCCCGCTCGGCGCCGGTTGGGCAGCTATACCGATATCTGAAACCCCGGCCTTACGGGCGGCATCGATCACGCTCATGAAATCCTGAAATGGCGTGGTCTTGTCGGTGGCGATGGTCAGGTCGGTCTTGTCGGGCGCGCCGTCGGCCTGGAACATGGCCGTCAGCTGGTCAGGCGTCATCACCTGGTCCTTCACCTTGATCGTCCCGTCGGGCAGCACGTTCACGGTGAATTTCGGATGCGGCAGCGTATCAGCCTGGCTGGAGGTCGGCAGTTGCAGGCTTACCCCGGCGTCAGGGATCATCTGCAAGGTCACGATGATAAAGAACACAAGCAGGAACAGCATCACGTCGATCATCGGAATGATCTCGATGCGCGCCTTACGGCGTTCGAAATAGCGCATTTTCATCGGTTCAGGCGTTCACCAGCCGCGGGCTGGCCTGGGTCTTTGACGTCGTGCCGCGCGAGGGCACCATGGGAGAGCCGTCCGTGCGGTTCACGATCATCATCTTCATCGAGTCGAGCTGATGCACGATCAACTGCACCTGGTTGCTCAGGGCGTTGAAGCCGGTGAGGCCCAGCATGGCGATGAAAATACCAAACGCGGTGGCGACCAGCGCATCGGCGACGCCGCCGGTCACTTCAGCCGGGGCATGGCCCGGCTGGGCCAGCACGTTAAAGGCGTGGAACATGCCGATAATGGTGCCAAACAGGCCGAGCAGCGGCGCCAGGGTCACCACGGTGTCGAGAATCCATAAGCGGCGGTCAAGCATCGGGGCGATCAGCATGATCGACTCGTCCAGGCGGTTGGCCATGCCCTCGGCATCGGCGGTGTCGAGATGGCGGATCGCGGTGTCCAGCAATGCCGCTTCCGGCAGGCTGCCCGCCGCCTGCAGCAGGCCCGTGAGATCCTGGTGCGAGAGCGCGGATTTTTCGGCGGTTGCGCGGATGATCGACTTGCCGCGCAGGATGGTGCTCCGCAGCGACCATGTGCGGTCGATCATAACGGCCAAGGCCACCAGCAGCAGCGTTGCCAGGACATAGAGTACCCCATCCGAATAGCCGGCGAGATAAATGATATACGCGATGCTCAACTTTTTAACCCCTAATGTGTTTAGGTGGCCGATACATCAACTTGCCCGCCCGCAGTGTGATAGATTTGTGTCAGTAACATTCTCCCGCGCGGCGGACCTTGTGGCTTTGCCCCGCGCACACCCTCGGGCTAAGACCTCACCCTATGACTCAAGCAACCGCCACCGAGGGGCGCGGCAAGATCCCTCCCGAGCTGGTTCTGGTATCTATCACCATGATCTGGGGCTTCACCTTTCTGGTCATCAAGCTGGGGCTGGCGCATGGCGGCGCCCTGGCGCTGGTGGGCCTGCGCTTTGCCATTGGCGCCGTGCTGCTCGTTGTCATCACCCGCCCGTCCTGGCCCCGCCTGGCGGAATGGCGCGCCGGATTTTTCATCGGCGCCTCGCTCTTCGCGGGCTATGCGCTGCAGGCCCAGGGCCTTACGGACATTGCCTCCAGCCGGTCGGCTTTTTTCACGGCGCTTTATGTGCCTCTGGTGCCGGTGTTGCAGTTGCTGCTGTTTCGCAAGCCTCCGGGGTGGAGCGGCCTGCTCGCCATCATCCTGGCATTCGCCGGGCTTGCCCTGCTCGCGCATCCCAAGGGCGGCGTGTTCCGGCTTTCCCTGGGTGACATGCTGACCCTCGCCGCCGCGCTGGCCTGCGCGCTCGAGATCATTCTGCTCAGCCGCTATGCGCCGCGCTGCAATCCGCAACGGCTGGCGGTCGTGCAGATGAGCGTGGTGGCGGTGCTCAGCCTGGGCGCCAACCTGCTTACCGGCGCCGCGGTGCCCTGGGGCTATCCGCCGTTCTGGTACAGCACCATCGGCCTGGGAGCCGCCACGAGCGTCATCATGTTTGGTCAGGCCTGGGGGCAGGCGCATGTCCCGGCGCTGCGGGCCAGCGTTATCTTCGCCATGGAGCCGGTTTGGGCGGGGGCCGTGGGCGCCGTGGCGGGCGACCCGATGGGCCTTGCCACCATCGCCGGCGCCGGCATGATCGTGACCGGCATCCTGGCCGAGCCGTTTAGAAGGTTTTTGGCCCGCAAAGCCGCGCCGCGCGCATCTGCTCGGGCGGAGCGCCAAACCAGCGGCGGCACGCCCGGCTGAAGGGGCTGAGCTCGGCATAGCCCAACAGCTGGCCGATGCCTGAGATCGAGAGGTGCGGCATCGCCAAATAGCTAAGCGCCAGCGCCTGGCGCACTTGCTGCACGGTGTCCGAGTAGCTGAGGCCAAGCGCCCCCAGGCGCCGCTGCAGAGTCCAGCGGGCGATGCCCAGCGCATCCGCCACATCTTCCATGGGCGGGTATCCATCGGGCAGGCGGGCGCGAATCTCTCCGCGCACGCGCTCCGCCAGCGGCACGGCCCCGCGCGGCAACCGGCGCATGCGCGCCTCCGCCAGCAGGCGCGAGAACCTGCCCGCATCCGTGCCCGGCATCGCCCGGTTCAAATCGCGCGGGCGGAAGGCGATGGCATTAGTGCGCTGGCCAAAATACACCGGCGCGCCGAAACTCTCCTCATGCTCGCCGCAATGCCCAGGGTTCGGATGCTCGAAATGCACCTCCTCGGGGACAAACCCCGGCCCGAATGCATGCCGCAACAGGTTCTGGAACATCGCGATGGTCAGCTCCGCATCCTGGCGCCGGTCGAATATCCGCCAATCGAGAATCCGGTACTCCAGCCGCAGCAACCCGCCCTCGGCGCGCAAGCCCACCTGGCTGGCCTCCTGGTGCAGCGGAAACAGATCCACGAATTGGCGTAACGCGGTGCCGATGGTGGGCGCGGCCAGCGCGATATCGCCCACCAGCCCGTGGCTGGAGGCTGGGAACTGCCGCCCATAGCGCAGTCCGAAACTCTCGCAGCGAGAAATTTTCGCAGCCCGCTCCATCATGTCAACATAGGTTGAAAGTGCCAGACTGCCCTCGCTGGCGCCGTTCAGCCGGCTGGCATCAATCCCCGCCGGTCCCATCACCTGGCCGGCATCCGCACCGATTTCATCAAGAAACGGCAAAAGCCCCAAAGTCGCCACCAGGGCGACCTGCGCGCCCCCGCTCTGTTCAGCCTGGGTCTGTTCAGCCCGGGTCTGTCCGGCCGGCTGGCTCATCATTTCAAACTCCGCCCTCCCCCCCGGGTGCGGTGCGCATGGCATATCCCGAAGTTCGCAAGCTAAGCCGATAACGATCCAGTGTGCAACCCGCCCGGGATCACCGGGCGGGCTGTGTATCCGGCGGAATTTTAGGAGTTTTCAGTCTAATCGTCGTCGTTACCGCCGCCAAAGCCGACCACGATCGCCGGGGGCGCGTAATAGGCCGGGGGCGGGGCGTAATAGGCTGGCGCAGGCGGTGCGTAATATTGCGGGCGTGGATAATACCCGCCGCCCCAACCGGCCTGCCAATGGTCTCGCTGTTCGCCATCGCCGCCGCGCTGCTGATGGTGCCAGCCATCGCCGCCATGGCCATCCCAG
>JAJZCG010000086.1:0-4919 GCA_021846225.1 Pseudomonadota bacterium | reverse complement strand
CCGATGCCCAGCGTCAAAGTGGCAAGCAGAAATTTGGTGCGCGTCGAAACTGTTTTCATAAACCGGCCCTCCAGAGCTGATGTTTTCCATTATGCGGGGAAACGGGTCAGCCTCGGGGCGGCATCAAGGCGCAAAAAAGGCAGCGCGTTACAAAAGATTTACGAAGTTTCCGGGCCTCCATCGCGCGCGCGCAGCAGCCAGAGCAGCACGGGGAGAGCCAGGAGGACCATTGGGAACTGGACCAGGAGTCCTGAGATGATGGCGATTGCGAGTGGTTGTTGCATTCCGGCTCCCTGGCCGAGGTCGAGCGCGAGGGGGAGGAGTGTGAGGATGGCTGCGAGCGTGGTCATGGCGATGGGCCGCAGGCGGTTGACGCTGGCGGCGATCAGTGCGGCGCGGGTGTCCATGTCCTGCGCCAGATGGGTGTATTCGCTGACGAAGAAGATCGCCATTTCGGTGGCGATGCCCACGATCATCGTCATGCCCATCAGCGCGGTGATGTTCAGCTCGATCCCGGTGAGCCACAGCCCGGTGAACACCGCGGTGGTGGAGAGCAGCGAGGTGCCCATGATCGCGAACACCAGCGCGAACCGCTCATAGAGAAACAGCAGCAGCGCGAATTCCGCCAGCAATGCGGCGATGAACACGCGCACCAGCCCGGCGAAGGCGATTTGTTGCTGCTTATACAGCCCGCCCAGCGTGTAGGTGACCCCCGGGGCGAGCACGCCGGGCTTGGCCAGCGCGGTTTTCACATCCGCGATCACGCTGCCGATCCCCCGTCCGCTGATCCGCCCCGTTACCGCGACGATCTGCTGCAGGTTCTCGCGCGTGATCTCGGGCTGCCCGGCGGCGATGGAGAAGCTGGCGATGCTGCCAAGCGGCACCAGCTTGCCGCTGGGGGTGGCAATGGGAATTGCCGCCAGCGCATCGGTGTTGGCCTTGGCGCCGGGGGCGAGCTGCACCCGCACCCCGGTCTGCTGGTTTTGGCCCTCCAGCGTGGTCACCACGCTGCCGTTCAGCTGCGTATCCAGGCTGGCCGCCACGCTCGCCGGGTCCAGCCCCAGCATCGCGGCGCGCGCCGGGTCGACGTGGATTTCATACGCATCCCCCGCCGGGACGATGCCGTTTACCACCGAATTCACCCCCGCGATGCCGCCCAGCGCAGCGGCCACGCGCAGCGCCGCCGGTCCGAGCTGGCGCGGGTCCGCCGCCGCCAGCTTCACCTCGATGGGTTGGGGCACCCCGGTCAGATCGCCGATCTCATCGCCCATCAGCTGATGCAGGTCGGTATCCACGCCGGGAACCTTGGCGGTGATCTGTTCGCCCAGCCGCTGCATCACGGCATCGATCCCCGGCCGGGTGCCAACCGGGGTCAGCCGCACCACGATATCGCCCTGGTTCGGCTCGTTCAGGTCGCCGCCAAACCCGGCGCCGATCCGTGTCGAGAAGCTCTCCACCGCCGGGTCGGCGCGCAAAATACCTTCCACCTGCGCGATCTCGCGTTGCGTCTCGCCCAGCGAGGTGCCGGGCGCGCTCTGGTAATCCAGCACGAACCCGCCTTCGTCGAGATTGGGCATGAAGCCGGTCTGCACATGGTCGAAGGAGAGCGCCCCCACCACCAGCAGCACCGCCACCGCGCCGCCGAGCAGGGCAGGGTGCCTGAACACCCGGGCCAGCAGCGCGCCATGGGTGCGCGTCAGCCAGCCGGGCTTGTCCATCTCCGGGTCGTGCCATTTGCTGAAATTGATCAACCGGCTCGCCAGCAGCGGCACCGCGAAGGCGGTGAGCAGCCAGGAGGCGAACAGCGTGGAGGCCATGGTGATCGAGAGCGCCTTGAAGAACGCCCCGGTGACGCCGGAGAGAAACCCCAGCGGCGCGAAGACGATCAGCGTCGCCGCCGAGGAGCCGGTGAGCGGCGCCAGAAACTCCGCGCCATCGTCTAGAACCCGGGTGCTCACCGGCACCGCCCCCGGCTCATGGTCCGCCGCATATTGCCCGCTGGCACGGCGCGCCAGATGCTCGATCATCACGATCACATCGTCGATCACCAGCCCGACCGAAGCCGCCAGCCCGCCCAGGGTCATGATGTTGAAACTCATCCCCAGCAGCGAGAGCACCAGCACCGCCGCCGCCAGCGAGGCCGGCACGATCAATACCGCCAGCAGCGTGATGCTCCAGCTGCGCAGGAAGAACAGCAGCACCAGCGCCGCCAGCCCCACCCCGATCAGGATCGCATCGCGCACCGAGCTCGCCGCCGCCACCACCAGCGTGCTCTGGTCATACCATTTGCTCAAGCGCACGCCGGGCGGAATCTGCGGCGCGAACCCCGCCAGCGCGCGCTCCGCCGCATGCGCGATCGCGACCGAGTTGCTGCCCGGCTGCTGGAACAGCAGCACGGTCACCGCCTGTTTGCCGTCCGCCGAGACAGCGAAATATTGCGGTGTCACCCCTGCATGCACACTGGCGACATCCGAGAGCCGCAGCACGCCATCCGGCCCGCCGCGCACCACGATATGCCTCACATCCTCCACCGTGTGCAGCGCATTGGCGCTCATCAGCAAATAGAGCAGGTCGTGGTCTTCCACCCGGCCTACTGATTGCAGCACATTCGCCGCCCCCACCGCCCTGGTCACATCCCCCAGCGTTAAATGGAACGCCGCCAGCAGATGCGGGTCCACATCAACCTCAACCTCCGCCGTATCGCCGCCCTGCACCTGCACCCGCGCCATGCCGGGAATGGCCGAGAGCAGCGGCACGATTTGGTATTGCGCCAGGTTGCGCAGCTTCACCTGGCTCACGCTGGGCGAGGTGAGGGCATAGGCCATGAAGGGGAATACCGTCGGGTCCATGCGCAGCACGGTATAGCTGGTGCTGGGCGGCAGGCTGGGCAGCAGCTGCGCCACCGCGGCGTTCACCCCCAGCGTGGCGGTGGTCATATCCGCTCCCCAGCTGAAATCGATGATCATCTGCGCCGCCCCGCGTGAGGTCGTGGAGGTCACATCCACCACCCCCGGCACCGCGCGCACCGCCTGTTCCATCGGCTGCGTCACCTGCAGCATCATCTGCTGCGCCGGTTGGCTGCCGGTGCTTATATTCACCCGCACGCGCGGGAATGCCGTCTGCGGAAACAGGCTGATCGGCAGCGAGAGCGCGGAGAGGACGCCGCCAAAAGCCAGGGCAGCCGCCGCCAGCAGCACCGAGCGGCGGTGCCGGTTCAACCAAAGTGCGAACTTCAATTCCCGGCTCCGCTCGCTATCCGCACCGCGGCGCCATCATCGAGTTGATACGCCCCCACGGTGACCAGCGGCAGCGCCGCATTCAGCCCCGCCGCCGCCAATACGCTCTGCCCGCCGGCGTTGCCGAGCACGCGCACATCAACCCGGTGCGCGATGTTGCGCGCATCGAGCTGAAACACATAGGCTCCCTGCGCATCGCTTAGCACCGCGTCGCGCGGCACCACATAGCCGTTCAGCGCGCCGGTGGTGATCACCGCCTTCACCGGCGCGCCCAGCGGCAGCGTGCCTTGCGGGGCAAGCGTCACATCCTGCAACCCGCTTTGTGGATTGGGCATCGCCGCCACCAGCGCGACCTGCCCGTCCACCACCGCGGCGCCATCGTTCAGCAGCGTGATTTTTGCCGCATCGCCGGGGGTGATACCGCCCGCCTGCGCCGGGGTCACACCCGTTACCGCCACCAGATGGCCGTTCTCGACCAGCCGCAGCAATCCGCTGCCCGCCGGTTGAATACTCCCCGGCGCCACCAGCACGGCGGCAACAACACCCGCGAACGGCGCTGCGATCGTGCGTGTCCGCCCCGCCCCGGCCGCCTGCAACGCCTCCAGCGTGCCGCTGGCATCTCCCACGGCCTGCGCCGCCGCCGCCAGATCCGCGTTCGTCGCCAGATGGCTCGCCAGCAACGCCGCCACATGTGCGCGCGCTGCCCGCGCCGCCGTTAGCGCATCGCGCGCCTTGCGCAGCTCCGCGACCGAGGGCGCATCCGCCGCCAGCGTCGCCAGCACCTGTCCGGCGGCCACATTCTGCCCCAGGCTCACCGCCACATTGCTGACAACGCCGCTGGCCTGCGTGGAGAGCGTCTGCTCCGCTCCCGGCCCGGCGGCCACGCTGCCATAGGCCGTTACGGTGGCGGGCAGGCTGCCCGGTTCAAGCTTCATGGTGTTCACCAGCACGCTGGGCGCCGCCGTTGCCGTGACCACCGGGCCGGGGACAAACACCCACCACGCGGCCCCGGCCAGCAACAGCAGGGGCAGGAGCATCCAGGGGCGAGCAAACTTCATGCGGCGGGTTCCATCGGGGCGGCGGCGATCGTTGGCAGGCCAACACCGGTCAGGGTTTCCAGCGAGAGCCGGGCGGTTAATAATTGCACCCGCAGCGCAATCGCCTCGCGCTCGCGGCTGGTGGCGGCGCTCTGCAACCCGGCGGCGCTGGCCGCATCCAGCGCCCCGCTGGCGAATGCGGCTTGCGCCTGCGCCGCGATTTTCGTGGCCGCCGCCGCCTGGGTGTCAGCGGCGGCGCTCTCATCCTGCAGCAGCGTGATGCGCGCCGCCAGCGCCCGCGCCCCGGCCTCCGCGCTGGCCAGGCTGGCCTGGAACTGCGCCGCCAGCTGCGCCCGGGTGGCGCTTGCCTGCGCGATGGCGCCCCGGTTGCGGTTGAACAGCGGCAGGCTCAGGCTCACCTGCGGCCCGGCACTCCACACATTGCTCGTGTCCCGCCCGCCGGTCGCGCCGATGCTCACGGGCAGAAACTGCGACAATATCGCCCCGCGCAGCTTCGCGTCCGCCTGTTCGTAGCCAAAGCGCAGCGCGATCAAATCCGGCCGCCGCTGCGCCAGCGAGCCGATGGCCGCCTCCACCGCCGCCGGGTTCAGCGGCTGCACCGGGCTTGGCGCCACCGCCACATCGG
>JAJZCG010000085.1 GCA_021846225.1 Pseudomonadota bacterium | reverse complement strand
CGCGGGCTATGAACGCCGGTAGCTGAGAATTATGAAACCAACGGGTTTCCTTAAGCGCTCTCTCCCCTTGTTGCTCGCCGGCAGTGTTGCCGGGTGCGCTGTGGGGCCTGATTATCTTCAGCCCGCCGCCCCCCAGGCCGCGCTGACGCCAACCCCCTTGCCGGCGCAAACGCTGGCGGCTGGTGGTGTGGCGCAGGTTTTCGAGCCTGGCGCGGATATCGCGGGGGATTGGTGGCGCCTGTATCATAGCCCGGAACTTGATGCGCTGATTGCGCAGGCGCTGGCGCGCAACCCGAGTTTGCAGGCGGCGCAGGCAACCCTGCTGCAGGCGGAAGAAAACCAGCGCGCTGATTTGGGGACGCTGATGCCGTCGCTCAGTGCCGGGTTCAAGGCGCAGCGGGGCCAGAACTCGATGGACAGCACGGCGGGCTCGGGGTTTGCGGCGACGAAGCCGCTGCCAGCCTATACCTTGTATAATGCTTCGCTCAGCGTCTCCTACGCGCTGGATATATGGGGCGGCGCGCGGCGCGGGCTGGAGAGCGTGGCCGCGCAGACGCAGTATCAGCGCTATGAGTTGGAGGCGGCGTATCTGACGCTGACGGCCAATATCGTGACCGCGGCGATTCAGGAAGCCTCGCTGCGCGCGCAGATAGACGCAACGAATCAAGTGATCGGCGACGAGCGGCAGCAACTGGGTATTTTGCAGAACCAGCTCAGCCTGGGCGGGGTGGCGCAGGCCAGCGTGCTGCAGCAGCAGGCGGCGCTGGCGGCGAGCGAAGCGGCGTTGCCGCCGTTGCAGGCGGCGCTGGCGCAGGCGCGCAACCAGCTGGCGGGGTTTGCGGGGGTGGTGCCGGGGGATTTCCACGCGGCGGATTTCACGCTGGATTCACTGCATTTGCCTGTGACGCTGCCGGTGAGCGTGCCTTCGGCCATTGTCGCGCAGCGGCCCGATATTCAGGCGGCTTCGGCGCAGCTGCACGAGGCTTCGGCAAATGTCGGCGTGGCGGATGCGCAGATGCTGCCGCAGATCTCGTTGACCGCCGATATTGGCCATGAGGCGGTGAGCACGGGCGATTTGTTCATGCCGCAGACATTGCTGTGGAGCCTGGTCGCGGGGGTGACGCAGCCGATTTTCGAGGGTGGGCAGCTCTCCGCCAAGCGCAAGGCGGCGCTGGCGGCGTTGCGGGCTTCCGGGGCGCAGTATCAGGCCACGGTGATCGGCGCATTCCAGAATGTGGCGGATGCGCTCTCGGCCCTGCAATACGATGCGATGACGCTGAACGCGGCGGATGCGGCGGCGGCGGCGGCGGCGCAGAGCCTGGCGGTGACGCAGGCGCAATACCGGCTGGGCGGGCAGCCGCTCAGCGCGGTGCTGATCGCGCAGACCAATTATCAGAACGCGGCGATCGCCCAGGTGAAGGCAAGCGCCGCGCGGCTGGCCGATACGGCGGCATTATATCAGGCGCTGGGCGGCGGGTGGTGGCATCGCAAGGATGTTGCCGCTTCCTGTTGCGGCGTTATTCCATGAGGATCGCGAGAGCATGAGCACGGCACCGAAACTGACGCGGCGCATGATAATAATGCTGGGTAGCGTTGGCGTTTTGTTTTTCCTGGTGTTCGGCTACGGCGCGGTCAGGAGCATTATGATCGCGAAGTTCCTCGCCGGGTTCGCCAACCAGGTGCAGACGGTCGCGACCGTTACCGCGGCGCCCTCCAGCTGGCAGCCGGCGCTGCGCTCGGTGGGCAGCGTGACGGCGGTGAACGGCGCGCAGATTTCGGCGGAGGTGCCGGGCATCGTCGATACGATCCATTTTCAGTCGGGCATGGATGTGCCGGCGGGGGCGCTGCTGTTGACGCTGCGGGCCAATAACGATCCGGCCGTGCTGGCGCAATTGCAGGCGGCGGCGGCGCTGGCGAAGGTGACCTATGAGCGCGATGTGAAGCAGTTGCAGGCCAAGGCGGTGGCGCAGGCGCAGGTGGATACCGACCGCGCCAATCTGGCGGCGGCGCAGGCGCAGGTGCAGGGCGAGGAGGCGCTGATCGCGGAGAAAACCATCCGCGCGCCGTTTGCCGGGCGCTTGGGGATACGCCAGGTTGATCCGGGGCAGTACCTGACCGCGGGGGCGCCGATTGTGACGCTGGAGCAGCTGAACCCGGTTTATTTGGATTTCTATTTGCCGCAGCAGGCGCTGGCACAGTTGAAAACCGGGCAGGATGTGCAGGTGGAGGTGGATGCGTATCCGGGGCAGGTGTTTAAGGGCAGTATCTCGGCCATTGACGCCGCGGTGGACACCGCGAGCCGCAACGTGCATGTGCGCGCCACCCTGGAGAATGATAAACACCTGCTGCGCCCTGGCATGTTTGCCACGGTGAAAATTCTGGTGGGCGCGGCGCATGATTATATCACCCTGCCGCAGACGGCGATCACCTATAATCCGTATGGCGATACGGTGTTTGTGGTGAGCCATGAGACTAGCGCGGCCGGCAAGGGTGAACTCGCCGCGCATGAGGTGTTTGTGACCACCGGCGATACGCGCGGCGACCAGGTGGCGGTAACCGCCGGGCTGAAGCCTGGTGATGTGGTGGTGAGCGCCGGGCAGTTGAAGCTGCGCAACGGCTCGCTGGTGGCGATCAACAATACCGTGCAGCCGCCGAACAACCCCAACCCCAACCCGCCGAACGAATAGGCCGATGAAACGTTTCACTGATCTTTTCATCGCCCGGCCGGTGCTGGCCATATCGGTCAGCGTGCTGATTTTCGTCCTGGGCCTGCGGGCCGTGGGCCAGTTGCCGGTGCAGGATTTTCCGCAGACGGAAAACGCCACCATCACCATCACCACGACCTATCCGGGCGCCTCGCCGGATGTGGTGGCGGGGTTCATCACCACGCCGATTGAGAATGCGGTCGCGCAGGTGAACGGCATTGATTACATGACCTCGTCGAGCCAGACGAGCATGAGCACCATCACCATCAACCTGGTGCTCAATCATGACCCGGACAAGGCGCTCACCGAGATCAGCGCGCAGGTCAACTCCGTGCTCAACCAGCTGCCGAGCGGGGCGCAGCAGCCGGTGCTTGCGCTGAAGATCGGCCAGACCTTCGATGCGATGTATATCGGCTTCCGTAGCGATGTGCTCTCGGGCAACCAGATAACCGACTACATCACCCGCGTGGTGCAGCCGCAGTTGCAGGCGGTGAAGGGGGTGCAGCAGGCGGAGATTCTGGGTGCGCAGAATTTTGCCCTGCGCGTGTGGTTGAACCCGCAGAAGCTGAGCGCCTACGGGTTGACGGCGGCGGATGTTTACACGGCGCTGGGCAGCAATGATTTCATCGCGCCGTTGGGCAACACCAAGGGGCAGATGACGCAGATTTCGCTCACCGCCACGACCGGGCTGCACAGCGCCGCGGCGTTCAGAAACCTGATCGTCAAGCAGCAGAACGGCGCGATCATCCGGCTGGGGGATGTCGCCACTGTGGCCCTGGGCTCGGATAGTTATGAGCAGGATGTGACGTTCGACAACAAGGCGGGCGTGTTCATCGGGATCAAGGTGGCGCCGAGCGCCAACCTGCTGCAGGTGGTGGCCGGGGTCCGCAAGGTGTTTCCGCAGATCCAGGCCAATCTGCCAAGCGGGCTGACCGGGCAGATCGTGTTCGATTCGACGAAATTCGTTGATGCGTCGATCCATGACGTGCTGACCGCGCTGGTGGAGGCGCTGATCATCGTGACGCTGGTGGTCTTCGCGTTTCTGGGCTCGCCGCGTTCGGTGCTGATCCCGGTGATCGCCATTCCACTATCGCTGATCGGCGCGTTTGCGATGATGCTGGCGTTTGGATTTTCGATCAACCTGCTCACCTTGCTGGCGCTCGTGCTGGGCATCGGCCTGGTGGTGGATGACGCGATTATCGTGGTGGAGAATGTGAACCGGCATCTGGATGCCGGGGAGCCGCCGTATGAGGCGGCGCGGCGGGCGGCGGGCGAGCTGGGCGGTCCGATTATCGCGATGACGGTGGTGCTGGTCGCGGTGTATCTGCCGATCGGGTTTCAGAGCGGGCTGACCGGCGCGCTGTTCACCGAATTCGCGTTTACCCTGGTGGGTGCCGTGACAATTTCGGCGCTGATCGCGCTGACGCTGACGCCGATGCTGAGTTCGCGGTTTTTGCGGCCGCCGCGCCACGGGGCTCCGAACTGGGAGGACCGGCTGGTTGACTTCATCGACCGCCGTTTTGCTACGTTGCACCGCGTATATACCGCAGCGTTGCACAGCAGCCTGAATACCGTGCCGGTGACGGTTACCTTCGCGGCGATTATTCTGTGCAGCATCGTGTTTCTGGCGCTTGGCTCAAAGAGCGAGCTGGCGCCGCAGGAGGATGAGGGGGCGACGTTCGTATTCGCGACCTCGGCGCCTGATGCCACGATCACTCAGAAGGCGATGTGGGATTCGCATATGAATGCGATTTTTCTGAAGAACCCGGAAGTTGAGCATACGTTCCATATCGATGTTCCGGGGATGGACATTACTGGTGAGGTTCTCAAGCCGTGGGATGAGCGCAGCCAGAACGCCACTTACTTGCAGACGTTGTTCCAGCAGGAGGCCAATGCCGCGGATGCCGGGCAGCAGGTTGTGGTGGGCCAGCCGCCGCCGCTGCCGGGTTCGTCGGGGTTGCCGGTGCAGTTTGTTATTAAATCCACCGATGATTTCTCGAAGATATATCCGGTGAGCCAGGCGCTGCTGGCCGCCGCGCTGAAGAGCGGCAAGTTCATCTTTCTGCAGAGCGACCTGAAGCTCGACCAGCCGCAGGCCAATGTGGTCATAGACCGTGACAAGGCGGCCGCGCTGGGGCTGAACATGGCCAATGTGGGGGCCGCACTCGGCGAGGCGCTGGGCGGGGGGTATGTGAATTACTTCAGCCTGGACGGGCGTTCCTACAAGGTGATTCCGCAGGTGGAACGCAAATCCCGCCTGAATGTCGCGGATTTGAATAATTATTATGTGGCTTCGGTCAACGGGGTGAACGTGCCGCTCTCCTCGATCGCCAGGATTACCACCAGCGTGATTCCTGAAGCGATCAATCATTTCCAGCAGCAGAATTCGGCCACGCTGCAGGGCGTGGCGGCGCCGGGCGTGAGCGAGGCGCAGGCATTGCAGACCTTGCAGAAACTGGCTGCGAAAATTCTTCCGCCGGAGGATAGTGTCGATTACGGCGGCGAGATGCGGCAATATGTGCAGCAGAGCAGCGGCTTCATCCTCACCTTCGCTTTCGCCGTGATCATTATTTTCCTGGCGCTGTCGGCATTGTTCAATTCGTTCCGCGATCCGTTGATCATTCTGGTTTCGGTGCCGATGTCGATCGCCGGGGCGCTGATCTTCATCTATCTGGGCTTTGGCGGGCTGACGCTGAATATCTATACCGAGGTCGGGCTGATCACGTTGATGGGGCTGGTCAGCAAGCACGGTATTCTGATGGTGGAAGTGGCCAATGAGGCGCAGAGCGCGGGCATGGACAAGCGCGCGGCGATTGAGCACGCCGCCAATATCAGGTTGCGCCCGATCCTGATGACGACGGCGGCGATGGTGTTGGGGGTGCTGCCGTTGATTATCGCCACGGGTGCTGGGGCGGCCTCGCGCTTCAACATGGGCGTGGTGATCGCGGGGGGGCTGTCAATCGGCACGATGTTCACCCTGTTCGTGGTGCCGGCGGTGTATCTGCTGCTCTCCACCGTGAAGCAGCCCCCCGCGGAGGACGAGGCGCTGCCAGAAGCTGCCGCGCGGGAATAATTCGCGCGTTTTACGCTTTCGTTACGGCGCGACTCATGGCACGTTATAAGTGTCATGAAATATAAAACTTCTACCCAAGGTTTTGCTGACGCCTCGCTGCTGGAGACATTGTCGCCCGATATTCGCCCGCAGAAGCCAGGCGTGGGCGTGAACGGGCATCGTGCCCGTTTGCGGGCGCGGTTTCTGGCCGGTGGGGCGGATGCGGTCGCCGAACACGAGCTGATCGAGATGGTGCTGTTTCTGGCCTTGCCCCGGCGGGACACCAAGCCGATCGCCCGCTCGCTGCTGATCCGCTTTGGCTCCTACGCCGGGGTGATCTCGGCCGGGGTGGCGGACCTGCTGGCGGTGGAGGGGCTGGGCGAGGCCGGGGCAACGGCGCTGAAAGTGGTGCAGGCGGCGGCGCTGCGCCTGGCCAAGGCGGAGGTGCTCTGCAAGCCCGTGCTGAACAATTGGGACAGGCTGATGGAGTATCTTCAGGCGGTGCTGGCGCGCGAGAAGATCGAGCAGTTCCGTGTGTTGTTCCTCGACAACCGCAACCGGCTGCTGGCCGATGAATCGCAGGGCAGCGGCACGGTGAACCATACGCCGGTGTATCCGCGCGAGGTGATAAAGCGCGCGCTGGAGCTGAATGCGACCGCGTTTATTCTGGTGCACAACCATCCCAGCGGCGACCCCACGCCAAGCGAGGAGGACATCGCGATGACCAGGGAGATCAAGCAGGGGGCGGATGCGCTCTCCATCGTGCTGCACGACCATGTGATTGTTGGCAACGGGCGGTGGGTGAGCTTCCGCCGGGCCGGACTCCTGTGATGTGCGCGTTATGATGCCCAGCCGGTGAGCACGGCCATGCGCAGGGTGATCATGTACCGATCGGCGCGCATGGGCAGGGCGGCGAGCGCGGCGGGAAAGAGGGCGCGCGGGGTGAACTTGCGGCTGCGGGCCAGTACGGCGTTGCTCTCCCCGGCGTCGCGCAGCTCGTGCAGCAGGGCCAGCGGGTTGGCGTATAAAAAGGTGATGTCCTCGGCATCGGCGACGGGGAGGGAGAATCCGGCGCGTTGCAGCAGCCCGGCGCAGTCGCGCAGGTCTGGAAACGGGGAGACGCGCGGGCTGACGGCGCCGGTGATGGCTTCCTCGGCGGTGAGCAGGGCGGTGCGTAATTCGGCCAGAGTGCCCAGTGCCGGCATGCTGGCGAGCAGCAGCCCTTTGGGGTTGAGTGCGCGGCGCAGCTGGATGAGCGCGCCGGGGAGGTCGTTGATCCAGTGCAGCGAGAAATGCGCGGCGATGAGGTCGAATTTTTTCCCCTCCAGGCCGAAATTCTCGCTGGTGATGACGAGCGGCTCGCCGCCGGCCTGGGCTGCGAGCCGGGGGGAGACATCGGCGGAGACAACCTGCATGCCGCGCGCGCGCAGCGCCGGGGCAATGGCGCCGCGGCCGCCGAAATCCAGCGCGGTGGCGAAGGTCTGGGTGGTGTCGTCCAGGCGGTCGAGCAGGCGGGCGGCGAGTTCGTCCAGCACCGGGGTTATCCGCTCAAGGCGGGGGGCGGCGCGGTCGCGGTGTTTACGCACCGCCTCGAAGTCGAAAATCTGGTCCAAATGAAACCCCTCTTGCAGCGGGTGCTTGATACCCTGCTGCCGCCCGGCTGTCTCGCCTGCGATGCGCCGGTGGATGATGACGGGCAGTTTTGCCTCAGCTGTTTCCGGGTTGCGAATTTTGTCTCGGCGCCCATGTGCGTGCAATGCGGGGTGCCGCTGCCCCATGGCGGCTTGGCCGGCGAGGGAGGGCTGTGCCCGCATTGCGCCGCGCGGCCACCCGCCTTCACCCAGGCGCGCGCCGCGCTGCGCTATGATGAGACGGCGAAAAAGCTGATTCTGCCGTTTAAATATGCGGATCGCACGGAGATGGCGCGCGGGCTGGCGCGGCTGATGCGCCGTCCGGGGGCTTTGATGCTGACGGCGGCGGATGTGCTGGTGCCGGTGCCGCTGCATAAGGCGCGGTTGCGGGCGCGCCGCTATAACCAGGCGGCGCTGCTGGCGCGCGAGCTGGCGCGGCTGAGTGGGCGGCGTTGCGTGCCCGATGGCCTGATCCGCCAGAAGCATACCGTGGCGCTGGAGGGGTTGAATGTGGCGCAGCGCCAGGCGGAGCTGGCCGGGGCGATTGTGCTGCGGCCGGGGTTTGAGGTGGCGGGGCTGCATGTGCTGGTGATCGACGATGTGATGACATCGGGCACCACGGCGGGCGCCTGCGCCCATGCTTTGCTGGCGGCGGGGGCGCGGCGGGTGGATGTGCTCACCGCGGCGCGCGTGGCTGATCCGCGATTTGAGTAAAAAGCACTTGCATAAGCCCAATGCTCGGCTAGATGAAACGGATGCCTCACATAGAAATTTATACCCAGGATTTTTGCCCCTATTGCGTGCGCGCCAAGGCGCTGCTGCAACAGAAGGGCGTTGCGTTCACCGAGATTGATGCGCCGGGCGGCTCGGCGGCGCGGGTGCAGGCGCGCGAACGCTCGGGCGGAAAAACCTCGGTGCCGCAGATATTCATTGACGGGAAGCCTGTTGGCGGCTGCGATGACATCTATGCGCTGGAGCGCGCCGGCAGGCTGGATGCCCTGCTCGGAAAATGATCCATTATCAGCTGCATTGCGCCGGGGCGCATGAGTTTGACGGCTGGTTCAAGGATAGTGAGGCCTTTGAGCGGCAGGCCAAGCGCGGGTTGATCTCCTGCCCGGTTTGCAGCGGCACCAAGGTGGAACGCGCGCTGATGGCGCCGGGGATTCCCCGCAAGGGCCGCGTCAAGGCCGTGGAGGTGGAAGCCGAGCGGCAGCACGCGCAGGAGCCGGTGCAGCCGGCGGCGGGCGGTGTGATCCCCGATGCGGTGCGCGCGGCGTTGAGCAAGCTGCGCGCCGAGGTGGAAAAGACCTGTGACTATGTGGGCGATGATTTTGCCGGGGAGGCGCGGCGCATCCATCATGGCGAAGCGCCGCCGCGCGGGATTTATGGCGAGAGCAGCGATGAGGAAGCCGAGGCGCTGGCCGAGGAAGGGATCGGCATTGCGCGCATCCCCTGGGTGGCGCGCACGGATAGCTGAGGCAGGCGCGCCTAACCGGCGCCCCTAACCGCCGCCGATAAGCACGCCGGTTGCAAACACCAGCGCGCCCCCCAGCGCGACCTGCAATGTGGCGCGGATGGGCGAAGTGTCCATGAATTTCCAGCGTATCCAGGAAATAAGCGCGAGCTCGACCGTGACCACGCAGAAGGCGACGAGCAGCGCCATGTGCAGGCTGGGGATGAGGAAGGGCAGGGTGTGGCCGATGCCGCCCAGGGTTGTCATCAACCCGGTGACGATGCCGCGGATATAGGGGGTGCCGCGGCCGGTCAGGCTGCCGTCGTCGGAGAGGGCTTCGGCGAAGCCCATGGAGATGCCCGCCCCCAATGAAGCGGCGGCGCCGACGATGAAGGCGGCGTGCGGATGGCCGGTTGAGAAGGCGGCTGCGAAGATGGGGGCCAGGGTGGAGACGGAACCATCCATCAGCCCGACTAGGCCGGGCTGAATGTATTGCAGCATGAAGGCGCGTTCGGCGTGGATGTCCTCGGCGTGGCGGGTTTTATCGGGCAGGTTTTTGGCGGAAAGTTGATCGGCGCGGTGTTCGTGCTCAACCTCGGCTTCGGCGAGGTCACCCAGGAGCTTGCGGATGGAAACATCGGTCGCGCGCGAGGCGGCGAGGCGGTAGAAGCGCTGGGTTTCGGCTTCCATGCTTTCCACGAGGCTGCGGATGTCGTTGATGCTGGGCTTGGGCAGCTGCCAGACCGGCTTGCGGGTGAGAAAGCCGCGCACGTCCTGCCGGCGGATGAGCGGAATGTGCTCGCCGAATTTTTCGCGGTAGAGGTCTAGCAGCTTGCGCCGGTGTTCGCTTTCCTCGGCCGCCATGTCGATGAACATCTGCGCCGAGGCGGGGTATTCCTCGCGCAGGCGCTCGGCGACGTCGTTATAAATACGTCCGTCCTCTTCCTCGGCGCCGATGGCGAGCGCCAGGACCTCACGTTCGGAAAGCTGTGAGAAATCGCGCATGAAACACTCCTTATAATTGCGCCCATGTGGCGGCTGATGGAGGTTTGGTCAAGGGATTTGCAATGTTTGCGAATGCTTTGCATTGGCGCAAGCGGTTGAATTTTCGTGTGTTTGGCGAGGACGCGCGCAGCGTTGCCGTGGCGGGTAAAGCGGGTAATATGGGCGGGAGGCGGACTGGCATGAACACGGGGATGCAACAAAAATTGGATGTTGTTTTATGCCATTGCGGGAGCGGGCTGCGCCGGGTGCGGTGTTGCGATGCCGATATAACCGCCTGGCCGGGAGCTGAGGCGGTTGATGCGCTGGATGCCCAGGGTCAGGAAGCGGTTAAGCTTTTCAACGGGAAAAAATACGTTGAGGCCGAAGCGCTGGTACTGAAACTGTTGGATTTGGCGCCGAACCTGCGCCCGGCCTTGCGGGTGCTCTTTGAGATACGCAAGGCGCAGAAGCGCGGTGCGGCCGAGGAGGCGCTGGCGGTGCGGCTGGCGGCCCTGCCCGGCGCGCCGGCGGTGCGCGCGGCGGCTAATTTGCTGCTGGCGCAGTTTTATGTGGGGCAGGGGCGTTATGCGCAGGCCCGCCCCTCCGCCGCCGAGGCGGTGATGGCAGCGCCCAGGGATGCCACCGCGCAGCATGTGTTGGGGGTGGTGCTGACCGAGACCGGCGCGCTGCAGGCCGGTGAGGGGCATTATCGCCGGGCGCTGGATGCGCTGGGGCGCGATGACGGGGTGGTGCTGGCGAACCTGGCGTGGAATTTGAAGTTGCAGGGGCGGCTGGATGAAGCCGTGGCGATTTACGAGACCGCGCTGGCGTTGCGGCCGGACAACCGGCGCGGCCAGGGCGGGTACGCGCAGGCGGAATTCGCGCGCGGCAACCGGGAGAAGGCGCTGCGCCTGCTGGATGAGGGGCTGGCCCGCTGGCCCGATGACCGCACGCTGCGCCTGTTGCGGGCGATGGCGGATCTGGCCTTGGGCGATGCCGAGGCGGTGCTGGCGCGGCTTTGCGATGCGCCGGAGACCCTGATGGCGGCGGAGCTTTGCACGCGCGGCCAGGCGCTGGCGCGGCTTGCCCGCCCGGTGGAGGCGGTGCAGCATTATGCAACCGCAAAACAGCTGCAGCGCGAGCGGCATGGCCAGCAATATCAGGCGGAGGAATTCGCCGCCAAAGCGGACGCCTGTAAGGCGTATTTCACCGCCGGGCGGTTGCAGCCGCTGCCCCGCGCGGCGCCGCCGCCAGCCCGCCAGCCGGTGTTTCTGCTGGGTTTCCCGCGCTCGGGCAGCAGTTTGTTGGAGCAATTGCTGGGGCAGGTGCCGGGTTTTGCCGCGGGGGATGAATTCTTCCCGGTGGCGGATTTGAATGAGATGATCCCGGCGCTGACGGGCGCGGCGCGCGGTTATCCGCAGGCGCTGGATCAGTCGCTGGTGGGCGATGGCTGGGCGCTGCCCGCGCGGCTGCGCCAGCGCTACGAGGAGGCGCGCGAGCGGCTGGGGCTGGCGCGGCCGGGGGTACAATTCGTCACTGACCGTTCAGCCTCCAACCATTGGCAGCTCGGGTTGATCAAGCTGTTGTTCCCGGATGCGCCGGTTGTTCATGTATTGCGCCATCCGCTCGATGTCATGCTCTCCAACTTTGGCCAGGACCGCCGGCTCGAGGGCAATTGCGGGGTTTCAATGCCGGCGCTGGCGCGCCACTACGCGCTGGTGATGTCGCTGATCAGCCATTTTCGCGGCCAGTTGGCGTTGCGCTATCTGCCCGTGCGTTATGAGGATTTGGTGAACGGCACCGCCGCCAGCCTGCGCCGTGTGGTGGAATTTGCGGGCGCGGACCCGGCTGGAGTGCCGCCCGAGGCGGTGTTGCGGGCGAATAGCGCCATGCCGCCCGGCTCGGTTCCCGCGCATTTTTCGGGGCGTGAGCCGGTGCATGGGCGCGGGGTGTATCGCCACCGTGCGTATCAGAGCCATATACCGGCGCTGTTCGCCGAGGTGCGGGGGATTTTGGACCCCTGGATTGCTGAACTCGGCTATGCGGAGGCTGGGCCGTGAGCGGCGTGCCGCCGGGCAAAGTGGTTGTGCCGCTGGCCGAGGCGCTGGCCAGGCTCTCGGCGCTGGAACAGGCCGGCAAGCTGGCGGAGGCCGATGATCTGGCCAACCGCATGCTGGCAGCCATGCCGGAGCATCCGCATATTCTGCATCTGGCGGGGATTATCGCGTATCGTAACGGGCGGGTGGCGCAGGCGGTGGAGCGGATGGAAAAATCCGAGGCGCTGGCGCCCGAGGTGG
>JAJZCG010000084.1 GCA_021846225.1 Pseudomonadota bacterium | reverse complement strand
CACGGCCCAGGAGAAGGCGGCGAAGCAGGCGAGACCGGCAAGGCCGGTGATGATGGCGAGCGGGGCTTGCATGATCAGTCCTCCTGGAAAACTTTGACGGTTTCACCATGCAGCAGCCCGGCGTAGGTGGCGAGGGTTTTTGGGTCGGCGCCGATGATGCTGAAGTCTTGGCGGGTTTTGTCGAAACCGTCTTTTGGCAAGCACATCAGGTTGGTTTCGAATTTTACGCCAGGATAGCGGCGTGGACCGTCGATATAATCAAAATGCATTCGCTTGTAGAATGGCGTGTGGTTGCGCCGCACGCAGGAGAGCAGCATGTCAGAGTTGGTTTCGGTCAGCAGATGGGAAACCAGACGATAGAGGACGAAAACCAGGTGGTAATCCGTGGCGTAATCCGGATGACGCACCAGGCGGTTGCTTTCCATGATTTTTGCCGGTTTGCCATGTGTGATGCTGGCTGCGAGGTCCGCCACGGCCTCGGGGAAGATTCTGGAAGCGGGGATTTCATCCCAGCCAGTTAGGCCGGAGGTATAGTCCCGGATGCAGATCCGGGCGGAGGCTGCCGGAATGTCCCCTTTATAAACAACGATTGACTGGGCGTTTTGTCGCAGATCGTCGGCATCGGAAAACAGGCTGCCGGGTTGCGGGTCGATAAATCCGCCGGAGAGGTAGCTAGCATGACGGATGGCGTAGGCGTCGGCTTTGGTTTGATCGTCCAGAGCTAGGCGGGCGGTGAGCCCGGAGTGTCGTGTTTGCGGACGGACATTACCGCGCGTGAAGTTGGGGGTGGTGATTGGTAAAGAACTCATTAAAATCCTCCTTGTTGCAACTCAAACAAGAAGAATTAGTAACCATTTCAGCCCCAAGGTGTAGAGAAAAAAATCATTTATAATGCGTAAGGAGCATGATTTTTTAAAGGCATGTTTTGCGCGAAATGCAGGGTAAAGTAGAAATCACATTAATAAAGTCTTATAACTAATTGTGCTTGTGTTATAGTTTGTTTCAGTATCGCGCGCGGGCGATGTTGTGGGGCAGTAGTTTTGTGTGGCTAAGCGGGACGCAAGGCTGTTCTGCGTGAAACAAAATGCTATTCTGAGGGTTGTTCACAGTCATGGAGGCGGGTGTTTGATGGAAGGTTTTTGCCTGGCTGGGCCGGAGAACGAGAGGCGGGGTTTGCGCCGGCCTCAGGCTTGTGGGTTGAATGTTTCAGCGTGCCGTGGTTTTGCGAAAAGCGTTGTGAAGAAAAGCAATTAAAGATAGCACGCTGTTAAGAAAGGCGTTACGTTAAGTTGTGCTTATAGGGTGGGTAAGTGATGCTTGGTCCGGCGCAAGGAGGATTAGATTTTAACGATCAGAGGCCATGAGGAGCAGGACGAGGGACGAGGAATATTCGGCAGATTCCGTTATATTTCGCGGCTTGCGGGTGTTTTTGTTCGGAGTTTCCGGAAAATGGCCGAAGGGGTAAGAGTCCCCGAGGATCTCACGGAGCGTTTGCTGCTCGATCAGGCGGCCGATTTCAGTTACATGACCCTGGGCATAACGATACTAGGGCTAAGCTCAATTTCCCTGCTGTTTATCGATTTTCTGGGGATGGACGAGTTTTGGTTGAGGTCGGTGGTGATGGGGGGCGTTTGCGTCTGCTATCTGGTGGTCTTTCGCCGTGCTGTTTTGTGGCTCAAACGCGATCGTGCCTCGGGACCTGACGCCAAGGCCTATTTCATGGTTATGGTGCGTTTGCTGGTGATGCTTGGCATTGGCTGGGACATCATGCTTGTGATGTTGATGCGGCATCACAATGTCGGGCAACTCAGTTTGATGTACGGCATTTTTGTTGGCTGCCTGGCGACGCCGGTTATGGTTTCACCGATTGCCTGCGCGCTCGCCTATTGGGCGCCGATATGTGTTGGTATCTTTATCGCCGCGCTTTTGGCCGATCCCTTTGAGCCTGTTGCCATGCTTAATCTGGTCGCCTTCATGGGGCTGACCGGATTCTGCATTGTCTATCTCAACAGCCGGTTGAATGAACGGGCCGTCAGCGCCATCCGGCTTGAGGAAAAAAGTGAGGTTATCAAGCTGTTGCTGCGCGATTTCGAGGAAAGCGCCAGCGACTGGCTGTGGGAGACCAATGAGGCGCTGGAGTTGCAGCAGGTGAGCCACCGGCTGACCCAGGTGGCGCATCGCCCGGTGGAGACGTTCCGCGGGGAGTTTCCGCGCGCCATGCTGGGCGAGATCATGAATTATGATCATCGCCCCGGCTCGCCGATCGACCGGTTGTGCCGGATCATCAAGGAACATTCGCCTTTCAGGGATGTGGTGGTGCCCGTTCTGATCAACGGCGAGGAGCGTTACTGGTCGCTCACCGGCAAGCCCATTCTGGACAAGAACGGGCGGTTTTCCGGGTATCATGGCGTTGGCTCGGACATTACCGGGCAGCGGCGCCAGCAGGAGCAGATCGCTTTTCTGGCCCGCCATGACAGCCTGACAAAGCTCGCCAACCGCGTATTATTCTCCGAGATGCTGCATCAGGCGTGCGACAACTGCGAGCAGACGGGTTTTGCGCTGCTGTGCCTTGATCTCGACCATTTTAAGATCGTCAACGATACGCTGGGCCACGCCACGGGCGATGGCGTGCTGGTGGCGGTGGCCGAGCGGTTGCGCGGCTGCATCCGCGAGTTTGACATCGCGGCCCGGCTGGGGGGCGATGAATTCGCGATCATCCTGGTCACCGAGGACCCGCAGGAGGCGGCGGGGATTGCGTCGCGGATTATTGAGCGGGTGTCGAGGCCGTATCATTTCGATGGGCAGATGGTGCAGATCGGCATGAGTGCCGGCATCACCATGGCGCCGCGCGACAGCCGCAACCCGAGCGGGTTGATGAAGAATGCCGACTTGGCGCTGTACCGGGCGAAGGCCGAGGGGCGGGGCACGTGGCGGCTGTATGACGTGGAGATGGACGAGCGGCAGAAGGACCGGCGTATTTTGCAGTCGGCGTTGCGCCAGGCCGTGTTGCGCGACGAATTCCGTCTGGAATATCAGCCGTTGGTGGATCTGGCCGATGGGCGGATTACCGGTGCGGAGGCGTTGCTGCGCTGGCAGCATCCCGAGCGGGGGCTGCTGGCGCCGGGTGAGTTCATTACGCTGGCAGAGGAGGCCGGGCTGATCGGGCAGATCGGCGAATGGGTGCTCGGGCAGGCGTGCCGGGAGGCGGCGGGCTGGCCGGAGCATGTGGGGATCGCGGTCAATCTCTCGCCGTTGCAGTTTCGCGACAGTGGCTTGGTGGAAATTATCGACCGCGCGCTGGCGCAGGGGGGGCTGGCGCCGGAGCGGCTGGAGCTGGAGATTACCGAGACCACCATGCTCGAGACCAACAGCGAGACGGTGGATGCGCTGCGGCAGCTGCATGGGCGGGGGGTGCGGGTGGCACTCGATGATTTTGGTACGGGGTATTCCTCGCTCAGCTATCTGCGGCGGTTTCCGTTTGACAAGATCAAGATCGACCGTTCGTTCATCCGTGACCTCGGCTATGAGAAGGATGACAGCTCGATCATCCTCGCGATTATCGGTCTGGCCGAGCGCATGGGCATGGTGGTGACGGCGGAAGGGGTGGAGACGCCCAGGCAGGCGCAGATTCTCACCGCGTATGGCTGTGGTCAGGCGCAGGGGTATTTGTTTAGCCGCCCGGTTCCGGGCGTGGTGTTTGCCCAAATCCTCGCGGCGGGGACGCTGCGGCACAAATGGCAGGCGCCGGTGTCCCAAATTGGCCAGGTGGCCGCGCAATAGGGCACGCGGCGCGCGGGCATTTGGCAAGCGGGCGCGCAAGCGGCATTAATGCGGGTTATGAATCCTACCGATGCAACAGGCGCTTCTCCGGCGATGGCGCAGTGGTTCGCCATAAAGGCGGAGCACGAGGACGCGCTGCTGTTTTTCCGCATGGGGGATTTCTACGAACTGTTTTTCGCCGATGCGCAGGCAGCCTCCGCGGCGCTGGATATTGCGCTGACCGCGCGGGGAAAACACCAGGAGCAGCCCGTGCCGATGTGCGGCGTGCCGGTGAGCCAGGCGGAGATGTATCTGGCGCGGCTGATCCGCCGGGGATTCAGGGTCGCGATTGTGGAACAGATGGAGGATCCGGCGGCGGCCAGGGCGCGCGGAGCCAAGGGGCCGCTGGCGCGCGCGGTGGTGCGGCTGGTGACGCCGGGGACGTTGACCGAGGAGAGTTTGCTGGAGGCCGGGCGGGCGAATTTTCTGCTGGCGATTGTGCCCGAGGGTGGACGGCTGGGGCTGGCCTGGGCGGATATTTCCACCGGGTTGTTTGAGACGCAGGCCACCGATGCGCCGGGGCTGCCGGCTGTGCTGGGGCGGTTGGACCCGGCGGAGATTCTCTGTGCCGGGGCAGTGGAGCTTGGCCCTTATGCGGCGCGGCAGGTGGTGCCTGGGCGGCTGGCGATGCAGGCGCCAACGGGGGCACCGGCCGCGCGGCGCGAGCTGGCGCAGCGCTTCAACGTGGCCAGCCTGGATGCTTTCGGCGTGTTCAGCGATGCCGAGGTGCTGGCGGCGGGGCATGTGCTGGCCTACATCGCGGCGACGCAGATGGGGGCGATGCCCAGGCTCTCGCATCCGGTTTGCGCCGGGGAGACGGGGCAGCTGGAGATGGACGCCGCGACGCGCGCCAGTTTGGAAATTCTGGGCAGCCGGGGTGGGGCCGAGGCGGGGAGCCTGTTGGCGGCGGTGAAGCGCACGGTGAGCGCGCCCGGCGCCCGGCTGCTGGCGGCCTGGCTGGCGGCGCCGCTGAACCGGCTGGATGTGTTGCAGGACCGGCAAGCCGCGTGGCTGGCGCTGCGCGACATGAGCCAGGGTATGGGCCAGGGCGAGACGATGCGCGCGGTTTTGCGCGGGGCGCCGGATGTGTCGCGCGCGCTGGGGCGGATTGCGCTGGGCCGGGCGGCGCCGCGGGATTTGGCGGCGATTGCGGCCGGGCTGAACACGGCGGCGCGGTTGCGGCCGCTGGTGCCGCAAGGGGGGCGGTTGTTGGACGAGGCGGCGGCGGCACTCGACCCGGCGCCGGAGCTGGCCGATGTGCTGGGCCGCGCGCTGGCCGAGCCGGCGCCGCTGCGGCTGGAGGATGGCGCGGCGATTGCGGCCGGGTTTGACCCGGAGTTGGATGCGCAAAGGGCGTTGCGCGACAATACGCGCCAGGTGATCGCGCAGTTCCAGAGCGAGCTGGCGGCGCGGTATGGCGTGGCGTCGTTGAAGATACGGCATCATGCGCAGCTGGGGTATGTGCTCGAGGTGCCAGCGGTTGCGGTGGAGAAGCTGCGGGAAAACCCTGAGTTGATTTTGCGCCAGGGGATGGCCAATGGCGCGCGGTTTACACATCCGGAACTCTCCGCGCTGGACCAGCGGATTTCGGAAGCGGCGGCGCAGGCGGCGGGGCGCGAGGCGATTGTGTTCGCGTGGCTGGTGAAGCAGGTTCTGGCGCAGGCGGAAGCGCTGGCGGGCTGCGCGCAGGCGCTGGCGCTGCTGGATGTTTTGCAGTCTGCCGCGGCACTTTCCGCCACCGGGCGGTTTTGCTGTCCGGAGCTTTCCGGCGACGAGGCGTTTGAGATAAAATCCGGGCGGCATCCGGTGGTGGAGGCGGCGTTGCCGCCGGGGGGCGGGTTTATCGCCAACCACTGCCAGCTTGGCCCGGCGCAGCGGCTGATGCTGCTGACGGGGCCGAACATGGCCGGCAAATCCACATACTTACGCCAGAACGCGCTGGCGGTGATTTTGGCGCAGGCCGGATTGCCGGTGCCCGCCGAGGCAATGCGGCTGGGGCTGGTGGACCGGCTGTTCTCGCGCGTGGGGGCGGCGGATGATCTGGCCTCGGGGCGCTCGACCTTCATGGTTGAGATGATTGAGACCGCGGCGATTTTGCATCAGGCCGGGCCTAAGAGTTTTGTGATCGTCGATGAGATCGGGCGCGGCACGGGCACGCGCGACGGGCTGGCGATTGCGCAGGCGGTGCTGGAGGCGCTGCATAACAGCAACCGGTGCCGCGCCATATTTGCCACACATTTCCATGAGTTATTTCAATTGGCCGAGGCTTTGCCCAGGCTGACCCCTCATACGATGCGGGTGAAGGAATTTAAGGGCGAGGTGGTGTTTATGCATGAGGTTGTGCGCGGGTCGGCGCAGCGGAGCTGGGGCGTGCATGTGGCGCGTCTGGCCGGGGTGCCCGAGAGCGTGGCCAGACGGGCGGAAATTTTGTTGAAGGCGGCGGAACGCGATGTTCCGGCAACTTCGGCGCTGCCTTTATTCGCCAATGTTGCGCAGGAACAAACCGATGCGCGCCAGGATGTGCTGGGGGAGCTTGAGGCGCTGGACCCCGACCGGATGAGCCCGCGCGAGGCGCTGGATGCGCTCTATGCGCTGCGCCGGCGGATGGACGGGACGGGCGATGTGTAAATATTGCGTGCGGGAGCCCGCTCTGGGTAAAAATTTCTGCAAAAAACCAAAACACGGCTTTCCCATTGCTGACAGATTGATCTAGCGTGTACGATATGTTGACATCTCCCAAGCAACCCGAAATTGCCACCGCTCTGGCCGAACTTGTTTTGTTGGGCGAGCCGCCGCCGCGTGAGGCCGCGCTGGCGGGGTTTCGCCGTCAGCTTGGCCGGATTCAGACCTATGTGCAGCAGCGCTTTGAGCGCGACGGGCTGAACGGGCTGACCGCCGCGCGGTTGCATGCGGGGTTGATGGATGAGCTGGTTAACTCGTTGTTTGCCTATACGCTGGCGATGCTGCCGCTGGAGGCGCGCGACAGGCTGGCGATGGCGGCCACCGGCGGTTATGGCCGCGCCACGCTGGCGCCGTTCTCGGATATCGACCTGCTGTTTCTCACCGGGGGAAAAGCCTCGGACAAGGTGGACCGGGCGGTTGAGTTCATCCTGTATTTTCTGTGGGACCTGGGGCTGAAGGTCGGCCATGCGACCCGCTCCATCAGCGATTGTCTGGAGGAGGCGCGCAAGGATGTGACCATCCGCACCTCGCTGCTGGATGCGCGCTGCCTAACCGGCGACCGGGCGCTGTTCGTGGATTTCCAGAAGGCTTTCCGCGCGGATTGCACGGCCGATGGGCCGGGGGCCTATATCATCGCCAAGCAGGCCGAGCGCGCGGCGCGCCATCGCCGGTTCGGCGAGACGCCGTTCATGGTCGAGCCCAATGTGAAAGAGGGCAAGGGCGGTCTGCGCGATTTGCAGACGCTCTACTGGCTGGCGCGCTATGTGTTCAACACCTTCGCGATGACCGAGCTGGTGGGCAAGGATGCGCCGGGCGGCGGGATTCTGACCGCGACGGAGGCGCGCTCCTGCAAGCGGGCGTGGGAATATCTGTGGAGTGTGCGCTTCCATCTGCATTATGTCGCAGGGCGGGCGGAAGAGCGGTTGACGTTTGATTTCCAGCCCGTGGTTGGTGCGCGCATGGGCTATACGCGCCATGGCCGCCAGGACGGGGTGGAGCGCTTCATGCGCCACTACTTCCTGATGGTGCGCGAGGTGGCGCGGGTGACCGGCGTTTTGGAGCCGGCCCTGGTGCGCGCGGCGCTGGGGCCGCCGGCGATTGCGGCGGAGACCGATGCGGCGCTGGTGGAGGCTGGTTTCGTGCTGGCGGACGGCAAGATATTGTTTGCGCCGGGGCATGACCCGCAGACGGATCCGGCGAGTATTTTCAGGATTTTGCTGTGCGCGCGCGACCGCGGGTTGGAGCTGCACCCGCTGGCGCTGCGCACGTTGATCCGTTCCGCCCCGCTGGGGGCCGAGCTGCGCGGCGACAAAAAGGCCGCGACGCTGTTCATGAACCTGCTCTGTGGCCAGGAAGAGGGCGATGGCGATGAGCGGACGTGCGATTCCGCGCGCTGGCTGGGGCTGCTGAACGAGACCGGGGTGCTGGGGCGTTATTTGCCCGACTGGCGGCGCATTGTGGGGCAGATGCAGTTCGACACCTACCATGTGTACACCGTGGATGTGCATACGGTGCATGCGATCAGGGTGCTCAATACCATAGAGGCGGGGGAGCTGAAGGAAATTGCGCCGGTCGCCACTGATCTGATCGACCAGGTGCAGTCGCGCAGGGCGCTGTATGTGGCGCTGCTGCTGCATGACATTGCCAAGGGGCGGGGCGGGGACCACTCCGTGCTGGGCGCGGAGATCGCACTTTATGTGGGCCCGGCGCTGGGGTTGAGCGCCGAGGAGACGGAGATGGTCTCCTGGCTGGTGCTGCATCATCTGATGCTGACGCAGACGGCGTTCTCACGCGATATTGATGACCCGAAGACCATTCTCGATCTAGCCGATACCATCCAGAGTCCGGAGCGGCTGCGGCTGCTGCTGGTGCTCACGGTCTCCGATATGCGGGCGGTCTCGCCCAAGGTTTGGAACGGCTGGAAGGCGACGCTGCTGCGCGAGCTGTATTCGCGCGTGGCCGAGGTGCTGGAGGGTGGGCTCTCCACCACCGAGCGCGATGCGCGGATCAGCCGGGTGAAGGAGGTTGTCTCCTCTCTTCTGGCGGATTGGCCGGAGCTGGCGCGCGAGGAGTTTCTGGCGCTGGGCTATCCCTCGTACTGGCTTGGCTTCGACCCCGAGAGTATCGAGCGCCATGCCCGCATGATCCGCGACGCCAAGCAGCGCGATGCGCCGCTGACCGTGCATGCCGAGCCGTTGCCGGCCCGCGCGGTGACCGAGGTTGTGGTGTATACCGCCGACCATGCCGGGCTGTTCAGCCGGATTGCGGGCGCGCTGGCGATTGCCGGGGCCTCGATCGTGGATGCGCGCATTCATACGCTGACCGACGGTATGGCGCTGGATACGTTCTGGATCCAGGATGCCAACGGCGGGCCGTATGACGCGCCGCACCGGCTGGCGCGGCTCTCCTCGTTGATCGAACAGGCGCTCTCGGGGCGGCTCAGGCTGGCCTCGGAGATCCGTAAGGCCACCCGCAGCCTGATTCCGGCGCGGATGCGCGCGATTCATGTGCCGCCGCGCGTGGTGGTGGATAACCGCGCCTCCAACCGGCATACGGTGGTGGAGGTGAACGGGCGCGACCGCCCCGGCTTGCTGCATGATGTGACCTCGGCGATTTCGGCGCAGGGATTGCAGATCGCCTCGGCGCATGTGACCACTTACGGGGTGCGCGCGGTGGACGTGTTCTATGTGAAGGACGTGTTCGGCATGAAGGTGGAAAACGAGCGCAAGCTCAACCAGCTGCGCAATGCCCTGCTGGAAGCCTTAAGCCCCAGCGCGGACGACCCGGAACCCAAACAATCCGTGCAGCGGGGCGCGGTGGCCTGAGAGCGGTCTGCGCGGAGACAATAGCGCGCGATAGGTTTGGGTTGACGCAAGAGCGCCCCCCGAACGCGCTCTCTAACTCTTTGATAAGAGGCTGATTCACGCTTTCGGTTGCCACGCTGGCGCGCGACAGCCTCAAACGATCAGACTCTTTGATAAGAGGCTGATTCACGCTTTCGGTTGCCACGCTGGCGCGCGACAGCCTCAAACGATCAGACTCTTTGATAAGAGGCTGATTCACGCTTTCGGTTGCTACGCTGGCGCGCGGCAGCCTCAAACGATCAGACTCTTTGATAAGAGGCTGATTCACGCTTTCGGTTGCCACGCTGGCGCGCGTCAACCTCAAACGATCAGACTCTAAGACTGGGTTGCGGGGCGGTTCAGCCGCAATTCGTCCGGCTCGGCCGTGCCCTGGCCCGGCTTGCGCGGCTGATGCTGTGGGCTCCACGCGGCGCGGGGTTTTTCGGTGATGAACCAGAGGCCGAACAGCAGGTTTTCCAGCAGCGTGCGGCGGCGGAAGCGTGTACAGCGCAGGGCCGCCAGCCGGGGAAGCAATCCGCCCTGGAGCGCGGACTGGATGGTTTTGAGGTCGTGACGGGCTTGCGGGGTGAGGTGACTGGCGCCGGCGGCCAGAATATCGGCGTGCCGGTGCATCATGGTCATGAATATTTTCGGGCCGCGGCGGATGGCGGCAAGCGCGCGGGCTGGCAGTGGCCGCGACGAGCCGATCAGGTTGTTTTTGTGCAGCCGGTAGAGCACCTGCGGGCGCTGGTCAAAAATGATCCGGCCGCCGCAGGCGGAAACGACGATATAGCTCCACCAGTCATGCACCGTGCCCTCCGGCCGGCCCAGGCCCGCAACCAGCAGGGCGGCGGGGGCGTTCATCACCAGCGTGTTGCCGTTGGCGATGTTCTGCGTGAGGCTGGCGGGAAACCCCGGCGTGTTGTTGTGCAGCGCGGAGAGTTTGGTGCCGCGCAGGGCGGCATCCACCAGATATTGCCGGGCGCAGTATAAAGCGGGCTCGCTGCCGGCCGGGCGCAGGGATTCCACCGCGTGCTGCAATTTATCAGCCAGCCAGACATCGTCCTGGTCGGAAAAGGCCACCATTTCAGCGCCGCGGCTCTCGCGCAGCAGGGTTAGGAAACTCTCCGCCGCGCCCAGATGCGGGCCGGAGCTGGCGGCCTCCGTGCAGCGGCTCGGGTTGGCGGCGGTGAAGGCACGCATGATGGGGATGGTGCCGTCGGTGGAGCCGTCGTCACGCCAGAGCAGGGCCCAGCGGGTGTAGCGTTGCGCGGTAAAGCTTTCGAGCTGAGCCTGGAGAAAGGCTTCGCCGTTGTAGGTTGAAAGCAGGATGCTGACGGTTGGCCACGCGCAAGCCGAGGCAATGCGGCTCAAGCGAAGTCACCATCGCGGGATGATCCGGGCATGGGACATAGGGCTTTTATCATGCGTTGCTTCATGTCCTCAATTAACCGTGGCATCGGGATTCATCATATACAGGTATACAGAGACAAAACGCATCGAGGCAATGAATTAACGCAATTTATGCTGCGCCGCCGCATAGGCCACCTAGGGTTGGGGCGGAGACGTGAGAGCCAGCAATTGCTGCACGATTGGCCCCAGGCTGGTGCGCCAGGGGGGCAGGGTGACGCCGAACACCTCGGCGAGTTTGGTGCAATCGAGCCGTGAGTCGGCGGGGCGGCGGGCGGGGGTTGGCCAGTCGGCGGTGGTGATGGGCTGCACCTCCGGCGGGCTCTGGCTGGCGGCGGCTGCCTCGAAGATGGCGGTGGCGAAGCCGTGCCAGGTGGTCTCGCCCGCGCCGGTGGCGTGGAAGATGCCGCGGTATTGCGGCTGCCAGCCGGTTTGTTGCAGGCGGGCGGCGATGGCGAGAATCGCCTGGGCGAGGTCCGGCGCGGCGGTGGGGGTGCCGCGCTGGTCGGCCACCACGCGCAGGGTGGGCAAGCGCCGCGCGGCGGCCAGCATGGTGTTGCAGAAGTTTTTGCCGTGCGCGGCATAGACCCAAGAGGTGCGCAGGATGATGGCTTTGGCGGTTGTGTTGTTCAGGATGGCGGCTTCGCCGTCGCGCTTGGTGGCGCCGTAGACGCCGGTGGGGTTGGTGGGGTCGCTCTCAACATAGGGTGCGCCTTTGCCGCCGTCGAACACATAGTCGGTTGAGACGTGGATAAAGGGGATGTTGGCGGCTTCGCACAATTGCGCGAGGTGCAGCGGGCCGGTGTGGTTGCCGGCGCGCGCGGCATCCTGGTCGGTTTCGGCTTTGTCCACCGCGGTGTAGGCGGCGGCGTTGATGACGAGGGTGGGGTTGGTGGTGGCAAAGCAGGTTGCCACGCTTCCGGGCTGCTCGAAGTCGAATTCGGGCCGGGAGACGGCGCGGAAGGCAAGGCCGCGTTCAGTGCAGAGTTTGACCAATTCCTGGCCGAGCTGGCCGGTGCTGCCGGTGATGAGGATCATTTGTAGGCGAACCAGGATTCGCACTCGGCCAGGCGCGGGGCCACCATGTCCTTGTCCGAAAGCAGGGCTTTGCCGGGCTCGACGGGCCAGGGCAGGGCGAGGGTGGGGTCGTTCCAGATAACGGCGCGCTCGGCCGCGCGGTCATAATCGGCGGTGACTTTGTAGATCACCTCGGTATTGGGCTCGATGGTGCAGAAACCATGCAGGAAGCCGCCGGGAATCCACAGCTGCGCCCAATTGGCCTCGCTCAGTATCGCGGCGGCGTATTTTCCGTAGGTGGGCGAGCCGTGGCGAATGTCCACCGCGACATCCCAGATAGCGCCTTTGACGACGCGGACCAGCTTG
>JAJZCG010000083.1 GCA_021846225.1 Pseudomonadota bacterium | reverse complement strand
TGGGCGCGATGGCCAGCGGCGGACCCGGCGGCATATGGGGGGCGGCGATTGCCACCCTGGCGATTTTTATGCCGGGCCTGCTGATTGTGGCGGCCACCCTGCCCTATTGGGAGGTTTTGCGCAGCCACCGGTGGGTGGCTACGGCGATGATGGGGGTGAATGCCGCCGTGGTCGGGGTGCTGGGGGCTGCGTTCATCAACCTGCTGACCTTGAGCACGGTGCATAGCCCCTGGGATTTGCCGATTGCCGGTGCGGCTTTGCTGTTGCTGGTGGTTGGGCGCGCAAGGCCGCTGCTGGTGGTCATTTTCTGCGCCGTCGCCGGGGCTGCGTTGTAGAGTGCGATCGTTTGAGGTTCGCTCAGGTGAGCGAACCGAAAGCGTGAATCGCCCTCGGAAAATAGCGAGAGTGCGATCGTTTGAGGTGCGCTCAGGTGAGCGAACCGAAAGCGTGAATCGCCCTCGGAAAATAGCGAGAGTGCGATCGTTTGAGGTTCGCTCAGGTGGACGAACCGAAAGCGTGAATCGCCCTCGGAAAATAGCGAGAGTGCGATCGTTTGAGGTTCGCTCAGGTGAGCGAACCGAAAGCGTGAATCGCCCTCGGAAAATAGCGAGAGTGCGATCGTTTGAGGTTCGCTCAGGTGGACGAACCGAAAGCGTGAATCGCCCTCGGAAAATAGCGAGAGTGCGATCGTTTGAGGTTCGCTCAGGTGAGGATGGCGATTGAGACTTCAAATCGGCCGCAAAACGGGGTCAATTGGAAGTCATCATGCCCTATCTTCATAAGCTTTCATCTTCATAAGCTCGCGGCGGATTCAGACATGAGATGGAAGCGCTGCGCGATTCCATCTCATGTCATCTGGCTCTAGACGCTGAACTCGATGACTTCGCGGACCAGGGGGTAGATCTCGTTCTGCCAGCGCTTGCCCGAAAAAACGCCATAATGGCCGACGCCGGTCTGCATATGATGGCGCTTGAGCAGCGGGCGCAGATTGGTACAGAGGTCCAGCGCCGCCGAGGTCTGGCCAAGGCCGCAGATGTCATCGCGCTCACCTTCCACGGTGAACACGAAGGTCTTTTTGATCGCGCCGGGGTCAACCAGCCGGCCTTTGTAGCGCAGTTCGCCCTTGGGCAGGTCGTGATCCATGAAAATGCGTTGCACGGTTTCAAGGTAGAACTCGGCCGGCAGGTCCATGACGGCGAGGTATTCATCATAGAATTCGCGGTGGCTGGCGGCGGCCTCCTTGTCATCGGAGGCCAGGGAGCGGAACTGGTGGATCTGCGCGCCGATATGCTTGTCCAGATTCATGGAGACAAAGGCGGTGAGCTGCATGAAGCCAGGATAAACCCGCCGCCCGGCGCCACGGTAACGCCACGGGACGACATCGGTCATTTCCTGCTCGAACCATGAGATCGGCTTGGTTTTGGCGAGAATGTTAACTTTGGTCGGGTTGCGGCGGGTGTCGATCGGTCCGGCCATCAGGGTCATGCTGCGCGGAGTCGCGGGGTTGGAGTCTTCCGCCATGACAGAGACCGCGGTGAGCACCGCCACTGTGGGCTGGCAGACGCCGACCACATGGCAGCGCGGGCCCAGATATTCCAGGAATTTGATGACATGCTCGACGTATTCGTCAAAGCCGAAGCGCCCGGCATCGACCGGGATGTCCCGCGCGTTATGCCAGTCAGTGATATACACGTCATGGTCCTGCAGCAGAACCTCGGCCGTGTTGCGCAACAATGTGGCGAAATGCCCGGACAGCGGGGCGACCAGCAGGACTTTCGGCTGTTTGCGGCCGGTATCCTTTTTGAAATGCACCAGACTTGCGAACGGCGTGGCGTAAACCACCTCGTCTTCAACCTTAACGATACTGTTTCCTATTTGCACATCGTCGATCGCGTAATCAGGCCGTTTATGCGTGGTTCCGGAATGCCCGAAAACATCAAGAGCGGCGGTGACGTGGCGCAAGGCGATACCATAAGGCTGGCCGGGGGAGACGCTGCGAAGCAACGCACTGCTATTTCGCGCGAATCTACGAAACGGGTCCATGATATCGGCTTGCGCCTGATACATCTGGTAGATCATAGTTTAATCCTAGACAGAATAAATTACCGGCAAGTTACTGAACACTTCTAGTACGGCATTGTACGGTTGACTCGCATTTGATGATAATGTGTCTATTTTTGCAAAAAGGACAAGGGCAAATATGACCGAGGCCACCCTGCTGATCAGCAGCAAAAATTATTCCTCCTGGTCGTTGCGGGGTTACCTCCTCGCTAAACTCTCCGGAATTGACTTTGCCGAGGAGCGGGTCTCGCCCGACGACCCGCGCGCCAAGGAAGAGCTGCTGATGCGCACCTCCTCGATTCTGGTGCCCTGCCTGATTCATGGCGAGGTGACGGTGTGGGATACGCTGGCCATCGCCGAATATCTGAACGAGCTGTTCCCCGAGGCGCAGATGCTGCCCGCGGAGAAAATAGCGCGCGCGCGCTGCCGCTCCATCTCGGGGGAGATGCATTCCGGCTTCGCGGCGCTGCGCTCCTCGCTGCCGATGAACCTGCGCTTCCGCAAGCCGGGCTTTACCGTCTGGTCCTCGGCGCAGGCCGATATAGACCGGGTGACCACCGTTTGGACCGATTGCCTGGCGACTTGGAAGGGGCCGTTCCTGTTCGGACGCCGGCCAACCATCGCGGATGCGATGTATGCGCCGGTGGTGACGCGGTTTTTGAGCTATGACGTGACGGTTGGCCCGATCTGCCAGGATTACTGCGATACGATCATGAAATGGGGGCCGATGAAGGAGTGGGTCTCGGACTCGCGCGAGGAACCGCAGGAAATCATCGAACTGGATCTGGATTTCTGAACGGCTCATTGGGCATCCCCGCGAAGGGCCGGCGCAACCCGGCTCTTTTTTCATTATCACCCGCCGGGCCAGGGTGTGGGAGGCGGAACCGGGCATGGTCCTGCCACCTCAACCGTACCGAAATCCGCCGGAGAGGTGATTTCCAGGTATTCCATGTCGGGCGCGTAATCGAATAAATAATGCGTGATGCCTGGCTGCTGGTGCACACAGTCCCCGGCTTGGACGAGGTGCTCCTGCGCCCCGTACATGAAGCGGGCCCACCCTTTGGTCATGATGACGATATGGAAATCCGCGATATGCTGGTGCCAGCCGGTGCCATGTTCGGGCGGGCGGGCGAGATTGGCCTTGACCAGCTGGGCGATGACGCGCCCGCCGGTGGCGGCGGCGACGCCAAGGTCGCGGTAGAGGAAAAAATCCCGCAGGCCATCGGTGCGCCAAGGGGTATCGTCCGGTTTGTTGTGCGAAAAGAGATTGATGAGCGGATGGTCAGGCATAAGCACCTCCTCCACAGGGGAACTGGCGCCTGTTCTGGCATAAAATCAGCGGGTGTGCGAGAAAATTTTGCAGTGCAGCATTTTTAGGGTGCGATGACTTCATGTTGATCCGCTTTGCAGGCCGATTTGAAGTCCGAATTACCCTCTATGTTTACAATTTAGAGGCGCCCGCGGCTAGATTTCCACGGCCAACGCCGCGGCAAAAGTGCTTTCATCTGTAATTTCAATGCATTGCTGGCTGATAAGGCGAATGACCCCCTCGCGCTGGAGCTGATGCAGCGCGCGGCTGACGGTCTCAACCGCGAGACCGGTGTAGTCGGCGATATCGGTGCGGGGCATCGGCAGCTGGATATGGCCGGCGCTGGCGCCTAGCGGCTCGTTATGCAGCCGCAGCAGGTTGAACAGCATAAGCAGCCGCTGTTTGGCGCTGTTTTGCGACAGGGCGATGGCGTGCTGCTGCGCCTGGCGCAGCTCATGACACGCCTTGATCAGAAATTGCCATTGCAGGCCAGGGTCCGCGCGCAACAACTTCACCAATGCCGGGAGCGGCAAGGTGTAAGCCACGACCGGGGTGATCGCTTTGACGGTGTTGACGAAACGCTCTCCGCCCAGCGGGCCGATCAGATCGTTGGCGAACAGGAAGGCCTGGATCACCTCCCGGCCATCTGGCAGAAAACTATAGGATTTTGCCACGCCGGAGATGATGTTGAAAATGAATGCGGCCTCGTCGCCTTCGTGAAACAGGGTCTCGCCGGCGCTGAAATGACGGATTGATGCAATGAGGGCGAGTTTTTGCCGGGCCTCGATGCTGAGCATCTGGCTGGCGGCACCAATTTTGTCGGCCCGCAACGGCACGGCGCCGAGGCTGGCTCCTGAGTCTGCGCGATTGCCTGACTTACTCATCAGGTATTAATCTATCAACCATACCCAACGAGATGACAACCAGAGATTAATCATCTTTTTCGCGGCGAACCAGAACCTCGCGCTTGCCGACATGGTTGGCCTGGCTGACGACGCCGTCTTTTTCCATCTGCTCGATCAACTTGGCGGCGCGGTTGTAGCCGATTTGCAGGTGGCGCTGGATGAAGGAAGTGCTGGCCTTGCCCTCGCGCGCGACCAGGGAGACAGCCTGGTCGTATAGCGCGTTCTCGCCCGTGGTGTTGCCGCCGGTGGCGCCGCCCGAGAGGCTGGCGGCTTCGTCATCGGCCGGTTCGGTGACTTCGTCGAGATAGGCGGGTTCGCCCTGCTCGCGCAGATAGGCGACCACGGCCTCCACCTCCTGGTCGGAGACGAAGGGGCCGTGCACGCGGGTGATGCGCCCGCCGCCCTGCATGTAGAGCAGGTCGCCCTGGCCGAGGAGCTGTTCGGCCCCCTGCTCGCCCAGAATCGTCCGGCTGTCGAACTTGGAGATGACCTGGAAGCTGATACGGGTGGGGAAATTGGCCTTGATGGTGCCGGTGATGACATCCACCGAAGGGCGCTGGGTGGCCATGATGACATGGATGCCCGCGGCGCGCGCCATTTGCGCCAGGCGCTGCACCGCGATTTCGATCTCCTTGCCCGCGACCATCATGAGGTCGGCCATTTCGTCGATGAAGACGACGATGAAGGGCAGCGGCTCCAGGGCGAGCGGCTGATCCTCGAACACGGGCTTGCCGGTCTCGGAATCAAACCCGGTCTGCACGCGCCGGGTGACGACCTCGCCGCGCCCGCGGGCTTCTTCCACCCGCTCGTTGTAGCCTGCGATGTTGCGCACCGCGAGCTGGCTCATGGAGCGGTAGCGGCGCTCCATTTCACGCACCACCCATTTGAGCGCGGCGACCGCCTTGGCCGGTTCGGTGACAACCGGGGAGAGCAGATGGGGAATGCCGTCATAGACGGAGAGTTCCAACATTTTGGGGTCGATGAGGATGAGCCGGCACTGCTCGGGCGAGAGGCGGAAGAGCAGGCTCATGATCATGGCGTTGACGCCGACGGATTTGCCCGAGCCGGTGGTGCCCGCGATGAGCAGATGCGGCATGCGGGCGAGGTCCGCCACGATGGGGGCGCCGGAGATGTCCTTGCCCAGCGCGATGGAGAGCTTGCCGGATTGGCCATCCCACATCTCCGAGCCGAGCAGCTCGGAGAGATAGACCGTCTCGCGCTTGGCGTTGGGGACTTCGATGCCGATGACGTTGCGCCCCGAGACGGTGGCGATGCGCACGGCAACGACGGAGAGGGAGCGGGCGATGTCGTCCGCCAGGCCGATGACGCGCGAGGAGCGGATGCCGGGGGCGGGTTCCAGCTCGTAGAGCGTGACCACCGGGCCGGGCCGGATTTCCACGATTTTGCCCTGCACGCCGTAGTCCTGCAGCACGGTCTCCAGCAGGCGGGCGTTGGATTCCAGGGATTCGGCGCTGGGGCCAGTGCTGGCGCGCGCGGGGGCGGCACGCAACAGGTCCAGCGGCGGGCAGTTCCAGCCCACTTCCAGCAGGGGCAGGCGCTCCTGCTTGGCGGGGGCTTTTTTGGCCGGGGCCGCGGGCTTTATGAGCGGCTTGGCGCGCAGCGGCAGGAAGGGGATGGGGGCGTCGCCGTCGGGTTCGTCCTCAGCCAGGGCGGGCTGCTGGCCCGGCGCAACGCCAGCGCCTCCCCAAGCGCGGGCCGGCGCGGCGGGCGCGCCCGCGAATAATGGCGTGATCCAGGAGGAGACGGCCTCGGCGCCACGGCGGCTCTGCGCGACGGAAACGGCGGCGGCCCGCGCGGCCTTGGCCCCGCCTGAGCGCCATTCGCCCGGGGTAAAGCCCAGCGCATAGCCAAAGGAGGACATGGCGAGGACGAGGATGACCAGCAGCATGATGCCGCTGCCGACGCGCCCCAGCAGCGAGGCGCCGGCGGAGGCGAAAGCGCCGGAGAGAATGGTGCCCGCGGTGCCGCCGATGCCCGAGGGCACGGGCCAGCTGACCGGCGGGCCGGGGATGATCGCAAGGCCCAGGGCCAGCGCGGTGGCCACCAGCGGCAAGGCGAGGCCACCCAGCACGATACGCAGTTTGATATGCCCGATGGCCCCGCGCGCGCCCAGCCGGTAGCTCCAGGCCAGCAAAATCATCGGCGGGATGAAACCGGCGATGCCAAACCCCTGAAGTGTAAGATCAGCGAAGCTGGCCCCGAACGGCCCGGCGAGGTTGCCGGTGCGCGCGGCGGTCGCGGTGTCAAAAGAAGGGTCGGCCGGGTTGTAGGAGACCAGCGCCAGCAGCAGGGTAAGGCCCGCGAGCGCGCAGGCAATGGCGCCCAGTTCCGACACGCGCCGGCGCAGCTGCGCCCGCAGTGCTGGGGAGATGAACCGCCGCGCCTCAAAATTTACCGCCATGTCTCGACTATATGAGGGAGGGCACTGATTCTCAAAGTGTTTTTGTTTTCATGTGGCGGCGTGCAAAAACACAAACAGCGCCTTGCGGCGCTGTTTGCTTTGCGGTTTGTCCAGGATCAGCTGAGGTGCTGCAGGACCTCGCCGTGCTGGGTGATGTCCAGCCCCTGGATCTCGTCTTCCTTGCTGACCCGCAGGCCCATTGTCAGGTCAATGAGCTTGAGGATGATGAAGCTGACGATGCCGCTGTAGAGGATGGTGACGATGATGCCTTCAGCCTGGATCAGCAGCTGGTGGGCATTGCCTTCGATGAGGCCGGCATGGCCGCCGACTTCGTTGAGGGCGAACACGCCGGTGAGCATGGCGCCGCAGATGCCGCCCAGGCCGTGCACGCCCCAGACGTCCAGCGCGTCGTCATATTGGAACATGCCCTTGAAGCCGGTGACACCCCAGTAGCAGACCACGCCGGCAACCAGGCCGATGACCAGCGCGCCGCTGACACCCACGAAGCCGCAGGCGGGGGTGATGGCGACAAGCCCGGCGACGGCGCCGGAGACGGCACCCAGCAGGCTGGGTTTGCCCTTGAGCATCCACTCCGTGAGGGTCCACGAGACCACGGCGGCGGAGGTGGCAAGGTGGGTGTTGATCATCGCCATGCCAGCCTGGCCGCCGGAGGTGAGGGCGGAACCGGCGTTGAAGCCGAACCAGCCAACCCAGAGCAGCGCGCCGCCGAGCATGGTGTAACCCAGGTCAGCCGGGGCCATGTTGTCGCGCCCGTAGCCCGTGCGCTTGCCAACCATGATGGCGGCGACCAGACCGGCAACGGCTGAGTTGATATGCACGACGGTGCCGCCTGCGAAATCCAGCACGCCCGCGTTGGCGAGGAAGCCGCCGGGGCCCCAGACCATGTGGGCAATGGGGGCATAAACCGCGAGCAGCCAGATGCCGAGGAACACCATGGCGGAGGAGAATTTCAAGCGGTCAGCCGGGCCGCCCAGGATCAGCACCGGGGTGATGATCGCGAAGGTGCACTGGAACATGGCGAACACGGTCTCCGGGATGGTGCCGGAAAGCCCGTTGAGGCCGGCGCCGTTCAGCATGACGCGCGAGAAGCCGCCGATGAAGGGCGCGCTGGGGCCGCTGCCGGCCGTGAAGGCGAGGCTGTAGCCGACAATCACCCAGAGCACCGAGATCAACGCCGTGGCGAAGAAGCACTGCATCAGCATGGCGAGAATGTTTTTACGGCGCAGCAGGCCGCCGTAATAAAGGGCGAGGCCGGGGACCGTCATCATCAGAACCAGGACCGATGAGGTCAGCATCCAGGCCGTGTCGCCGGAGTTCAACGTGGGGGCTGCGGTTTGCGCCAAGGCTGGCGCGGCGCCTGCGACGAGCAGGGCCAAGCCTGCCGGGACCGCCAATATTGATCGTTTACTCATCGCGTGTTTGTTCCTCTTTTCCTCTGCTTTTGGATGACCTGGAGCCTGGGCAGGTCAGCAGAGCACGTTGTGGAAAGCTCTTTGGGTTTGCGCCGTAGGAGGAAAGCAAGGACCGTGCCGTTGCGGATCATCCAAACGTTAAAGCCGCTGGAAGCCGCCTGCTCCGGTTTGTCCGCCACCTCGGACCCGGCTCTATGCGCCGCCATCGGGCAAACCAGGTTGAAGCGCTTAAAATATGTGCAAAAACACGCCCTGTTTTTGAGCAAACCAAAGGGTGCCAGAACGGCGCGGCGGCGGTAGCCTCGCCGGGCGCGGAAATCCACGCGGATGGGTTGCGCGCGGGCGAGGCTCTGCCACATATGAGGCATGACATTCAGCCATGACATTGCGATTATCGGAGCCGGGCCGGTTGGCGGCGCTTTGGCGTGCGCCCTGGCGGCGCAAGGGAAAACGGTGCTGCTGGTGGACCGCGCGGCGCTGCCGCCGATGGAACACCCGGATTTCGACGGGAGGGCCTATGCCATCGCCGCGGGATGCAAGCGGCTGCTGGATATGGCCGGGCTGTGGGAGACGCTGCCCTTTGCCCCCTGCCCTATTGAGAAGATCGACGTGACGGACGGCAAGGTGGGGCGCCCGGCCTCAAAGCTGCAACTGCATTTTAACGCGGGCGACGTTGGCGAGGGTGCGTTTGGCTGGATCATAGAGGCGCGCAGCCTGCGCATCGCGATCAACCAGCGGCTGCGCGAGACGCCAGGGGTAACGCTGCGCGCCCCTGCGGCGGCGCAGGTTTCGCGCGATGTGCATGGCGTGCGCGTGACCGTGGGCGAGGAAGTTTTCACGGCCGGGCTTGTGGTGGCGGCGGATGGCAGGGGCTCGCAGCTGCGCGGGCAGGCCGGGATAGCGGTGACACGGCTGAATTATGGGCAGTCGGCCGTGGTGTGCGCCATCGCGCATGAAAAACCGCATGAGGGCGTGGCGCTGGAGCATTTTCTGCCCGGCGGGCCGTTCGCGCAGCTGCCGATGACCGGAACGCAGGCGCATCCGCATCTCTCGGCGATTGTGTTCACCGACCGGCATGAGACCGTGAAACGGCTGGCGGCGATGGACGACGCGCGGTTTGCGCCCGAAGTGCGCACACGGCTTGGGACGCATCTGGGCGAGGTGGCGCTGGTGGGGCGGCGGTGGACGTATCCGCTCTCGGCGATGTACGCGGCGCGGTATTACGATACGCGCTTGGCGTTGATCGGTGATGCGGCGCATGGGGTGCATCCGATCGCGGGGCAAGGGCTGAACCTGGGGCTGCTGGATGCAATCGCGCTGGTGGAGTTGCTGGCCGGGGCCACAGACTGCGGGACGCCGGAGCTTCTGGCGGCGTATCAGGCGGCGCGGCGGCCGGCCAACATGCTCATGCTGGTGGCAACCGACGCGCTGGACCGGCTGTTCTCCACCAATAATCCGCTGCTGCGGCTGGCGCGCGATGCGGGGCTGGCGGCGGTGGAGCGGATGCCGCGGCTGAAACGGCGGTTCATGCTGACGGCGATGGGGCGGTAGGCCTTTGTTGTCAGTGGCCTGCTTGCGATGACGCCGTTGGTTTCAATTTCCAGGGAATGGAGGACAGTATGGCAGAGACCCACAGCGTCACCTTGCGGCAGGTAGAGAATTTTCAGTTCTCGCATGATTACGGCGGGGGGTTGCCCGCGCTCATCTCCGACGAGCCGCCGCCGCTGGGCGCCGCAGCCGGGCCGAACCCGGTGGAGCTGCTGCTTTCGGCCGTGGGGGCCTGCATGTCCTCCAGCTTCAATTTCGCGATGAGGAAATATCACGAGACCCCTGGCGCCATCAGCACCACCGCGACCGCCACCGTGGGCCGCGACGAGGCGAACCATTTGCGCGTGCAACAACTGGAAATCGCCATCCATTTCGCGGCAGCGGCCGCAAGCGTCAGCCATTTGCCGCGCGTGCTCGAACAGTTCGAGGCGTTCTGCACGGTGGGCGCGGCGGTGGCGCGGGGCATTCCCACCCGTGTGAGCGTAACGGACGGCACCGGAACCATGGTGAAGGGCTGAAACCGGGGCGTTACGAACCCGCCAGCGCCACGGCGATGGTTTTGAATATCTGCGCCGGGAGCGTACCACCCAGCACCTTGTTGGTGGGGGTGTTGTCGTCATTGCCGAGCCAGACGGCGATGATGTCGCCCTGCGCGTAGCCGGCGAACCAGGCGTCGCGGTAGTCCTGCGTGGTGCCGGTTTTACCCGCTGTATAAACCTTGGGGATGAAGGCGGCGGTGCCGGTGCCGCCGGTGACGACCGCGCGCATCATACCCGCGATCGCCTGGACCTGGGCGGCGCTGACGACCGGCACGGGGCCGGGGTTGGCGACCGGTACGCCGTTGATGGCTGACACGCCAAACGGCGTCACGCGGTTGCCGCCGTTGAAGAAGGTGGCATAGGCGCCGGCCAGTTGCAGCACGCCCACGCCACCCGAGCCCAGTGCCATGGTGGCGTCGTCGGGGAAATCGTCATCGAGGCCGAGCAGGCGCGCCACAGCGATGACGCGCCGCGCGCCGCCCGCGCGCAGCAGGATTCTGATGGCGGCGGTGTTCATGGAATCGGCCAGCGCCTCGGTCATGGAGACATTGCCGCGATAGGTCGCCTCATAGTCATGCGGGTGGTAGCCATGCAGGTAGAGCGGGCCGTCAAACACCGTATCAGACGGTGACATGCCCGCACGCAGGCCAGCGAGCCAGACGATGGGCTTGATCGCCGAGCCGGTCTGGCGGCGGGCGAGCACGGCGCGGTTGTAGCCTTCACGGTCGCCCACGCCGCCGACCAAGGCGCGCACGGCGCCGGTGCGGGCATCAAGCACCACCACCGCGCCCTGCGAGACATGCATGGCGGGGCCGTTCATGGCGATGGTGTTGTCCAGCGCGGCTTCGGCCACGGTTTGCAGCCCGGCATTGAGGGTGGTTTTGAGGGTGACGTCCTCGCCCTCGGGGATGGCGGCGCCTTGGCTCTGCATGAGCCAGAGCGCGAACCAGGAGGTGCGCGAGGTTGGCGAGGCGGCGCCGGCGAGCTGGGCCTCGGCCATGTTCTCCTGGTCCAGGGTGATTGCCTGGGTGGCAACCATGGCATCCAGCACCTGGGTGGCGCGCGCGGCGGCGGCCTGCGGGTTGGCCAGCGGGTTGAGGCTGGAGGGGGCTTTGGGCAACCCGGCCAGGATGGCGGCCTGGGCGAGGGTGAGCTTCTCCGCGGGGACACCAAAATAGAGTCTGGCGGCGGCGTCTATGCCGTAGGCGCCCTCGCCCAGATAAACGCGGTTGAGGTAGATGCCGAGGATGTCAGCCTGCGAATAATGCCTGGCGAGCCAGAGGCTGAGCACGGCCTCCTGAATTTTGCGGCGCAGGGTTCGCTGGTCCGTGAGAAACAGGGTTTTGGCAACCTGCTGCGTGAGCGTGGAACCGCCCTGCACGATGCGGCGGTGGAAGAGATCTGACAGGCCGGCGCGCAGGATGCCTTGCAGATCAAACGGGCCGTGCGCGTAGAAGCGCCGGTCCTCGATGGCGATGAAGGCCGCGGGGACATAGGGGGGAAGGTTTTGCGGCAGCACCACCTGGCCGGAGGCGTCGCCGAAGCGGGCGACGAGGCGCCCGGCGGGGTCCAGCAGCATGATGGCGGGGCGGCGCGCGGTGGTGACGGCGGTGGCGGGGTTTGGCATGTCCCAGGTGAACCAGAGACCGGCAAGGCCGAGACCAACGGCGCCCCAAATGGCGGTGATGGTGGCGTAGCGCATGAAAAACGCGGCGGCGCGCAGATGCTGGCGCGCGCGCGCAGGAGCCGGGGTGCGCGCAGGAGCCGGGGTGCGCGCGGGCGGCGGCGCGGGTTTCGCCCTGGGGCGTTTGGCGGGAGGGGGAGATGGGCTGGCCATGCGGCTCTGTGCTGCCAAGGGAGGACGCGCCGCGTCAATGGGGTTGGTGGGGGCCGGGCGCGGGTTCTTGGCTTCGTTCCGGTGAGCCCTTATAGACGGCTAGGTGTGCGGGTGTGGCGGAATGGTAGACGCACCGGACTTAAAATCCGTTGGGACATA
>JAJZCG010000003.1 GCA_021846225.1 Pseudomonadota bacterium | reverse complement strand
CCCGCCGTCCAAAAAGAGCATCGCGCGGCCTGCACAATCCAGAATGCCGGCCATGCCCGCGCGCCGTGTGGCGCCTATGGAAATTCCGGCGGTGGAGGAGGAATGGGCCGAGCTTTGAGCGGCCGCCCGTTAATTCGTTGTTTTTTCGTACTAAACTCGCACAAATTGGGGTGCAAGTAAAAAATAAAGCCGCCATAACAATATGTTAGGCGGCTTTTTGCGCGGGGGCTCCACGTGGAGCGTGGTTTATGCCTTGGCGAGCGCGTCAAACCCCTGCAAACGCTTTACCAGCGCCGTCATCTGGTCGAGCGGGATCATGTTCGGCCCGTCGGAGGGGGCGTTGTCCGGGTCCGGATGGCATTCAATGAACACAGCGGCGCAGCCAACCGCCAGCGCCGCGCGCGCCAGCACCGGCGCAAAGCGCCGCTCGCCGCCCGAGGAGGTGCCCATGCCGCCCGGCTGCTGCACGGAATGCGTGGCATCGAACACCACCGGGTAGCCGGTTTCCGCCATGATCGGGAGTGAGCGCATGTCGCTCACCAGCGTGTTGTAGCCAAAGCTGGCCCCGCGCTCGCACAGCAGGATTTTCTCATTGCCCGTGCTGGCGATTTTGGCGGCGACGTTCTTCATGTCCCATGGCGCCAGGAACTGCCCTTTTTTCACGTTGATCGCCTTGCCGGTGGCACCGGCGGCCAGCAGCAGATCCGTCTGGCGGCATAAAAACGCGGGGATTTGCAGCACATCCACCACCTCGCCCACCGGGCCGCATTGTGCTGCGTCATGCACATCGGTCAGCACCGGCAGGCCAAAAACATCGCGCACTTCGCTGAGGATTTTCAAACCCTCCGCCATGCCGATGCCGCGCGCGGCGCCGGCCGAGGTGCGGTTGGCCTTGTCGAAGCTGGATTTATAGATCACGCCGATGCCAAGCTCGCGCGAAAGTGCGGCCAGCACGCTGGCAACTTCCATGGTGTGCGCGCGCGACTCGATCTGGCACGGACCCGCGATCAGCGTGAACGGCAGATCGTTGCCGATTGTCAGATTTCCGGCGGTCACATGTTTCATACGAGCCTCGACTGCGCCACGGCAGCGGCGATAAAGCCCTTGAACAGCGGATGCGGGTCAAACGGCTTGGATTTCAGCTCCGGGTGATACTGCACGCCGATGAACCAGGGGTGGTTCGGGTATTCGACGATTTCGGGCAGCACGCCATCCGGCGAGAGGCCGGAGAATTGCAGCCCGGCGGCTTCCAGCTGTTCGCGGAAATGAATGTTCACCTCAAAACGGTGCCGGTGGCGTTCCGCGATCTGCGCCGCGCCGTTGTAAACCTCGCGGACCAGCGAGCCTGCGGCGAGGGCGGCGGGGAAGGCGCCGAGGCGCATGGTGCCGCCAAGATCGCCACCGGCGCGGCGGCGCTCGATGTCGTTGCCGCGGGCCCATTCGGTGAGCAGGCCGACGATGGGGATTTCGCAGGCGCCAAACTCGGTGGAGGAGGCGCCGGGCATGCCCGCCAGGTTGCGCGCCGCCTCGATCACGGCCATCTGCATGCCGAAACAAATGCCCAGGAACGGCACCTTGCGCTCACGCGCGAACCGCACGGCTTCAATTTTGCCCTGGGTGCCGCGCTCGCCAAAGCCGCCCGGAACCAGGATGCCATGCACGCCATCAAGCTGCTGCACGGTATCGGGCTGTTCGAACACTTCCGAATCCACCCAGTCCAGCACGACCTTCACCTTGTTGGCGATGCCGCCATGGGCCAGGGCTTCGGCCAGGGATTTATAGCTATCGAGCAAATTGGTGTATTTGCCGACCACGGCGATGCGGACCTCGCCCTCCGGGGCGCGCACGGTATCCACGATACGCTGCCAGCGCGCCAGATTCGGTTCGCTTTCAAAGGGTAGCCCGAAATGGCGCAGCACTTCGCGGTCCATCCCCGCTTCATGATACGAGATCGGCACGGCGTAGATCGTGTTCACATCCAGCGCCGGGATCACCGCTTCGGCCCGCACGTTGCAGAAGCTGGCGATTTTGCGCCGCTCGTTCTCGGGGATTTCGCGGTCGCAACGGCAGATGAGCATTTGCGGCTGGATGCCGACGTTGAGCAGCTCCTTGACCGAATGCTGGGTCGGCTTGGTCTTCAGCTCACCGGCGGAGGGGATGTAGGGCACCAGCGTGAGGTGCACGAACATCGCGCGTTCGGGGGTGAGTTCGTTGCCGAGCTGGCGGATGGCCTCCAGGAAGGGCAGGCTCTCGATATCGCCGACGGTGCCGCCGATTTCCACCAGCACAAAATCAAACTGTTCGGATTCGCGCAGCACCACGTCCTTGATGGCGTCGGTGATGTGCGGGATCACCTGCACGGTGGCGCCGAGGTAATCCCCGCGCCGCTCCTTGGCGATGACATCCGAGTAGATTTTGCCGGTGGTGGCATTGTCGAGCTTGTTCGCGGCCACGCCGGTGAAGCGCTCGTAATGGCCGAGGTCCAGGTCGGTCTCCGCCCCGTCATCGGTCACGAATACCTCACCATGCTGGTAGGGGCTCATCGTGCCGGGATCGACATTAAGATAGGGGTCAAGCTTGCGCAGGCGCACGGAATAACCGCGGGCCTGGAGCAAAGCGCCAAGTGCCGCCGAGGCGATGCCCTTACCGAGGGAAGAGACCACGCCGCCGGTGATGAATACAAACCGCGTCATGGAATCCAATCATACATGAGTGGTGAAAAAAACGAGAGGAGAAAATGCGCGCGCGCCAGTATGGCAGCCCCGCGCACCGAAGGGGAAAAAACTATTGCGCCGGGGCGCTGGCGGGTGCCGGCACGGCGGGCGCCGCCGGCGCGGGCAGGGCGTCAGCCGGGGTTTGCGGCAGCGCGGGGGCAACCGGCGCCGAGGCGGGGGCGGGCACGGCCGGGCCGCTTTGCGCCGGGGCATTGAGGATTGCCGCGGTGTTTTCAGCCGTGCCGCCCTTGTAGAGCATGGCCAGCGAGAGAGAGAGCACAAAGAAGGCCGTGCCCAGAATCGCGGTGGTGCGGGTGAGCAGGTTGGCGGTGCCCCGCCCGGACATGAAGCTGCCCATGCCCTGGCCGCCGCCGAGGCCGAGGCCGCCGCCTTCGGAACGCTGGATCAGCACCACGCCGATGAGCGCGATGGTGACGAAGACGTGCAGCACGAGGAGAACTTTAATCATGGCAACCTTTAAGGAACTGTTGGGCGGCTTCTAGCCGCAGGGCGCGCCCGCAGCAATGGCCAGCAGGTCTTCGGCCTGCAGGCTGGCCCCGCCGACCAGCGCGCCGCCGACCTCGGGCAAGGCGAGCAGGCTGGCGGCGTTGCCGGGCTTGACCGAGCCGCCGTAGAGAATCTTCACCCCGGCGCCCGCCGCGCCGAGATGGCGCAGCAGCACGGCGCGGATGGCCGCGTGCATGGCGGCGACATCGTCCTCGGAGGGGGTGCGCCCGGTGCCGATCGCCCAGATCGGCTCATAGGCCACGGCGCCGGTGAAATTCTGCGGCAGGCTGTGGACCAGCTGGCTGCGCACCATGGCCTCGGCGTCTCCGGCGTCGCGCTGGGCCTCGGTCTCGCCGGTGCAGACGATCGGGGTCAGCCCGGCGGCGGTGGCGGCGGCCACCTTGGCGGCGACGTCGGCATTGGTCTCGCCGTGGTTCTCGCGCCGTTCGGAATGGCCAAGGATGACGTATTGTGCACCGGCTTCATGCAGCATCGCTGCGGAGACATCGCCGGTATGCGCGCCTTGCGGGTAAGGTGCGCAATCCTGCGCGCCGAGCGCCACCGGGCTGCCTTTCAGTGCAGAACCGAAGCGGTCCAGCAGGGTGAAGGGCGGGCAGATCAGCAGGTCCACATGAGCCGGGGCCTGCCGGATGGCCGCGGCGTAGCCTGCCACATCGGCCAGTTTGCCATGCATTTTCCAGTTTCCTGCAATAAGTTGCCGCATTTTTTTCTCCGGTTTTGCTGCGAAATTTGCCTATGCTGCTATGCAGCAAAAAACTTGATTCGGTATGCCGCAATGCAACATACTCACGTGGTCGTTGAAGGAGTACAAATCATGTTGACGTTTTTGGTCATCCTGGCGGTTTCTGTTGTGGCGCTTTTGGCCGCCCAGGCTCTGGATATAGAATACAACAACCCGCGCGCGCGCCGTGGCGAGGCTGAGCGCCCGGCTCCGGCCGGGATGTTCGCCGATACCCTTGCGGGGTTGTACTAAATCCGGCTGCTGTCCGGCGCGTATGTGCCGGTGGTGCCCCCGTGTGTGCGTTGCGTCCTCCCTGCAATTGCCCAGTCCTGGCCGTCTAGCTATAGAGGCGGAGGTTTGGGGTAAATAGGGCCGATGATCGTCTGGGTACGGAAATTGCTGGAAAACTGGGTGGCGCGGGGTTTTTTCGCGCTGCTGGTGATAGGTTTCGTGTTTTGGGGCATTTCCAATGTCACCACGCTGATCGGCAGCAATACCGCCGTGGCGCATGTGGGGGGGCAGGAGATTGATGTCTCCGTGGTGCAGGCGGCGTATCAGCGGGCGCTGAACCAGGCCAGCCAGAGCGGGGGCGGCACGCCGGACCTTGCCACGCGGCGCCAGCTTGCGTTGGGCGCGCTCTCCGGCGTGTTGCGCCAGCAGCTGTTACAGAATGAGCAGCGGCACCTGGGCATCGTGGTGCCCGATAGCGCGGTGCGCGCGATGATCGACGCGATTCCCAGCTTCCAGACCAACGGCGTGTTCAACGAACAGACGTTCAACCAGGTTCTGGCGCAGAACAATACCACGCCGGACCGGTTTATCGGTGAGATCAAGGATGACATCGCCGGGCAGGAGTTGCTGGGCGCCGTGCTCGGCGGCGTGGCGCCGCCCGATGAGCTGCTGCGGCAGTTGTTCAGCTATATCGCAGAGCAGCGCTTTGCCGCGGTGGTGAATATACCCTTTGCCGCGCAGGCCCAGCCCAAGCCGCCCGGCGATGCGGTGTTGCGGCGCTTCTGGCAGAATAACCCCGCGCTGTTCACCGCGCCGGAGCTGCGTACCGCTAAAATCGTCATTCTCTCCCCCGCGCTGCTGGCGCCCAAGGAGGTTGTGGCGCCGGCGGATGTGGATGCCGCCTATGCCCGCGCCGCGGCGGCCACGCCGCCGGCGGTGCCGGTGCGCAGCGTGCAGGTGATCTCGGTGGACAATCTCGCCGCATCCTCGCGCCTGGAAGCAGCCTGGAAGCGCAAGGCGGACTGGGCGGAGATGCAGGCGATGGCGAAGAAATTCGGCGCGAATAGCATAGAGCTGACGCAGGCCAAGCAGGTGGAGATACCCTCCCCGGCGCTGGGCGCGGCGGTGTTCGCGGCGCAGCCCGGCCAGGTGAATGGACCTGTGGCCGGAACCAACGTCATGTATGTGTTCAAGGTGACGGATGCGAGCACCAGCGGCACGGATGCGGCGGCGTTGCGCGCGCAGGTGTTGCAGAGCCTGCAGATGCAGAAGGCGCAGGCCGAAGTGGCGCAGGATGTGGATAATCTGCAGGACGCGCTGGCCGGGCAGACGCCGCTGGACCAGCTGCCGGGGAACCTGGGGCTGACCGCGGTGGAAGGCACGATGGATGCGGACGGCAACGCGGCTGATGGCACGCCGGCGCCGATTCCGGGCGGCGCGGCGCTGAAGGCGGCGATTGTGAAGGCGGTGTTCGCGGCCCATGCGGGAGATCCGGCGCAGCTGACCAACGGGCCGGATGGCAGTTATTTCGCGTTGACGGTGAGCGCGGTGACGCCGCCGGCCTTGCAGCCCTATGCGCAGGTGCAGGCGAAGGTGCTGAGCGCCTGGACGCGCCAGGAGATAACCCGCGAGGCGGAGGTGCAGGCGGCGAGCCTGATGCATGCGGTGAACCAGGGGCAGAGCATCCAGACGGCGGCCCAGGCGATTGGGGCGAGCGTGAACATGACCGCGGGGTTCACCCGCGCGGTGCCGCCCGCCGGGCTGCCCAGCCAGATGGTGCCGGTGATGTTTACCCTGAAGCCCGGGCAGGCGACGATGCAGCAGACGGGCAGCGGCTTTAGTGTCGCGGCGTTGGTAAAGACCGTGCAGCCGGACCAGGCGGCCGACCCCGCTGATTATGCGCGGCTGCAACAGGAGATGGTGAAGGAATTGCAAAACGACGCGGGCGAGAGTTTGCTGAACGGGTTGCAACAGCGCGATAAGGTGACGGTTAACCAGAAACTGCTCGCGCAGATTTATCAGTGAATTTACGAGTGATTGAAGGACGATGAACGCAATTTCGCCAGACCGTTTTGAAGAGTTTCGTGCCGCCTATGAGCAGGGGCGCGGCGCGCTGGTCTGGCGGCACGGCATTGCCGATCTGCTGACGCCGGTGGCCGCCTTCATGAAGGCGGCGCATGGGCAGCCGTATTCCTTCCTGCTGGAAAGTGTCGAGGGCGGCACGGCGCGCGGGCGCTATTCGGTGATCGGCATGGCGCCAGACCTGATCTGGCGTTGCGAGAAGGGCGTCGCCACCATCAACCGCGACGCGCGCGGCGAGGCGGGGGTGTTTCTGCCGGTGGGGGATCCGCCGCTGGAGAGCCTGCGCGACCTGATCGCGGAGACGAAGCTGCATGTGCCCGAAGGGCTGCCGCCGATGACGGGCGGGCTCTCGGGCTACCTTGGCTATGACATGGTGCGGCTGATGGAAAAGCTGCCGGAGACCAAGCCGGATGTGCTTGGCATCCCCGATGGTGTGTTCGTGCGCCCGGGTGTGTTCATCATTTTTGATGGTGTGACCGATGAGATGACGCTGGCGGCGCCGGTGTATCCGCGGGCCGGGGTTTCGGCCGCCTCGGCCTATGCGGCGGCGGAGCTGCGGCTGAACAATGTGGCCAAGGCGCTGGACCGGCCGGTGCCCAAGCTGGTGGGCAGCCTGGAGGGGCCGCTGGAGCAGTGCAGCAACATGGAGAAGGACGAGTTCCTGGCCGTGGTGGAGACGGCGAAGAACTACATCCGCGCGGGCGATGTGTTCCAGGTGGTGCCGAGCCAGCGGTTCGAGGCCAAGTTCTCGCTGCCGCCGTTCGCGCTGTATCGCAGCCTGCGGCGGGTGAATCCGGCGCCGTTCCTGTTTTATCTGGATTTTGGTGATTTTGCCGCCGTGGGGTCCAGCCCGGAGATTCTGGTGCGGCTGCGCGATGGCGTGGTGACCATTCGCCCGCTGGCCGGCACGCGCAGGCGGGGGATGAACACCGCGGATGATCTGGCGCTGGAGGCCGAGCTGCTGGCCGACCCGAAGGAGCGCGCGGAGCATCTGATGTTGCTCGATCTGGCGCGCAACGATGTGGGGCGGGTCTCGGAGATCGGCTCGGTGAAGGTGGTGGAGAGCTTCGCGGTTGAGCGGTTCTCGCATGTGATGCACATCTCCTCGACGGTTGAGGGCAGGGTGCGCCCGGAATGTGACCCGCTCGATGTGTTGATCGCGGGGTTTCCGGCGGGCACGCTCTCCGGCGCGCCAAAGGTGCGGGCGATGGAGATCATCGAGGAGCTGGAGCCCTCGCGGCGCGGGCTGTATGCCGGGTGCATCGGCTATTTTGCCGCCAACGGCACGATGGACACCTGCATCGGCCTGCGCACGGCGGTGGTGAAGGATGGCGTGATGTATGTGCAGGCGGGGGTGGGCGTGGTCGCGGATTCCGACCCCGAGGCGGAATATGCCGAGAGCGTGCAAAAGGCCCGCGCCTTGTTCCGCGCGGCGGAGGATGCGGCGCGTTATGTGAGCGCCCCGGAGCAACAGCCATGATTCTGCTGATTGATAATTACGACAGCTTCACCTTCAACCTCGTGCATTTCCTGGGTGATCTCGGGGCTGCATGCGTGGTCAAACGCAACGACGCGCTGAGCGTGGAAGAGGCGATGGCGCTGAAGCCGGAGGCGATTGTGCTCTCCCCCGGCCCGTGCACGCCCAATGAGGCGGGGATTTGCGTGGAGCTGGTGCGCGCGGCGGCGGGGAAAATTCCGCTGCTGGGCGTATGCCTGGGGCATCAGGCGATCGGCCAGGCGTTTGGCGGCAAGGTGGTGCGCGCGCCCGAGCCGGTGCACGGCAAGACCTGCCCGGTGTATCATGAGAACACCGATCTGTTCGCCGGGCTGCCCAGCCCGTTCACCGCGACGCGCTACCATTCGTTGATCGTGAAGCGCTCGGATTTGCCCGAGGAGCTGGTGGTGACGGCGTTTACGCATGATGGGATCATTATGGGCCTGCGCCATTCCACCTTGCCGGTGTATGGCGTGCAGTTCCACCCCGAGAGCATCGCGACCAGCCATGGCCACGATATTCTGAAGAATTTTCTGGAATTGGCGCGCCGGTTCAACGAGCCCAAGCAGGCGGCATGAAGGAATCCCTGAAGCCGGTGCTCGCGCGGCTGGGCCGCGGTGAGGTGCTGAACATGGCCGATTCGCAAGCTGCGTTCGGCTTGGTGATGGATGGGTTGGCGACGCCCGCGCAGATCGGCGGGTTGCTGATGGCGATGCGGGCGCGCGGCGAGAGTGTGGCGGAGCTGACCGGGGCGGTGACGGCGATGCGTGCGCGCATGACGCGCGTGGCGGCGCCGGAGGGCGCGATGGATGTGTGCGGCACCGGCGGCGATGGCGCGGCGAGCCTGAACATTTCCACCGCCGTGACGTTTGTGCTGGCGGCCTGCGGCGTGAAGGTGGCCAAGCATGGCAACCGCGCGCTCTCCTCGCGTGCCGGGGGGGCGGATGTGCTGCTGGCGCTGGGGGTGGACATTGAGCCGCCGATGGAGCGGCTGGCGGAGATTCTGGCCGAGGTTGGCTGCGTGTTTCTGTTCGCGCCGCGCCACCATCCGGCGTTGCGCCATGCCGCGCCCGTGCGGGTGGAACTTGGCACGCGCACGATTTTCAATCTGACCGGGCCGATGGCCAATCCGGCGGAGGTGAAGCGGCAGCTGATCGGGGTGTTCGACCCCGCGTGGCTGAGGCCGGTGGCCGAGACGCTGCGTGACCTGGGCACCGAGTCGGCCTGGGTGGTGCATAGCCGCGGGCTGGATGAGCTGACGCTGGCGGGCGAGAGCCAGGTGGTGGCGCTGAAGGATGGCGTGATCAGCGCATTTTGCGTGACGGCGGCGGATGCCGGGCTGGCGCCGGTGCCGCTGGAGGCGATAAAGGGCGGTGACGCGGCGGAGAACGCGGCGGCGCTGCTGGCAATGCTGCATGGCGCGCCGAGCGGGTATCGCGATACCATATTGTTCAACACGGCGGCGGCGCTGATTGTGGCCGGGGCGGTGGAAAATTTGAAGGACGGCGTGGCCAGGGCCGCGGCGGTGATTGATTCCGGCGCCGCGCTGCGTGTGCTGGAAAAACTGAAGGCAGCCTCGGAGAGGCAGGATTACAAATGAGTGCGATGGTGAGTGAAGAAGATATTCTGGCGAAGATATGCGCCGACAAGCGCGGTGAGATTGCGCGGCGGCAGGCAGTGACGAGCATCGAGGAGCTGAAGCGTCAGATCAAGGATGTCGAAAAGCCGCGCGGGTTTGGCCGGGCGCTGATGGATGCCGCCGCGGCCGGGCGGCCTGGGCTGATCGCCGAGATCAAGAAGGCCTCGCCCTCGGGCGGGTTGATCCGCGAGGATTTTGACCCCGCCGTGCTGGCGCGGGCCTATGCCGAGGGCGGGGCCGTGTGCCTTTCAGTGCTGACCGACCAGCCGTATTTCGATGGCAGCCCGGAAGATTTGAAGGCGGCGCGCGCGGCGGTGGAACTGCCGGTGCTGCGCAAGGATTTCATCCTGGACCCCTGGCAGATTTACGAGAGCCGGGCGATGGGGGCGGATTGTATTCTGCTGATCATGGCGGCGCTGAGTGATGAAGAGGCGCGCAACCTGGAAGAGCTGGCCCGTGCGCTGGATATGGATGTGCTGGTTGAGGTGCATGACGAGGCGGAGCTGCAGCGCGCGCTGGGGCTGCAGACGCTGCTGGTGGGCATCAACAACCGCAATCTGAAGACCATGGTGACCACGCTGGAGACCACGGAAAAACTCTCCTGCACATGCCCGCCGGACCGCTTCGTGATCTCTGAATCGGGGATCAAGACGTATGAGGACGTGCTGCGGCTGCGTAAGGTGTGTGTGAGCGGTTTTCTGGTTGGCGAGTCGCTGATGCGCCGGGCGGATGTGACCGCGGCCGTGCACGAGCTGCTGGGAACCCGTTGAGCCGGCTCACCCATACTGACGAGGCGGGGGCGGCGCGGATGGTTGACGTCTCGGCCAAGGCGGCGAGCCTGCGCGAGGCGGTGGCGCGCGGGCGGGTGGTGATGCAGGCGCAAACGCTGGCGCTGATCCGCGAGAACAAGGCGGCCAAGGGCGATGTGCTGGCCGTGGCGCGGCTGGCGGGGATTATGGCCGCCAAGCGGACGGGTGAACTGATCCCGCTTTGCCATCCGTTGATGTTGTCCGCCGTGACGGTGGAGCTGGAGCTGACGGCGGCGGCGGTGGAAATTACCGCCACCGTGCGTACGCAGGGGCAGACCGGCGTGGAGATGGAGGCGCTGACGGCGGTGAGCGTGGCGGCGCTGACAATCTATGACATGGTGAAGGCGGTGGACCGGGGCATGTGCATTGAGGCGGTGCGCGTGGTCCGCAAGACGGGTGGCAAATCGGGCGATTTTACGCAGGATTGAGACCGCGCGTATAACGCTTGACGGGGTGGAGAGAACCAAACTAGAACATCCAGCAAGTTTGCGCTTTGTTCCTGCTCTGAGCGCGCCACCGGAGGCTTGGATGCTGACCACCAAACAACATGAATTGCTGGTTTTTATCGACCGGCATCTGCGTGAGACCGGATGCAGCCCGAGTTTTGAGGAAATGAAGGACGCGCTGGAACTGCGCTCCAAATCGGGGATTCACCGGCTGATTACGGCGCTGGAGGAACGCGGGTTTTTGAAGCGGCATAAACACCGCGCGCGCGCGCTGGAGGTGGTGCGGCTCTCGGAGGACATGGCGCCGCAGATGGCGCCGGGGCGATTCGCGCCGAATGTGATCAGGGGGGATTTTTCGCCGCGGCTACCCGGCGCGCGGGCGGCGAGTGTGGCCGGGGCGGTCTCGCTGCCGCTCTACGGGAAAATCGCGGCCGGGTTGCCGATTGAGGCGATGCGTGACGAGGCGGAAGAGATCGAGGTGCCGGTGGCGCTGATCGGCGCGGGGGAGCATTTCGCCTTGCTGGTGGAGGGCGACTCGATGGTCGAGGCCGGGATTTTGGACGGCGATACGGTGATTATCCGCAAGGGCGATACGGCGGAAAACGGGCAGATTATCGTGGCGCTGGTGGATGAGAACGAGGTGACGCTGAAGCGGCTGCGCCGGCGGGGGAATTCCATTGCGCTGGAGCCTGCGAACGCGCGATATGAGACGAAAATTTTGCCGGCCGAGCGGGTGAAGGTGCAAGGCCGGCTGGTGGCGCTGCTGCGGCGGTATTGAGGGATTTATGACACAGGACGAATTGAGCGCCTGGGCGCTGCGCAACGGCTGGCAGGTTCTGGCGGGGAGTTTGAGCCTGGTGAAGCCCACAGCGCCGAAGGAAGCGATTGTGCGGATGATTTTCAAGGCCACGGTGGTGAGCCTGGAGGTAAAGAAACCGGCGGGGAAGTGGGAGAAGATCGCCTCCGCGCCGTATGCGCAGATTGTGTATGACGAGGAGGGCGAACGCCCGGCAGGGCTGGGGTTTGAAAAGATTCCGAGCTTCGCGATGCTGATGCGCGAGAATAAAGACCGGCTGGCGTTCTCGAAGTTTGGCTGATGCGGGGCGGGCTGCCGGAAATGCCATGGCGCAAAGGCACACAGTGGACGGGGCGCTGGTAGCGGCATGGCGAAGATGCGCGCGAAAGCAGACCTCCCGGCCAAGCCTTGCGCGCGTTGCGGCCGCCCGTTCGCTTGGCGCAAGAAATGGGCGCGTGACTGGGAGAGCGTGAAGTATTGCTCGCGGCGGTGCCGCGATGCCCTGGCGCCTGGCTCCCCGCCGCGGGAGGGAGTGCGATGAGGGTTCTCAGGGTTGTTCTGGGCGACCAGCTCTCGAAGGAGATCTCCGCGCTTGAAGGTCTCGATCCCCTGGCTGACATCGTGTTGATGATGGAGGTGATGGGCGAGAATACCTATGCCGCCCACCATAAGCAGAAGATCGTGCTGGTGCTGTCGGCGATGCGCCACTTCGCGGACGAGCTGCGCCGGAGCGGTGTGCGCGTGGATTATGTGCCGCTTGACGCGCCCGGCAACAGCGGCAGCCTGACAACTGAGATCCAGCGGGCCATTGCCCGGCATGCGCCGGACCGCATCGTGGTCACCGAGCCGGGAGAGTGGCGCGTGCAGGCGATGGCCGATGGCTGGGAGGGTTTGACGGGCGTGCCGGTCGAGCTGCGCGCGGATGACCGCTTTTTCGCCAGCCGGGCGCGTTTTGCGGTCTGGGCGCGTGGGCGCAAGGTTTGGCGTATGGAGTATTTCTACCGCGAATTGCGGCGCGAGCACGCGATTTTGATGGAGCAGGACGGGCCCGCGGGTGGTGAATGGAATTTCGATGTGGAGAACCGCAAGCCGCTGCCTGCGTCGGCACGGGTGCCTCAGCGGCTCCGTTTTACGCCCGATGCGGTGACGCGGGAGGTGATGGCGCTGGTCGCGCAACGTTTTGGCGAAAATTTTGGCGAGGTTGAGGATTTCGGTTGGCCGGTGACCCGCGAGGACGCCCTGCGCGCGTTGGGTGATTTCATTGACGCTGGTTTGCCGCGCTTTGGCGATTATCAGGATGCCATGAAGGCGGGCGCGCCGTTTTTGTTCCACGCGCTTCTGGCCCCGGCGCTGAATCTCGGGCTGCTATCTCCCCGCGAGGTTTGCGCCGCCGCCGAGGCCGCCTGGCGTTCAGGCGCTGCGCCGTTGAACGCCGTTGAGGGGTTTGTGCGCCAGATACTGGGGTGGCGTGAATATGTGCACGGTTTTTACTGGGCCGTGATGCCTGGCTATGAGGACAGCAATGTGCTCGAGGCCACGCGCCGGCTGCCGGCATTTTATTGGAGCGGTGAGACGCCCATGCGCTGCTTGCGCGAGACGGTCGCCAGCACGTCGCGGTATGCGTATTCGCACCACATCCAGCGCCTGATGGTGACGGGTAATTTCGCCCTGCTGGCCGGGGTTGCGCCTCGTGAAATCGAGCGCTGGTATCTGGCGGTTTACGCCGATGCGTTTGAATGGGTGGAGATGCCGAACACGCTGGGGATGGCGGTGTTCGCCGATGGGGGGCAAATGGCATCCAAGCCCTACGCCGCTTCGGGGGCTTATATTAACCGGATGTCGGATTTTTGCGCGGGCTGCGCTTATGACGTGAAGCAGAAGACGGGCCCGGCGGCGTGCCCGTTCAACTACCTGTATTGGGCGTTTCTGATCCGGCAGAAAGAGCGACTGGCGCATAATCCGCGGCTTGCCATGCCCTACCGCACACTTGCGGGCTGGACGCCGGAACGCCAGGCGGCCATTCGCGCCGAGGCGGACGCGTTTCTTGACCGGCTGGCGCGCGATGACTTCAAATTGGCCCCGCGCGGGGAGGGCTGAAGGCATCCGGCGCTCCCAGGATGGAGTTTTGCGCGATCGGTTTGGGTTGACGCAAGAGCGCCCCCCAAACGCGCTCTAACTCTTTGATAAAAGACTGATTCACGCTTTCGGTTGCCACGCTGGCGCGCGTCAACCTCAAACGATCAGACTCTTTGATAAGAGGCTGATTCACGCTTTCGGTTGCCACGCTGGCGCGCGTCAACCTCAAACGATCAGACTCTAGAAGGCCTTAGGCACGATCGGAGAGAAGCGGATTTACGCCTTCGGCGGCTTCAATATGTTTTTTTCAAAACCTTATTTTTGCGCCGGCGTTCCTGCTCGTTCGGCTTGGCGCCTTCCGGGCGTGGGGGGCGGGCGAATTTGGTTTTCTCCGGGCGTGGTCCGGGGTCGCGCGCGGGGCCGGTGCCGGGGGCGGTGCTGGGTTCGACCAGCAGATCGGTCACGCCGGGGGCGGTGATGGCGGCGGCGAAGGCATCGGCCACGGGGGCTGAGATTTCGAACTTGGTTTCACGGTCAAAAATGCGGATGGCGCCGATTTCCGCCTTGGTGATGCCGCCGAGGCGGCAGATCAGCGGGATCAGCCATTTGGGGTCGGCATTATGTTTGCGGCCGATGGGCGAGCGGAACCAGGCCATGGGGGCGTTGTCCGTGCGGCGCTCGTAGGGTGCATTTTCACGCACGGGGCGCTCGAAGGGCGCGTTGTCACGCGCTGGGCGCGGGCCGCGTTCAGGCCGGGCGGCGAAGGTTTCGCGCGGGGCCTGGGCCTGGATGGTTACGTTTGCGGGTTCGGGCAGATGCGAGCGGTAGAGGCGGATGAGGGCGGCGGCGATGGTCGCGGCGTCCTGGCGCTCCAGCAGTTTCGCGCCCAAAGCGAGCTCGTCCTCGGAGGGGGCGGCGGTGAGGATTTCGTCCTCCAGCAGGCGTTCCTGGTCGCGGGCCTTGATCTGGGCGGCGGTCGGCGGGTCCTGCCAGGTGGCCTCGATGTTGGCCGAGCCGAGCAGGAGTTCGGCGCGGCGGCGCTTGGAGGGCGAGACCAGGACGAGGCACATGCCCTTGCGCCCGGCGCGGCCGGTGCGCCCGGAGCGGTGCAGCAGGGTGGCCTTGTTGGTCGGCAGGTCGGCGTGGATGACGAGGTCGAGATCGGGCAGGTCCAGCCCGCGGGCGGCGACGTCGGTCGCGATGCAGACCTGGGCGCGGCCCTCGCGCAGGGCGTTGAGCGCGGTGTTGCGCTCGTTTTGCGAGAGTTCGCCCGAGAGCGCGACGGCGTTGAAGCCGCGCGCGAGCAGGCTGGCGTGCAGGTGGCGCACGGTGTCACGCGTGGAGCAGAACACCAGGGCGCGGGAATCGTGGAAGCGCAGCAGGTTAACCAGGCCCTGCTCGATTTCGTGGCCGCCGACGCGGATGGCGCGGTATTCAATGTCGGCATGCGGCTGGTTGCGGGCCACGGTGTCAATCCGCAGGGCGTTTTGCTGGTATTTGCGGGCGAGGTTGGCGATTTCGCGCGCGATGGTGGCGGAGAACAAGAGGGTGCGGCGGGATTCGGGCGCGGCGGAGAGGATGAATTCCAGCTCGTCCTTGAAGCCGAGGTCGAGCATCTCGTCGGCTTCGTCCAGCACCACGGCCTCGCATTCGTCGAGCTTGAGGGCGCCGCGGTTGATATGGTCCTGCAAGCGGCCGGGGGTGCCGACGACGATGTGGCAGCCGGCGGCGAGCAGGCGCTGTTCGCGCCGTGCGTCCATGCCGCCGACGCAGGAGACGACGCGCCCGCCGGCTTGCTCGTAGAGCCAGGTGAGTTCGGCATGGACCTGCAAGGCCAGCTCGCGCGTGGGGGCGATGACCAGGACCAGGGGGAGGGTGGTGGCGGGCAGGCGCTCGGAATCACCCAGGATGGTGGAGGCCAAAGCCAGGCCGAAGGCCACGGTTTTGCCGGAGCCGGTCTGGGCGGAGACCAGCAGGTCGCGGTCCTCGGCCTCGGGTGCCAGCACGGCGAGCTGAACTTCGGTGGGGTCGTTATAGCCGCGCGCGGCCAGGGCGCGGGCGAGCGCCGGATTTTTTATGGGGAAGGGCATGGCGGCTCCTAACCCGGCGCGTGGCCCAGGGCTAGGTGGGAGCGGTGTTTTAGATGTAAGTTTTAGGAAATAAGCTACATTTTAGGTTGCGTGCGGGGGCGGGAAGGGGATTTCGGGATTGATGGCGGGGCGGACGTGCCCTATGCTGCCCCGGCCTGGCTGCGCCGGGTGGATTTTGAGTTTATATCTGAACGATCATAAGAGGACTGTTTAAATAGTGCGACCCCCGAAAAATGACCGCCAGCGGCAACCGCGTCGCCGCGGTTTTGACGACGACAATTTCTTTGGCAATACGCCGCCCCCCCCGCCGTCTTTTTCAGGGTTTGGGTCTGCGTCCTCCGCGCCGGAGGCCAAGGCCACCGTGAAGTGGTACAACTCTGAGAAGGGTTTTGGCTTCGTGGAAATGGCCGATGGCTCGGGCGATGTGTTCCTGCACGCCAATTCCTTGCAGAATGCTGGCTTCCAGGCGGTTACGCCGGGGTCCATCCTGCAGGTGCGCGTCGGCCAGGGCCAGAAAGGCCGGCAGGTTGACCAGGTGATTTCCGTCACCGAGGGCACCGGCGAAGCGCCGGCCGGCCGTGGCGGTTTCGGTGGTGGTGATCGTGGCGGGTTTGACCGTCCGCGTCCTTCCGGCCCGCGTGCGCCGCGCCAGCAGGCGTCCGGCCCGGCAGTCGAGATGACCGGCATCGTCAAGTGGTACAATGCCACCAAGGGCTTCGGCTTTATCAGCCCGCAGAGCGGCGGCAAGGATGTGTTCGTGCACGCCACCGCGCTGGAGCAGGCCGGTTTGCCGCCGTTGCAGGAAGGTCAGTCTGTGCGGATGAACGTCGTGCAGGGCGCCAAGGGACCGGAAGTCAGCTCGATCAGCGTCGACTGAGCTTTTTTCCCTGGACGTGATTTTTGAGGCGGGCTCACGGCATGTGGGCCCGCTTTTATTTTGGCATTTTTGTTTTGCGGATGTGAAGGGCGGCAGGAATGGCGTTTAAAGTGAATTACGGGCTGGAGCGGGCGGAGCGCAACCGCGCCAAGCAGGCCAAGAAAGAGGCCAAGGCGAAGGCGAAGAAGGGGGCGGGCGAGAGCGCGGAGGCGGATGAGGCGGTGCCTGTTGGTGAGACGCCGGGTGGTGAGACGCCGGTTGGTGAGACGCCGGGCGGCGAGCCGGAGCAGGCGTAATTCAGCCGGGTAAATGGCGCAGGCTGGCGACGAAACCGGGGTAGAACGGCTCGATGTCAGCCTCGATCGGCAGCAGGGCTTGCGCCAGGGCCGCGAAATCCACGCCGGGGTAGCGGGTTTTAAGGTTGATTTCGCGGATCGGGTGGGTCACCGGAGCGGGTGAGCCCGAGAGCGGGCGCAGCGTGGCGGCGGGGGCGCGCACCAGGGCTTCATAGGTCAGCACATGGCCGGGCGGCAGGGCGCGGTAGAGCCGGAACATCCATTGGATGAGCGCGATCTGGCGCGCCAGCGGGGTGGCGATTTGTTCCAGGCGCTCGCGCAGGGCGGGGGCGTAGGCTTCGGCGGCGGGCATGCGGCCCTGACGGACGTTGAAATCCACCGATTGCCATGAGGCCAGCGCGGCCAGCGGGTGGCGGACGATGGCGTAGAACGGGAAGGCTTCCGCCAGTGGCTGGGCCAGGGCGGTGAAGAAGGCTGGGTGCTTGATGAAGAGGTTGAAATCCGCTGTCAGCGGTTTTTCGATTTTGACATCGGCGACCTTGGCGGCGCTGCGCCGGAGGTTTCCGGTGTGGTTCACCTCCTCGAAGGTGTTGTCGACCATGAGGCCGTCGCGGCTCATGGAGGGGGCGCGGCCCAAGCGCAGGATGCCCTCGCGCGTGGTGCGGGCGAAGGCGGCGACCTCGCTGACGGCCTGCTCGGCGTTGCCATGCAGGGGCACGTTCATCGGTTCGGTGAGGGCGACGCAGTTGGGCAGTGCGTTGAGGCAGGCGCAGACTAAAGTGGTGCCGGAGCGGGGCAGGCCGGTGAGGAGCGTGGTGGTCATGCGGCGTTGAGGAGCTGGCGCAACAGGGCGGTGTAGGCGGCGCGCTCGCGCGTGAGGGTGTGGTTTGCCGCCATTTTGGCGCCGGACGCGGCAAGGGCTCCGCGTTGGGCTGGGTTGCATGCCAGGGCGCGGGCGGCGGCGGCCAGGGCTGCTGCGTTGTATGCGGGCATCAGGCAGGTTTCGCCGGGCAGGCAGAAGCTGTGGTTGCCGGTGCAGCTGGGCACCACGGCGGCGCGGCCGAGCGCCATGGCCTCCAGCGGCGGGAGGAAGAAGCCCTCCGCGGGCAGGGGCAGGAGGATGCAGATGCTGGCGGCGGCCATGCGGGCGATGAATTCTTCCCGCGGGCACATCGTTGTCAGCAGGTCGAGCTCTGCGTCGCCTTGTAGCAGCGCGGCGATTTCGACGGCCATTTCCGGGTTTTTAACGCCGCCGATGAAGATGCGCGCGGGCGCGTTGAGCGGGCGCAGCGGCGGCGGGGTGATCTCGATGCCATTGGGGATGGCGTGGACCGGGCCGTTGGCGAAGGGGGCGATGGCGTCCGCGACCTGTTGGCTGACGCAGATACGCAAGGCCGGGCGGGCGAGGTAGCCGAACAGCGGTGTGCCGGGTTCGGCGTGGCGCAGACCCTGGATGAGATTGATGACCGGCGCCTTGCCGGGGGCGATGGCGGCGGAGTCGAGCAGGGACCAGTCCATGCCGGCGAGGAAATAGGCCGGGAAGGGGCGCAGGGCTGAGATTTGCGGGACGCCGCAATGGGTGAAGGGGTTGCCCGGAACCCCGGCGGCGCCGGGGGTTTGATAGAGCACCGGCGCGGCGAGGCCGCTGGCTGCGGTGTGGCGCAGATAGTCATAGTATTTAAGGTGGCCGCCGGAGAAGCCGGTGTAGTCGCGGGTGAATAGCATTTCCATGGGGAGGGATTACAGCGCGGCGCTGTGGGCGCGGGTGACGCCGGCGGCTTGCAGGCGGCTCCAGGCGGCGGTGAGGGAGGCGTTGAGGTCGATGGCGCGGCAGGCGTCCTCGATGACGGTGGTTTTGAAGCCGAAGCGGCGCGCATCCTCGGCCGACCAGGCGACGCAATAGTCGGTCGCGAGGCCGCAGAGGTAGAGTTCGGTGATGCCGCGCGAGGAAAAATAACCGTCCAGCCCGGTTTTGGTGGTGCGGTCAGCCTCCAGGAAGGCTGAGTAGCTGTCGATGTTAGGGTGCAGGCCCTTGCGCAGGATCAGCCCGGCGTGGGGGATGGCGAGATCCGGGTGCAAAGCCGCGCCTGGGGTTGTTTGCACGCAATGGGTGGGCCAGAGCACCTGTTCGCCGTAGGGGAGCGCGATTGTCTGGAAGGGCTGTTTGCCCGGGTGGCTGGCGGCGAAGGAGATGTGGGCGGGGGGGTGCCAGTCCTGCGTGAGGACCACGGTGGCGAATTTGGCGGCGAGGCGGTTGATGAGGGGGATGATGGCGCCGCCGTCCGGCACGGCCAGGGCGCCGCCGGGGCAGAAATCGTTCTGGACGTCGATGACGAGGAGGGCTGCCTGATTTTGCATGGCAGGGGTATAAGCAATTTGTCGCCGGACATATAGACAGGGGGCCGCTGAATACTGTAAGGCTCCCCCCCTCAAGGAACGTGGGAGGTTGGGTGATGGTTCGCCCGGCCGGTTGTACCGCGGTCCATTGGCGCGTGCCAAAGGATTAAGGAGCCAGAAATGGCAAAGAAGATTGTCGGTTATATCAAGCTGCAGATCCCTGCAGGCAAGGCGAACCCCTCACCGCCGGTGGGTCCGGCGCTGGGCCAGCGTGGTTTGAACATCATGCAGTTCGTCAAGGAATTCAACGCCGCCACGCAAGGGCTTGAGCCCGGCATGCCGGTTCCGGTCGTGATCACCGCGTTCGGTGACCGTACCTTCAGCTTCGTGATGAAGACCCCGCCGAACACCTACTTCCTGAAGAAGGCTGCGGGCATCACCAAGGGCACGACCACGCCGGGCAAGGGCGCCGCGGTTGGCAAGGTGACGATGGCGCAGCTGCGCGAGATCGCGGAAAAGAAGATGATCCACATGAACGCCAACGATGTTGATGGCGCGGTGCGGATGTTGATTGGCTCGGCGCGCTCCATGGGCGTGACCGTGGTGGAGGGCTGAACCGATGGCACATGATAAACGCTTGACCGCCGCCCGCGCCAATGTGGACCGCAACAAGAATTATGCCCTGACCGAGGCTGTGGCCCTGGCGAAGGCGAATGCGAAGGCGAAGTTCGATGAGACCATCGAGATTTCGCTGAACCTGGGCATCGACCCGCGCCATGCCGACCAGATGGTGCGTGGCCTGATCTCGCTGCCCAACGGCACCGGCAAGGTGTTGCGCGTGGGCGTGTTCGCCCGTGGCGCCAAGGCTGACGAGGCTCTGGCCGCTGGCGCCGACGTGGTGGGCGCCGATGATCTGGCCGAGAAGGTGCAGGCTGGCGACATTCAGTTCGACCGCTGCATCGCGACGCCGGATATGATGGCGTTGGTTGGCCGTCTGGGTAAGATTTTGGGCCCGCGCGGCCTGATGCCGAACCCCAAGCTCGGCACCGTGACCATGGACGTGAAGGGCGCCGTGACGGCCGCCAAGTCCGGCCAGGTTGAGTTCCGCGCCGAGAAGGCGGGTATCATCCATGCCGGTATCGGCAAGGCGAGCTTTGATGACGCCAGCCTGGTCGAGAACGCGAAGGCGTTGATCGACGCGGTGCAGAAGGCCAAGCCGACGGGCGCCAAGGGCACCTATCTGCAGAAGGTTGCGATGAGCTCGACGATGGGCCCGGGCATCCGCGTGGATGTGGCGAGCGTTACGGCCTGATTTCAGGCTGACGAGATACGTGGCGGCTTAACGGCCGCCTGCGTTCTGAGTTGACGAAATTCATGGCGGCTTAACGGCCGCCATGGGCAGGCGGGGGTAACCCCGCTGATACCTGTCCGAGACCGCTTGTACCGTGAGGTTTGATGGGAGCGATCCCGCAAGTGGTAGACGAGGTGCCAGAGGCTTTGCGTTAAGCAGGGGTTTTGGTGGTTCTGATGAATAGGACAGGCGATTGGTGCTTTGGGATGGTCCTGGAGCACCTTGGGTAACCTGGCGGCGCATCAGGTGATGCGTTGCCGCAAGTTGGAGACGGATGTGGATCGCATAGAGAAGCGTGAATTCGTCGCTGAGTTGTCTACGGTGTTTGCCGAGACCTCGATGGTTGTTGTGACGCGCAATGCGGGCATGACGGTTGCCGAAGTCACGGATCTGCGCCGGAAGATGCGGGCGGCGGGAGCGAGCTTCAAGGTTGCGAAGAATCGTCTGGCTTTGCTTGCTCTTGATGGAACCCGGTTTGACGGTTTGGCCCCCCTGATGAAGGGGCCCACGGCGATTTCCTGGTCGAAAGACCCGGTTGCCGTGGCGAAAGCCGCTGTCGACTTCGCCAAGACCAATGACAAGTTTGTTCTGGTGGGCGGTGCGCTTGGCACCCAGCTGCTCGATGTAGCTGGTGTTAAGGCGCTTGCCGAACTGCCGTCTCTGGATTCGCTGCGTGCCAAGCTGCTGGGGCTGCTCAATGCTCCCGCAACCAAGGTCGCGGGCGTGCTCCAGGCGCCGGCCGGACAGCTTGCACGGGTTTTCGCGGCGTATGCCGATGCCAACAAGAGCGAGGCGGCCTGAAGGCTCTTCGAGATCTTGTCGTAATTCGCGGGGCCGCGTGGTGCGGCCTTGCAATGAACCTATCAAAGCCTACTTACACGAAGGAATTTTTAAATGGCTGACCTGAACGCGCTCGTTGAAGAGCTGTCGAAGCTGACCGTGCTGGAGGCCGCTGAGCTCTCCAAGCTGCTCGAAGAGAAGTGGGGCGTTTCCGCCGCTGCGCCGGTGGCTGTTGCCGCTGCGCCGGCCGGTGGTGGCGCTGCCGCCGCTCCCGTTGAAGAGCAGACCGAGTTCACCGTGATCCTCGCCAGCGCTGGCGACAAGAAGATCAACGTCATCAAGGAAATTCGCACCATCACGGGTCTTGGCCTGAAGGAAGCGAAGGACCTGGTTGAGGGCGCCCCGAAGACCGTCAAGGAAAACGCGACGAAGGACGAGGCTGCCGCGATCAAGAAGACACTGGAAGAGAATGGCGCGACTGTCGAAGTCAAGTAATTCACTTATCACCGCCGTGGCCACTGGCTGCGGCGGTTATATGCCTAAAGGGCAGGCGATTACCGTTTGGTGATCGCCTGCCGCCTGTTTTTGTAAGACTGAGCTAAAATTTAAAAGCGAGGGTGAGTACGATGAACGCGATGAATGGTGGTCTGGGTAAAGGGTCTTTCACCGGCCGCAAGCGCATTCGTAAGAGCTTTGGGCGCATCCCTGAAGTCGCACCCATGCCAAACCTGATTGATGTGCAGCGCGCGAGCTATGACAGCTTTCTGCAGATGCATGTGAAGCCGGATGCGCGGACGCATTCGGGCATTCAGGAGGTTTTCAAATCGGTTTTCCCGATTGATGATTTTGCCGGGCGCGGCCGCCTGGAGTTCGTGCATTACGAGCTGGAAGAGCCGAAGTATGACGTTGAGGAATGCATTCAGCGCGGCATGACCTATGCGGCGCCGCTGAAGGTGATTCTCCGTTTGATCGTGTGGGATTTGGACGAGGATACCGGCGCGAAGTCGATCCGCGACATTAAAGAGCAGCCCGTTTACATGGGCGACATGCCGCTGATGACCGATAACGGCACGTTCGTGGTCAACGGCACCGAGCGCGTGATCGTCTCGCAGATGCACCGCAGCCCCGGCGTGTTTTTTGACCATGACCGCGGCAAGACGCATTCGTCGGGCAAGTATTTGTTCACCGCGCGGGTGATTCCCTATCGCGGTTCCTGGCTCGATTTCGAGTTCGACGCGAAAGATATCGTGTATGTGCGCATCGACCGCAAGCGCAAGCTGCCGGTGACGACGCTGCTTTACGCGCTCCCCAGCGTTGCCACCGAGACGCTGCGCTCGGCACGCACGGCCAAGGGCGAGAGCCTGGAGATCGCCGAGATCAAAGGCATGGACGCCGAGGAGATCCTGGGCGCGTTTTATGGCCAGGTGATGTTCACCTGCACCAAGGGGCAGTGGGCGCGCCCGTTCGAGGCGGAGGCGTTCCGTAACCAGAAGCTTATCGAGGATCTGGTGGATGCCGACACGGGCGAGGTGGTCGCCAAAAACGATGAGAAGCTGACTGCGCGGGTGGTCCGCAAGATCGCCGAGAAGACCAAGCGCGTGCTGGTGGCCCGCAACGATCTGCTGGGCCGCTTCATCGCCGTTGACATGTATGACCCGCAGACGGGTGAGATTTTTGCCGAGGCCGGTGAGGAGCTGGTGGAAGCCAAGCTGGCGCTGCTGGAGGACAAGGGCATTGACGAGCTGCCGACCCTGGCGGTGGATCAGGCCAACGGCCCGTGGATTCGCAACACCCTGGCGGCGGACAAGAACAGCAACCGCGAGGATGCGCTGATCGACATCTACCGCGTGATGCGCCCGGGCGAGCCGCCGACCTCCGAGACCGCGGAAGCGCTGTTCAAGGGGCTGTTCTTCGACGCCGACCGCTACGACCTCTCCGCCGTGGGCCGCGTGAAGATGAACATGCGCCTGAGCTTGGAGGCAGAGGACACCGTGCGCGTGCTGCGCAAGGAAGACATTCTGCGCACCGTGAAGATCATGTGCGAGCTGAAGGACGGGCGCGGCGCGATCGACGATATCGACAATCTCGGCAACCGGCGGGTGCGTTCGGTCGGCGAGCTGATGGAGAATCAGTATCGCGTGGGCCTGCTGCGTATGGAACGGGCGATCCGCGAGCGGATGGGCTCGGTCGATATCGACAGCGTGATGCCGCACGACCTGATCAACGCCAAGCCGGCGGCGGCCGCCGTGCGTGAGTTCTTTGGCTCCTCGCAGCTCTCGCAGTTCATGGACCAGACCAACCCGCTCTCGGAAGTGACGCATAAGCGCCGCCTCTCAGCGCTCGGGCCAGGCGGTCTGACGCGTGAGCGCGCCGGGTTCGAGGTGCGTGACGTGCATCCGACGCATTATGGCCGCATCTGCCCGATTGAGACGCCGGAAGGTCCGAACATCGGGTTGATCAACTCGCTCGCGACCTACGCGAAGGTGAATAAATACGGCTTCATCGAGACGCCTTACCAGCTGGTGAAGGATGGCGTGGTGCAGCCCTCGTGGAAATATCTCTCCGCGATGGAAGAAGAGCGCCTGACGGTGGCGCAGGCCGATGCGAAGAAGGATGGGGACGGCAGGTTTACCGCCGACCTCGTGTCCGTGCGCCGCAACGGCGACTTCCTTCTGGTTAAGCCCGATGAGGTTACCGCGATCGACGTGTCGCCCAAGCAGCTGGTTTCGGTTGCCGCGGCGCTGATCCCGTTCCTGGAAAACGACGACGCCAACCGCGCGCTCATGGGCTCGAACATGCAGCGCCAGGCGGTGCCGCTGATCCAGTCCGATGCGCCGATCGTGGGCACCGGCATGGAAGCCGCCGTGGCGCGTGACTCCGGGGCGACCATTGTTGCCAAGCGGGCGGGGATGATCGACCAGATCGACGGCGCGCGCATCGTGGTGCGGGCGACGGCCGAGGATGGCTCGACCAAGGGCGTGGATATCTACCGGCTGCGCAAGTACATGCGCTCCAACCAAAGCACCTGCATCAACCAGCGTCCGCTGGTGCGGGTCGGTGACCGGGTGGCCGAGGGCGATATCATCGCTGATGGTCCCTCCACCGAGCTGGGCGAATTGGCGCTGGGGCGCAACGCGCTGTGCGCGTTCATGCCCTGGAACGGTTACAACTTTGAAGACTCCATCCTGATTTCCGAGCGGATTGCCCGCGATGACGTGTTCACCTCGATCCACATCGAGGAATTCGAGGTCATGGCGCGCGACACCAAGCTCGGCCAGGAGGAGATCACCCGCGATATTCCCAATGTCGGCGAGGAGGCGCTGCGCAACCTCGACGAGGCGGGCATCGTTTATATCGGCGCCGAGGTGAACCCGGGCGATATTCTGGTGGGCAAGGTGACGCCGAAGGGCGAGAGCCCGATGACGCCGGAAGAGAAGCTGCTGCGCGCGATTTTTGGCGAAAAAGCCTCGGATGTGCGCGATACCTCGCTGAAGCTGCCGCCGGGCGTGGCTGGGACCATTGTTGACGTGCGGGTGTTCAACCGCCGCGGCGTGGACAAGGACGAGCGCGCGCTGGCGATCGAGCGGGCGGAGATCGAGCGGCTGGCGAAGGACCGTGACGATGAGCGCGCGATTCAGGAGCGCTCGTTCCTGAACCGGCTGCGCGAGACGCTGCTGGGCCAGATTGCCGGTTCGGGCTTCAAGGGTGTCAAGGCGGGGACCGAGATCACCGCCGAAGTGCTGGCCGAGCATCCGCGTGGCGCCTGGCGCAATGTGGTGGTGCAGGATGACGCCGTGATGGCGCAGATCGAGATTCTCAAACGCGAGTTCGATGCGGCGGTGAAGCGCTTGCAGGAGCGTTTCGAGAGCAAGGTCGAGAAGCTGCAGCGCGGCGACGAGCTGCTGCCCGGCGTGATGAAGATGGTCAAGGTGTTCGTGGCGGTGAAGCGCAAGCTGCAGCCGGGCGACAAGATGGCCGGACGCCATGGCAACAAGGGTGTGGTCTCGCGGGTTGTGCCGGTTGAGGACATGCCGTTCCTGCCCGACGGCACGTCGGTTGACCTGGTGCTGAACCCGTTGGGCGTGCCCTCGCGCATGAACGTGGGGCAGATCCTCGAAGTGCATCTGGGCTGGGCCTGCGCGAATCTTGGCAAGCAGATCGGCGTGGCGGTGGAAGAATACCGCCGCACCGGCGAGGCTAAGCTGGAGCTGCTGGACCTGTTGAAGGATGTGTATGGCGAGGAGATCTATAACGCGCAGATCGCCGGCATGGATGATGGGGCGCTGGTAGAGCTGTGCGGCAACCTCAAGAAGGGCGTGCCGATTGCAACGCCGGTGTTCGACGGCGCGCGCATTCCCGATATCGAGGCGATGCTGGCGAAGGCGGGCATGGATGTGTCCGGGCAGTCTGTGCTGGTTGATGGCCGCACGGGTGAGCCGTTCGAGCGTAAGGTGACGGTTGGGTATATGTACATGCTCAAGCTGCATCATCTGGTCGACGACAAGATCCATGCGCGTTCGATTGGGCCGTATTCGCTCGTGACCCAGCAGCCGCTGGGCGGCAAGGCGCAGTTCGGCGGCCAGCGCTTCGGTGAAATGGAAGTGTGGGCGCTCGAGGCTTACGGCGCGGCGTACACCTTGCAGGAAATGCTGACGGTGAAATCCGATGACGTTTCCGGGCGCACCAAGGTCTATGAGGCGATTGTGCGCGAGCAGGATAATTTCGAGGCCGGTATCCCCGAGAGCTTCAACGTGCTGCTGAAAGAGCTGAAGTCGCTTGGGCTTAACGTCGATCTGGAACAGAGCGCTACCTAATCTATAGCCGGGTGCGGGGGAGACCCTGCATCCGGCGGTTCAAGGGTGATGAACGATGAATGATTTAATGAAGATTCTTGGCCAGACCGGTCAGGCCGCGACTTTCGATCAGATCAAGATCCAGATCGCCTCGCCAGAGCAGATCCGCAGCTGGTCCTACGGTGAGATCAAGAAGCCGGAGACGATCAACTACCGGACCTTCAAGCCCGAGCGGGACGGCCTTTTTTGCGCGCGGATTTTTGGCCCGATCAAGGATTACGAGTGCCTGTGCGGCAAGTACAAGCGGATGAAGTTCCGCGGCATCATCTGCGAGAAATGCGGCGTTGAGGTGACGCTGGCGAAGGTGCGCCGCGAGCGCATGGGCCATATCGAGCTGGCCTCGCCGGTCGCGCATATCTGGTTCCTCAAGTCGCTGCCGAGCCGCATCGCCACGATGCTGGATATGACGCTTAAAGATGTCGAGAAGGTGCTGTATTTCGAGTCGTATATCGTGCTCGAGCCGGGTACGACCGATCTCAAGCTGCATCAGCTGATCTCGGAAGACGAGCTGTATAACAAGCAGGACGAGTTTGGCGAGGACGGGTTCCGCGCCAGCATCGGCGCCGAGGCGATCAAGCATATCCTGCTCGGCATCGACCTCGCCGAGGACAAGGCGCGCATGCGCGCCGAGCTGAAGGAGACCAATTCCGAGACCAAGCGCAAGAAGCTGGTCAAGCGCTTGAAGCTGGTTGAGAACTTCCTCGACTCGGGCACGCATCCGGAATGGATGGTGCTGGATGTGGTGCCGGTGATCCCGCCTGAGCTGCGCCCGCTGGTGCCGCTGGATGGCGGGCGCTTCGCCACCTCGGATTTGAACGATCTGTACCGCCGCGTGATCAACCGCAACAACCGCCTGAAGCGGCTGATGGAGCTGCGCGCGCCGGATATTATCGTGCGCAACGAGAAGCGCATGCTGCAGGAGTCGGTGGACGCGCTGTTCGATAACGGCCGCCGCGGCCGTGCGATTACGGGCACCAACAAGCGCCCGCTGAAGTCGCTCTCCGATATGCTGAAGGGCAAGCAGGGCCGGTTCCGGCAGAACCTGCTCGGCAAGCGCGTCGACTATTCCGGCCGTTCGGTCATTGTGGTGGGGCCGGAGCTGAAGCTGCACCAGTGCGGCCTGCCGAAGAAGATGGCGCTGGAGCTGTTCAAGCCGTTCATCTACGCCAAGCTGGAGAAATACGGCCTGGCGACGACCATCAAGGCCGCCAAGCGGATGGTGGAGAAGGAGCGTCCCGAGGTTTGGGATATTCTGGAAGAGGTGATCCGCGAGCATCCGGTGATGCTCAACCGCGCGCCGACGCTGCATCGTCTGGGCATCCAGGCGTTCGAGCCGGTGTTGATCGAGGGCAAGGCGATTCAGCTGCATCCGCTGGTTTGCACGGCCTTCAACGCGGATTTCGACGGCGACCAGATGGCGGTGCATGTGCCGCTTTCCATTGAGGCGCAGCTGGAAGCGCGCGTGCTGATGATGTCCACCAACAACATCCTCTCGCCCGCCAACGGCAAGCCGATCATCGTGCCGAGCCAGGATATCGTGCTTGGGCTGTATTACCTGTCGCTGGAGACCACCGAGTTCGGCGTGACCCAGGATCAGGACGCGCGCGCGTTCGGCTCCGTTTCGGAGATCGAGTTCGCGATGTCGGCCGGGGCGCTGAAGCTGCATGACAAGATCCGCGCGCGGGTCGAGTCGATCGGCCATGACGGGGTGAAGAAGAAGTCCATCGTGGTGACGACGCCGGGGCGGATGCTGATCGGCCAGTTGCTGCCGCTCAGTCCCGATGTGCCGTTCTCGGTTGTCAACAAGATGCTGACCAAGAAGAACGTCTCCGACGTGATCGACCTTGTGTACCGCCATTGCGGGCAGAAAGAGGCGGTGATTTTCTGTGACCGCATGATGGGGCTTGGCTTCAAGCATGCGGCGCGGGCGGGTATTTCGTTCGGCAAGGACGATATGCGGATCCCCGACTCCAAGGCCGGGCTGGTGGCAGCCACCCAGGCGGAGGTGCGCGAGTTCGAGCAGCAGTATCAGGATGGTCTGATCACCGCGGGCGAGCGCTATAATAAGGTGGTTGATGCGTGGTCGCGTTGTAAGGACCTGGTCGCCACGGCGATGATGAAGGAGATCTCGCGCCAGGAGATCGGCAAGCAGACCAACTCGGTGTGGATGATGAGCCATTCGGGCGCTCGTGGGTCGCCGGCGCAGATGTCGCAGCTGGCGGGTATGCGCGGGTTGATGGCCAAGCCTTCGGGCGAGATCATCGAGCAGCCGATCATCGCGAACTTTAAAGAGGGTCTCTCGGTTCTCGATTACTTCAACTCCACCCACGGCGCCCGCAAGGGACTCGCCGATACGGCGTTGAAGACCGCGAACTCGGGGTATCTGACGCGCCGTCTGGTCGACGTGGCGCAGGATTGCATCATCATCGAGGAAGATTGCGGCACCGAGCGGGGCCTCACGGTCAGCGCGGTGATGGATGGTGGTGAGGTCGTCTCCAGCCTGGCCGAGCGTGTGCTGGGCCGGACCACGGCGGCGGCGGTACTCGATCCGGCCAGCGGGAATGAGATTGTCGCGGCGAATGTGTTGATCGAGGAATCCGAGGCCGAGAAGATCGAGAAATCGGGTGTGGAGTCGGTGAAGATCCGCTCCGTGCTCACCTGCGATACCAAGATCGGGGTTTGCGGCCATTGCTACGGGCGCGATCTGGCGCGCGGAACGCCGGTGAATGCCGGTGAGGCCGTGGGCGTGATCGCGGCGCAGTCAATCGGTGAGCCGGGCACGCAGCTGACCATGCGTACCTTCCATATTGGCGGTGCGGCGCAGCGTGGCGCCGAGCAGTCCAACGTGGAAGCCAGCCATGACGGCACCATCGCGATCAGGAACCGCAACGTGGTGACGAACAGCCAGGGCGTGCCGGTGGTGATGAGCCGTAATTGCGAAATCATTATTACCGACAACGCCAACCGCGAGCGCGCGCGCTTCCGTGTGCCCTACGGCGCGCGGCTGCTGGGCGACGAGGGGGCAACGGTGACACGCGGCCAGAAGCTGGCCGAGTGGGATCCCTACACCCTGCCGATCATCACCGAGCGGGCGGGTATCGTGGAATACGCGGATCTGATCGAAGGCATCACGCTGGTGGAGCGGGTTGACGAGGTGACGGGTCTGACCTCGAAGGTCGTGGTTGACTACAAGCAGTCGGCCCGCGGGGCGGATTTGCGGCCGCGGCTGCTGCTCAAGGACGTCAAGGGCGAGATCGTGCGCCTGACCAACGGTGCCGAGGCGCGCTACTTCCTGGCGCCGGACTCCATTCTCTCGGTGGAACCCGGGGCGAGCGTGGCCGACGGCGACGTGCTGGCGCGCATTCCGCGCGAAGGCTCGAAGACTCGTGACATCACCGGCGGTCTGCCGCGGGTGGCGGAGCTGTTCGAGGCGCGGCGGCCGAAGGATCATGCGATTATCGCGGAGATCGACGGGCGCGTGGAGTTCGGCAAGGATTACAAGGCCAAGCGCCGCGTGATCGTGAAGAACGACGAGACCGGGGAGGACACCGAGTATCTGGTGCCCAAGGGCAAGCATGTGTCCGTGCAGGAGGGCGACTATGTCCGCCGGGGTGACCCGCTGGTGGATGGCCCGCGCGTGCCGCATGACATTCTGCGCGTGCTCGGCGTTGAAGCGCTATCTGACTATCTGGTGAATGAAATCCAGGACGTCTATCGTCTGCAGGGCGTGAAGATCAACGATAAGCATATCGAGGTGATCGTGCGTCAGATGCTGCAGAAGGTGGAAATCACCGAGGCTGGGGACACCACCTTCCTGGTGGGCGAGCTGGTGGACCGGGTGGAGTTCGACATCGAGAACGGCAAGCTGGCCGAGGACGAACGCAAGGCCGTGGGCCTGCCGGTGCTGCAGGGCATCACCAAGGCGAGCCTGCAGACGCAGAGCTTTATCTCGGCCGCCTCTTTCCAGGAGACGACTCGGGTGCTCACCGAAGCGGCTACCGCCGGCAAGATGGATTCGTTGTCGGGCCTGAAGGAGAACGTGATCGTCGGGCGGTTGATCCCGGCGGGTACGGGCAGCGTGATGAACCGGCTGCGCTCCGTGGCGGCCGGGCGGGACCGCCAGGCCCTGGGCGGGCAGCGCCCCGCGCTGAGCAAGCCGGAATACGCCGCCGAGTAGGCTGGAGACAGGCTTTTTGGCTGGTTGAATGGAACGGCGCCCCGCCCTGGGGCGCCGTTTCGCGTTGTGGCGGGTGGGCGGCGCGCGAGAGCCATGCCCAAAACCGTTACCTGGGTTTTTCTGCCATTGAGTCGGGCGCTAATGCTTGACTTGGGGGTGGGGGGCTCTTAAGGAAGGCGCTCTCGTGGCTCTGGGACTTCTTCAGGCGCGGGTTGTCGATGAAAAATCTGGCGCGTGCGGCGCCGTCCCGGGAGACCGGAACTAAGGCCGCGTGCTGGAGTCGTTTCCGCAAGCAGGACATTCCGGCTTGCGGCCGTTTTTTATGGATGACCTGTACTGGAATGATCCGGGGCGCGGGGAACACACGAAGCAGGATGAGATATGCCGACCATTAATCAGTTGATCGCCAAGGGCCGTGAGCCCGCGCCGAAGCGGAACAAGGTGCCGGCCCTTGAGGGTTGCCCCCAGAAGCGCGGCGTTTGCACGCGCGTTTATACGACCACGCCGAAGAAGCCGAACTCGGCGCTTCGTAAGGTCGCAAAGGTGCGCCTGACCAATGGTTTCGAGGTGGTGAGCTACATCCCCGGTGAAGGCCATAACCTGCAGGAGCACTCCGTGGTGCTGATCCGCGGCGGCCGTGTGAAAGACTTGCCGGGCGTGCGCTACCACATCCTGCGCGGTGTGCTGGATACGCAGGGTTTGCCCAAGCGCCGTAAGCGCCGCTCGCTGTATGGCGCGAAGCGGCCGAAGTAAGAGAGAGCAGAGATATGAGCAGACGCCGCCGCGCCGTAAAACGCGAAGTTCTCCCGGATGCCAAGTTCGGGGATATTGTGATCAGCCGTTTCATGAACGTGTTGATGTACGATGGGAAGAAATCCGCCGCCGAAGGCATTGTCTACGGTGCGCTTGATGTGTTGAAGAAGCGTGGCGGGGCGAATGCCGACCCTGTGCGCCTGTTCCACGAAGCGCTCGACAATGTGAAGCCGGCGATTGAAGTGCGTTCGCGCCGCGTTGGTGGTGCGACCTATCAGGTGCCGGTTGAAGTGCGCTCCGAGCGCCGCCAGGCTCTGGCGATCCGCTGGATCATCGACTCGGCCCGCAAGCGCGGTGAGCATACGATGGAAGAGCGTCTCTCCAACGAACTGCAGGATGCGGTGAACAATCGCGGTTCTGCTGTTAAGAAGCGTGAGGACACCCACCGTATGGCCGAAGCCAACAAGGCTTTCAGCCATTACCGCTGGTAAATACGACAACCAAATCTTTAAGTTTTTAGCCCGCACGGAGCAGACAAATGGCCAAATCAAAATTTGAGCGGAATAAGCCGCATCTGAACATTGGCACGATCGGCCACGTCGATCATGGCAAGACCTCGCTGACTGCCGCCATCACCAAGGTGTTGGCGAAGTCCGGCGGCGCGACCTTCACCGCATACGACATGATCGACAAGGCGCCGGAAGAGCGCGCCCGCGGCATCACGATCTCGACCGCTCACGTTGAGTACGAGACCGCCAACCGCCATTACGCGCATGTCGACTGCCCCGGCCACGCTGACTATGTGAAGAACATGATCACCGGTGCCGCGCAGATGGACGGCGCGATCCTCGTTGTTTCCGCGGCTGACGGCCCGATGCCGCAGACCCGTGAGCACATCCTGCTCGCCCGCCAGGTTGGCGTGCCGGCGCTGGTCGTGTTCCTGAACAAGATGGATCTGGCTGACCCCGATCTGGTCGAGCTGGTTGAGATGGAAGTGCGCGAGCTGTTGAGCAAGTACGGCTTCGACGGTGACAATATCCCGGTCATCAAGGGTTCGGCTGTTGCCGCCCTGGAAGACAAGACCCCGGAAATCGGCGAGCAGGCGATCCTGGAGCTGATGAAGGCGGTTGACGAGTACATTCCGCAGCCGGAACGCGCTATCGACAAGCCCTTCCTGATGCCGGTCGAAGACGTGTTCTCGATCTCCGGCCGTGGCACCGTGGCCACCGGGCGCGTTGAGCGCGGCGTGATCAAGGTTGGTGAGGAAGTTGAGATCGTTGGTCTGCGTGCGACCACGAAGACCATTGTCACCGGCGTTGAAATGTTCCGTAAGCTGCTCGATCAGGGTGAGGCCGGCGACAACATCGGCGCGCTGCTGCGTGGCACGAAGCGTGAAGACATTGAGCGCGGCCAGGTTTTGGCGGCGCCGGGTTCCATCACGCCGCACACCAAGTTCCAGGGTCAGGCTTATATTCTGACGAAGGAAGAAGGCGGCCGTCATACCCCGTTCTTCACCAACTACCGTCCGCAGTTCTACTTCCGCACCACCGACGTTACTGGTGTGGTGACCCTGCAGGAAGGCACCGAGATGGTGATGCCTGGTGATAACGTGACGATCGAAGTCGAGCTGATCGCCCCGATCGCCATGGACGACGGTCTGCGCTTCGCCATCCGCGAAGGCGGCCGGACCGTTGGTTCGGGCGTTGTCGCCAAGGTAACGAAGTAAGTTTCGGCCCCCTGTATCTGTGAAAAGAGCTTGAGTTAAGATGGACAACCAAAACATCCGTATCCGCCTGAAGGCGTATGATCACCGCGTGCTGGATAACAGCACGAAGGACATCGTCAACACGGCGAAGCGTACAGGCGCGCAGGTGCGGGGGCCAATTCCGTTGCCGACACATATCGAACGGTTCACCGTGAACCGTTCGCCGCATGTGGACAAGAAGAGCCGCGAGCAGTTCGAGATTCGGACTCATCGCCGCTTGCTGGATATCGTTGACCCGACCCCGCAGACCGTGGACGCGCTGATGAAGCTGGACCTCGCTGCAGGCGTTGAAGTCGAAATTAAGATCTAAGCTTAGGTGGTATTATGCGTACCGGTGTAATTGCAAAAAAACTGGGGATGACCCGGTTGTTCAAAGATGACGGCACGCATGTGCCGGTCACGGTTCTTCATCTCGACGAGGTGCGGGTTGTGGCGGCGCGGACTGTTGAAAATGACGGCTACTCCGCTGTGCAGCTCGGTTTTGGCAAGGCCAAGCCGAAGAATGTGAGCAAGCCGCAGAAGGGGCATTTCGCCAAGGCGCAGGTGGAACCTTCGATGAAGCTGGTTGAGTTCCGCGTTGCGGACGATGCGCTGCTGCAGCCGGGCGCGCAGCTTTCGCCGTCGCATTTCTCGGTTGGCCAGTTTGTCGACGTTGCGGGCATCACCAAGGGCAAGGGCTTTGCCGGCGGCATGAAGCGCTGGAACTTCGCGGGTCTTGAAGCCTCGCACGGTGTTTCCGTCAGCCATCGTAGCCTTGGTTCGACCGGTAACCGTCAGGATCCGGGCAAGACCTTCAAGAACAAGAAGATGCCTGGCCATCTCGGCCAGGAGCGCGTGACCACGCTGAACCTGCAGGTTGCGGGGCTGGATGAGGAGCGCAATCTCGTGCTCATCCGCGGCGCTGTGCCGGGCTCCAAGGGCAGCTATGTTCTGCTGCGCGATGCGATCAAGAAGGCACGGCCGGCTGATGCCGCCTACCCTGCAGCATTGAAGGGCTGAGCCGATGAAATATGATATTTACGATATGGATGCGAAAACCGCTGGCAGCGCTGAGCTGCCGGACGAGATTTTCGGTATTGCGCCGCGCGCGGATGTGATTGCGCGGGTGATTCACTGGCAGCTGGCCAAGCGCCGCTCCGGCAATCACAAGACCAAGGGCATGGGCGAGGTTTCGGGCACGACCCGTAAGCCGTTCAAGCAGAAGGGCACGGGTAACGCGCGTCAGGGTTCTTTGCGTGCGCCGCAGTTCCGGACGGGTGGCGTGGTGCATGGGCCGGTCGTTCGTGACCATGGCTATAACCTGAATAAGAAGGTTCGCCGTTTGGGCCTGCTTTCGGCGCTGTCGCTGAAGGCCGCCGAGGGCAAGCTGGTTGTTCTGGATGCTGTCGGTTCTTTGGAAAAGACTAAGGACGTGGCTGCGAAAGTGAAGAACTTCGGTTGGAAGTCGGCGTTGATCGTCGATGCCGCTGTTGACCAGAACTTCCTGCGCGCCAGCCGCAATGTTCAGGGTTTGGATATTCTGCCGGTGATCGGCGCCAATGTGTACGATATCGTGCAGCATGACGTGCTGGTGATCACCAAGGCCGGCATTGATGGCTTGAAGGAGCGCCTGGCATGAGCACCGTGAAGATTACGCCGGAGCGGATGTACGAAGTCGTGCGCGCGCCGCATATCACCGAGAAGGCAACGCTGCTTTCCGAGAAGAACCAGTTTGTTTTCAAGGTTGCGTCCGATGCGACGAAGCCGGAAATCAAGGCGGCGATCGAGACCCTGTTCAAAGTAAAAGTAACTGGTGTGAATACGTTGATCACCAAGGGCAAGACCAAGCGGTTCAAGGGCCGCCCTGGTGTGCGCTCTGACGTGAAGAAAGCGTTCGTGACCCTCGCCGAAGGCGAGAGCATCGATTTCACAACCGGTCTGGCATAAGGCGCGGACTATGGCACTGAAGCATTTTAATCCCGTCACGGCGAGCCTTCGCGGCACCGTCCTGATTGACCGCAGCGAGCTGTGGAAGGGCAAGCCTGTTAAGGGCCTGACCGAAGGCAAGCATTCGACCGGTGGGCGTAACAACCACGGCCGTATCACCAGCCGGTTCCGCGGCGGTGGACATAAGCAGTCCTATCGTATCGTTGATTTCAAGCGCCGCAAATTTGATGTGGCGGCGACGGTTGAGCGTCTGGAATATGACCCGAACCGCACCGCGTTTATCGCCCTGATCAAATATGCCGATGGCGAGCTGGCCTACATCCTGGCGCCGCAGCGCCTGAAGGCGGGCGATCCGGTGGTTTCCGGTCTGCGCGTTGATATTAAGCCCGGCAATGCGATGCCGCTGGCCGCGATCCCGGTTGGCACGATCATCCACAACATCGAGCTCAAAGTGGGCGCCGGTGGCAAGATGGCACGTTCGGCCGGCACGTTCGCGCAGCTGGTTGGGAAGGACCAGGGTTATGCCCAGGTCAAGCTGATGTCCGGTGAGCTTCGCATTGTGCGCGCCGAGTGCATGGCGACGATCGGCGCTGTTTCGAACGCTGATCACCAGAACGAGCAGCTTGGCAAGGCTGGCCGCCGGGTGTGGATGGGCCGCCGTCCGCATAACCGCGGTGTTGTGATGAACCCGGTCGATCACCCGCATGGTGGTGGCGAGGGCCGTACCTCTGGTGGCCGCCATCCGGTTACGCCGTGGGGCAAGCCGACCAAGGGTGCGAAGACGCGTAGCAATAAACGTACGGATGATCTCATCATCCGCCGCGCTAAGAGCGGGAAGGGCTGATAGATGTCACGTTCTGTTTGGAAAGGCCCGTTTGTTGACGGGTATCTGTTGGGTAAGGCGGAGGCATCGCGCGCTTCTGGCCGCAACGAGATCATCAAGATCTGGTCGCGCCGCTCCACCATTCTGCCGCAATTCGTGGGCCTGACGTTTGGCGTCTACAACGGCAAGAAGTTCCTGCCGGTGCAGGTGAACGAAAACATGGTTGGCCATAAGTTCGGTGAATTCTCGCCGACACGGACCTTTACGGGTCATTCGGCCGACAAGAAAGCGAAGCGGGGCTGAAATGAGCAAACCGAAAGCCGAACGCGGCCTTGAGGACATTCAGGCACAGGCGATTACGCGCAACATGCGCGTGAGCCCGCGCAAGCTGAACCTGGTCGCTGAATCGATTCGCAACCTGCCGGCTGGCCGCGCCCTCGCGGACCTGACCTTCAGCAAGCGCCGCATCGCCAAGCAGGTGAAGAAGACGCTTGAGAGCGCGATTGCGAATGCCGAGAACAACCATCAGCTCGACGTTGATAAGCTGGTTGTGAAACTGGCCGAAGTGGGCCGCGGCATTGTGATGAAGCGTTTCCATGCGCGTGGCCGCGGCCGTTCCGCGACCGTGGAGAAGTGGTTCAGCCATCTGAAGATCGTGGTGGAGGAGCGTGAGCCGTCTGAGAAGGCGATGCGCGATACCCGCCCGGGTCACAAGAAGTCTGAAACCGCTAAAGCTGCCGGGGAGGCCGCATAACATGGGTCACAAGATCAATCCGATCGGGCTGCGCCTTGGCATTACGCGTACCTGGGACAGCCGCTGGTATGCCGGCAAGGATTATGCCCGCCTGCTGCATGATGATTTGAAGCTGCGTAACCATTTGCGCGCCAAGCTCAGCCAGGCCGGTGTTTCCAAAGTTGTGATCGAGCGTCCGGCAAAGAAGCCGCGCGTGACGATTTATGCCGCGCGCCCTGGTGTCGTGATCGGCAAGAAGGGCCAGGACATCGATTCGCTGCGCAAGGAATTGTCGGCGATGGCGAAGGCTGAGGTTTCCCTGAACATCATGGAAATCCGCAAGCCGGAGATCGACGCAACGCTGGTGGCCGAGAATATCGCGCAGCAGCTGGAGCGCCGCGTGGCTTTCCGCCGTGCGATGAAGCGTGCGGTGCAGTCCGCGATGCGTCTTGGCGCGCAGGGGATCAAGATCACCTGCGGCGGCCGTTTGGGCGGCGCTGAGATTGCGCGTGTTGAGTGGTATCGTGAAGGCCGCGTGCCTTTGCATACGCTGCGCGCTGATCTCGACTACGGTGTGGCCACGGCGAAGACGACCTATGGCGCTTGCGGCGTGAAGGTCTGGATTTTCAAGGGTGAAGTTCTGGTGCAGGACCCGCTGGCGCAAGATAAGCGCGCGGCCGAGCAAGCACCGCAGCGCTAAGGATTTTTTGCGATGATGTCTCCTAAGCGTACTAAGTTCCGTAAAGCTCACAAAGGCCGTATTCACGGCCTGGCCAAGGGCAACACGCAGCTTAACTTTGGTGCTTTCGGTCTGAAGGCTCTGGAGCCGGAACGTATTACCGCGCGCCAGATTGAGTCGGCCCGCCGCGCCATCACCCGCGCCATGAAGCGTGCGGGCCGCGTGTGGATCCGGATTTTCCCGGATCTGCCGGTCTCCACCAAGCCGGCCGAAGTGCGTATGGGTTCGGGCAAGGGTAGCCCGGAGTTTTGGGTTGCGCGCGTGCATCCCGGCCGCATTGTGTTTGAGATTGACGGCGTTGCGGAGCCGCTGGCCCGCGAGGCGCTGGCCCTGGGGGCGGCGAAGCTGCCGATCAGGACGAAATTTGTTACCCGGATTGGAGATGCGTGAGATGACGGTTGCAAGCGACATCCGTGCGAAGACGCCGGACGAACTGACGAGCTTGTTGCTCGATCTGCGCAAGGAGCAGTTCAATCTGCGTTTCCAGCGCGCGACCGGCCAGCAGGAGAACACCAGCCGCGTGCGTGCGGTGCGGCGCGATATTGCGCGGGTGAAAACAATTCTGGCTGAGCGCGCGCGTTCGGCAGTTGCGGGTTAAGAGGATAACATGCCGAAACGTGTTCTGACCGGACGGGTTGTGAGCGACAAGATGGACAAGACCATTACGGTTCTTGTTGAGCGTCGTATCATGCATCCGCTGTATAAAAAATTCATCCGCCGCTCGAAGAAATATGCGGCGCATGATGAAGCCAATGTCTGTGTTGAGGGTGATCTGGTCCGCATTGAGGAATGCGCGCCGATCAGCAAGCGCAAGACCTGGATCGTGACTGAGCGCAATGGTTCGGCACTTGCCGAGTCGCAAGCCGGCGTCTGAGGGATTTGAAAAATGATTATCGTAGAGTCGAACCTCGATGTGGCTGACAACTCCGGTGCGCGGCGCGTGCAGTGCATCAAGGTGCTCGGCGGCTCCAAGCGCAAGACGGCGTCTGTCGGCGATGTGATCGTGGTTTCCATCAAGGATGCCATTCCGCGCGGCAAGGTTAAGAAGGGCGATGTGCACCAGGCTGTGGTTGTGCGGACGGCCTTCCCGGTGCGTCGCGCTGATGGCAGTGCCATCCGTTTTGACCGCAACGCGGCTGTTTTGCTGAACAAGCAGGGCGAGCCGATCGGGACTCGTATTTTTGGGCCGGTGGTGCGTGAGCTTCGCGCGAAGAAGTTCATGAAGATCATCAGCCTGGCGCCGGAGGTGCTGTAATATGGCTGCTCGTATTAAGAAGGGCGACAAGGTCCTGGTGATTTCTGGCGCTTCCAAGGGGAGCCGCGGTGAAGTGCTGCGCGTGATTCCCAAGGAAGACCGCGCCGTGGTGCAGGGCGTGGCCGTGGCGAAGCTCCACACCAAGCCGAAAGGCATGGGGCAGCCGGGCGGTATCGTTGAGCGCGAGGCTGCTGTGCATTTGTCCAATCTGGCATTGATCGACCCGAGCACGGATAAGCCCACGAAGGTTGGCTTCCGCGTTCTGGATGGTGGCCGCAAAGTTCGTGTTGCTCGCAAGAGCGGCACGGCGATTGATGGCTGAGGAGGCCGCAATGAGTGAAGTGAAAGCCCTGCCGCGCCTGCAGACGTACTACCGCGAGGTTGTGCGGGAGCAGATGCTGAAGGAATTCGGCTACAAGAATCCGTTGGAAGTGCCGACTCTGGAAAAGATCGTCATTAACATGGGTGTTGGTGAAGCTGCTGCCGACCAGAAGAAACTGGACGCCGCCGTTGCTGAGCTGACCCTCATCGCCGGGCAGAAGCCGGTGAAGACGATCGCGAAGAAGGCCATCGCCGGATTCAAGATCCGCGCCGGTCTGCCGATCGGCTGTAAGGTTACGCTGCGCAAGTCCAAGATGTACGAGTTTCTCGACCGTCTGGTGACCATTGCGCTGCCGCGTGTGCGCGACTTCCGTGGTATTCCGGGGAACAAGGGCTTTGATGGCCGTGGCAATTTCGCCATGGGTCTCAAGGAACAGATTATTTTCCCTGAGATTGTCTACGACAAGGTTGATGCGATCCGTGGCATGGACATCATTTTCGTGACCACCGCGAAAACTGATGCCGAGGCAAAAGCCTTGCTCAAGGGGTTCAATCTACCGTTCGCCAAGTGAACGTTTGATTTTTTAAGAGTTTTGGAAAACGGCTGGGCTGATCCAGCAGGTTCCGGAGGGGTTGCAAAAATATGGCTAAGACATCGCAGGTCAACCGAAATGGAAAGCGCGAGCGCATGGCCGCCCGTGACAAGGGCAAACGTGCCGCGCTGAAGGATGTGATCATGGATCGCACGCTTCCGGTGGAAGATCGTTTTGAGGCGAGCATCAAGCTGGCGGAACTGCCGCGCAATGGCGCGAAGGTTCGCGTTCGTTTGCGCTGCGAGCTGACCGGCCGTTCGCGCGGCAATTATCGTAAATTCAAGCTTTGCCGAATCGCTTTCCGCGATCTGGCCAGCCAGGGTCAGATCCCTGGTGTTGTTAAAGCCAGCTGGTAAGGAAAGGGCGCTAGAATGTCGATGTCCGATCCGTTGGGTGATATGCTCACCCGTATTCGTAATGCGCAGCATGCGCGCCTCACCATGTGTGTTGCGCCTGCTTCCAATCTGCGCGCCAATGTTCTGGACGTGTTGAAGCGCGAAGGCTTCATTCGCGGGTTCACCCGCGAGGAAGTGCGCCCTGGCATCGCCCAGCTGCGCATCGAGCTGAAATACAGCGAGGGCCAGCCGGTGATCAAAGAGATCAGCCGCGTGTCACGCCCTGGCCGGCGCGTGTATTCCAAGATCAAGGAACTGCCGCGCGTGTATTCGGGTCTCGGTGTTTCCATCCTCTCCACGCCGCGCGGCGTGATGAGCGATGTGGAAGCCCGCGCCGCCAATGTTGGCGGCGAAGTTCTCTGCCGCGTCTTTTAAGGGGAGAGCAAGATATGTCACGTGTTGGCAAATATCCCGTCGAACTTCCCGCTGGCGTTACCGTTGCGCTGGCCGGCAATATACTCACCGCGAAGGGCAAGCTGGGCGAATTGTCGCTCTCGCTGACCGACAAGGTTGAGACCACGATCGAAGGCAACAAGGTTTCGGTGATGCCGAAAACCAAGGATGCCGCCGCGCGTATGATGTGGGGCACGACCCGCGCCAATATCGCCAATTTGGTGAAGGGCGTCTCGGTCGGCTACGCGAAGACGCTTGAGATCACCGGTACGGGTTACCGCGCTGCGGTGCAGGGCACGAACCTGGTGGTTAACCTCGGGTTTTCGCATGATGTGGTCTACGCCATCCCGTCCGGGATCAAGGTAACGTGCGAGAAGCCGACCTTGATCAAGATTGAGGGCATGGATAAGCGCCAGGTTGGGCAGGTTTGCGCTGAACTCCGCTCGCATCGTCCGCCGGAACCCTATAAGGGCAAGGGCGTGAAGTTTGAGGGCGAAGCGATCCGCCGGAAAGAGGGTAAGAAGAAGTAATGTCGACAAATCTTTCATTGCAGACGCGCCGCCGCGCCCGTCTTCGCTACCAGCTCCGGCAGAAGTCTTCTGGCCGTCCGCGTTTGTCGGTCTTCCGTTCCGGCAAGCATATTTATGCGCAGATCATCGATGACGCGGCGGGTACGACCGTTGCCGCGGCCTCGACGCTGGACAAGGATCTGAAGGCCGCGTTGAAGACCGGCGCGGACAAGGATGCGGCGAGCGCGGTTGGCAAGCTGATTGCCGAGCGTTCCAAGGCGGCCGGTGTTGTCGCTGTCGTGTTCGATCGCGGTTCTTATCTCTATCATGGCCGGGTGAAAGCCCTGGCAGAGGCGGCCCGCGAGGGCGGCCTCGACTTCTAGGAGCATTTGGCAATGGCACGTGAAGCACGTGAAGGCGGAAGCGGCGGCGGCAGAGGCCGTGAACGCGAGCGCGAACGGGACCGCGAGACCGGTGATGAGCTGGTTGACAAGCTGGTAACCATCAACCGCGTTGCGAAAGTGGTGAAGGGCGGCCGCCGGTTTGCTTTTGCCGCGCTCGTGGTGGTTGGTGACCAGAAAGGCCGCGTTGGTTACGGCGCTGGTAAGGCGCGTGAAGTTCCTGAGGCGATCCGCAAGGCGACCGAACGCGCGAAAAAGACCATGATCCGCGTTCCGATGAAGGAAGGCCGTACGCTGCACCATGACATCCGCGGCACCTTTGGTGCTGGCGACGTGGTGATCCGCGCGGCGCCCGCCGGTACCGGCATCATTGCTGGTGGCCCGCTGCGCGCTGTGTTCGAGACGCTGGGAATTGGCGACGTGGTGGCGAAGTCACTCGGTAGCCGCAACCCGCATAACATGGTGAAGGCAACCTTCGCGGCTCTTGCTGGTGTGACCAGCCCGCGCCTCGTGGCCTCGCGCCGTGGTAAGAAGGTGGCGGATCTGTACGGCACGACCGTTAAGGAAGTTCCGGTGGAGGCAAGCGATGTCTGAGAAGAAAATCCGCATTACGCAGGTGGCTTCGGGCAACGGCCAGAAGCCGGGGCAGCAGGCGACATTGATCGGGCTGGGTCTGAACAAGATCAGCAAGGTCCGCGAGCTGAACGATACGCCGGAAATTCGCGGCATGGTGCGCAAGGTTGCGCATCTGCTGAAGGTGGAGGAGCTGGCTTAAGCCAGGTTGATCATGAAACTTAATGAAATTCGCGACAATCCCGGCGCGCGCCTGAAGTCCAAGCGGCTTGGCCGCGGCATCGGCTCCGGCAAGGGCAAGACCTCCGGTAAGGGTGTTAAAGGCCAGAAGGCGCGTGAAGGCGTTTCACTGAACGGTTTTGAAGGCGGTCAGCTGCCGATTTACCGCCGGTTGCCCAAGCGTGGCTTCAACAACGTAAACCGCAAGGAATACGCGCCGTTGAACCTGGGTACGTTGGATGCTGCCTTTGAATCCGGCAAGCTGGATGCGGCGCAGCCGGTTACTGAGGCGGCTCTGCGCGATGCGGGTCTGGTTCGTCTGGGCAAGGTTGATGGCGTTCGCCTGTTGGCGAAGGGCACGATCACCCGCGCGATCAACATCGAAGTCTCCGGCGCTTCGGCGGCGGCGGTTGCGGCGGTTGAGCAGGCTGGCGGCAGCGTGAAGACGCTGGTGGCGAAGGCGCAAGCTGACGCAGCCTAAGCCTCTTGCATCCGCCGGAGATATTCCGGCACAATAGCGCTAAGTAACGGCGCTTGGCCGTGGCATGAAGCCTTGGGTCAAGCGCCGTTTTGCATTTATTAAGGATTCCGCATGGCATCGGCCGCAGAACAGATGGCAGCAAACTTGAACCTTGGCGCATTTGGCAAGGCGACGGATCTGCATAAACGCATCTGGTTTACCTTGGGCGCCCTCATTGTGTTCCGTCTTGGCACATATATCCCGGTGCCGGGCGTTGATGCGGCCGTGATGGCGCGTCTGATGACGCAGAACGGCAGCGGTATTTTGGGCATGTTCAACATGTTCACTGGTGGCGCGCTCGGGCGCATGACCATCTTCGCACTGAACATTCTGCCCTATATCAGCGCCAGCATCATCATCCAGCTGATGACCTCGACGATTCCCGCGCTTGAGGCCCTGAAAAAAGAGGGCGACTCGGGGCGGATGAAAATCACGCAGTACACGCGGTATCTGACCGTACTGATCGCCGCGGTACAGGCTTATGGGATTTCGATGAGCCTGGAGCGGGTGAAATCCGTGCTCGGGCCGGCGGTGATCGACCCGGGCTTCTTCTTTGTGTTCACCTCCGTGGTGACCTTGGTGGGTGGCACGATGTTCGTGATGTGGCTGGGCGAGCAGATCACCTCACGCGGGATTGGCAATGGGTCGAGCCTGATCATTTTCGCGGGCATTATCGCCAATATGCCGATCGCGATTGCCAATATCCTGGAACTGGGGTCAACCGGCGCACTCTCGACGCTGTTCATCATCACCTTCTTCGTGGCAGCCATCGCGCTGTTCGCGTTCATCGTGTTCATGGAGCGGGCACAGCGCCGGATTCTGGTGCAGTACCCCAAGCGCCAAGTCGGGCAGAAGGTATACGGAGGGGAGTCCACCCATATTCCGCTTAAGGTGAACGTCTCGGGCGTGATGCCGCCGATCTTTGCGAGCTCGCTGCTGGTGATTCCCGCCACATTTGTTGGCTTCTCCAAGGGCGGGCCGGGCTGGCTGCAACTCATCGCGCATCTGCTCTCGCACGGGCAGCCGCTTTATTCGTTGCTGTTCGCGACGCTGATCGCGGTGTTTGCTTTTGTCTGGGCGGCGATCTCGTTCAACCCGGAGGAGACGGCCGAGAATCTCAAGAAGAACGGCGGGTTCATTCCTGGGATCAGGCCCGGGGCGAATACGGCGAAGCATTTTGATACGGTGCTGACCCGGCTGACGGCGATCGGCGCGGTTTACCTCATCGTGGTCTGCCTGCTGCCGGATTTCGTTCTCAGCAACTACAGCCTGCCTTTCTATTTCGGCGGTACCTCACTGCTGATTATTGTCTCCGTCACCATGGATACGGTGGCGCAGGTGCAGTCGCACATGCTGGCGCACCAGTATGAGGGGCTGATTCGTAAAAACCGCGGCAAAAGCCGGAAATAAAAAGAGGGAGTAGATTGTGGAGCTGATACTGCTGGGACCACCGGGAGCGGGCAAAGGGACCCAATCCAAATTTCTTGAGACCCGTTACGGCGTTGCCCAGATATCAACGGGTGACATGTTGCGGGCAGAGGTGAAGGCTGGTTCGCCGATCGGACTGGAAGCCAAGAGCATCATGGATGCCGGTGGCCTGGTCTCGGATGAGCTGATCATCCGCATGATCGGAGAGCGGATCTCCCGCCCGGATTGCGCGAAGGGGTTCATTCTCGACGGCTTCCCCCGCACGGTGCCCCAGGCTGAGGCGCTGGATAAGCTCCTGCATGAGACCGCGGTGGATCTGGATGCCGTGATCGAACTGAAGGTGGATGAGACTGTGCTGGTTGAGCGGATCAGCGGGCGTTTCACCTGCGCGAAATGCGGGACCGGCTACCACGACAGTTTTAAGCAGCCGAAGCAGGCTGGTGTGTGCGATATTTGCGGCGGGACCGAGTTTGTCCGCCGCCCTGACGACAAGGCCGAGACGGTGCATGCGCGGCTGGAGGCTTACAACGCCCAGACGGCGCCGATTCTGCCCTATTACAAAGCCAAAGGCCGGCTCTATTCGGTTGATGGGATGGCTGAGATGGATGATGTCCAGGCTCAGATCGAGGCTGTGTTGCGCCAGATTGGTGTCGCAGCTGGATAAATTGTCGGTGCTGCCCGGGCTGATCACGAAAAATTGATAGTTCTTCGTTGACTCTGTTCGGGCGGGCGCTATAACCCGCTTTCGCGGCGCCTCCGTTCGGGGCGCCGCAACTTGTTATGACCTCAGGAGAGACCACGTGGCGCGTATTGCCGGCGTTAACATTCCCACGAATAAGCGTGTTTTGATCAGCCTTCGTTATATTTATGGCATTGGCCCGGTTAAGGCTCGTGACATTTGCACGGCGTTGGCCATTCCGGAGGAGCGCCGGGTTAACCAGCTCTCCGAAGATGAAATCCTGCGTCTGCGCGAGCTGATTGACAAGGATTACCGCGTCGAGGGCGATCTGCGCCGCGAAAACGCGATGAACATCAAGCGCTTGATGGATCTCGGTTGTTACCGTGGTCTGCGCCACCGTAAGGGCCTGCCGGTCCGCGGCCAGCGCACGCACACCAACGCCCGTACCCGCAAGGGCAAGGCCGTGGCGATCGCCGGCAAGAAAAAAGTCACGAAGTAAACTTTCGCCCATCACGTCAGCAGTTACAGGAATACCGATATGGCGAAGCCCGCCTCACGCCCCCGCAAGAAAGAACGCAAGAACATCATCTCCGGTGTTGCGCACGTTCTCGCCAGCTTCAACAACACCATGGTCAACATCACTGACGCGCAGGGCAACACGATTGCCTGGTCGACGGCGGGTAGCCAGGGTTTTAAAGGCAGCCGCAAATCCACCCCTTATGCTGCCCAGGTCGCCGCCGAGGACGCCGGCCGCAAGGCGCGCGAACACGGGATGGAAATGCTGGAGATCGAAGTGAGCGGCCCTGGCTCGGGACGCGAGAGCGCGCTGCGCGCCCTGCAGACCGTTGGTTTCCAGATTTCCGCGATCCGTGATCTCACGCCGATTCCGCACAACGGCTGCCGCCCGCGTAAGCGCCGCCGCGTCTGAGCCGGAATTGAAATTTGGTTAAGGTCCAGGGCGGGTTTCCGCCGCCGGGCCGGAGGGTTGAATGTTGAAAGAATCGAATTTGTCGCTGCAACGCAATTGGCAAATGCTGATCAAGCCGGAGCATCTCGATATCGAGTTTGGTTCCGATGCCGGGCGTGTCGCCACCATCATTGCTGAGCCGCTGGAGCGCGGCTTTGGCATGACGCTGGGCAACTCGCTGCGCCGCATTCTGTTGTCCTCGCTTCAGGGCGCCGCGGTCACCGCGGTGCGGATTGACGGCGTGCTGCATGAATTCTCCACGCTGGTTGGCGTGCGTGAAGACGTGACGGACATCGTGTTGAACATTAAGCAGCTTGCGGTGCGTATGCACGGCGAGGGGCCCAAGCGCATGGTGCTGACCGCGACCGGCCCTGGCGAGGTGAAGGCCGGGCAGATTCAGTCCGGCCATGACATCGAGATCATGAACCCGGATCTGGTGCTGTGCACGCTCGATGAGGGCGCGAGCCTGGGCATGGAATTCACTGTCGGCTCTGGCCGCGGTTATGAGGCTGCTTCGGCCAACCGCCCGGAAGATGCGCCGATCGGGCTGATCCCGGTTGATGCGATCTATTCGCCGGTGCGCCGCGTGTCCTACCGGGTGGAACAGACCCGCGTTGGCCAGGTTACCGACTATGACAAGTTGATTTTGCAGGTGGAAACCAACGGCGCCATCACCCCGGAAGATTCCGTGGCCCTGGCGGCGCGCATTCTGCAGGACCAGCTCGGCATGTTCGTGAACTTCGAGGAGCCGCAGCGTCTGCGCGCCGAAGAGCCGCGCATCGAGCTGCCGTTCAACGCCAACCTGCTCCGCAAGGTCGATGAACTCGAACTCTCGGTGCGCAGTGCCAACTGCCTGAAGAACGACAACATCGTCTACATCGGCGATCTGGTGCAGAAGAGCGAGCAGGAGATGCTGCGGACGCCGAATTTCGGCCGCAAGTCTCTCAACGAAATCAAGGAAGTGCTGACCGCCATGGGGTTGTCCCTTGGCATGACCGTGACCGACTGGCCGCCCGAGAACATCGAGGAACTGGCCAAGCGTTCCGACCAACCCTTCTAAAAGCCTAAACAGGAAAATTTACCATGCGTCACGGTCTCAGCGGTCGAAAACTCGGCGTCACCTCCTCCCATCGCGCAGCCATGTTCAGGAATATGGCTGTGGCTCTCATCAAACATGAGCAGATCACTACCACCCTGCCAAAGGCCAAGGAGCTCCGCCCGGTGGCCGAGAAACTGATCACGCTTGGCAAGCGCGGCGGTTTGCATGCCAAGCGCCAGGCATTCGACCAGCTGCGCGATGAGACCATCGTTGCCAAGCTGTTCGATGCGCTGGCGACTCGCTACAAAACCCGCGCTGGTGGCTACACCCGCGTGCTGAAGGCCGGCATGCGCCATGGCGACGCTGCTGACATGGCCGTGATCGAATTGATCGACCGCGACGTTTCCGCCAAGGGCCAGGATAGCGGCCCGCGCCCGGAAGTGGCGGCGGAAGACGAAGCTGAGTAATCCTCGGCCGATGGAATGAAAAAGGGCAGACCTCGGTCTGCCCTTTTTTGTGCCGGAATTTTAAGCGCTCGGTTGAGCGAACCTCAAAGGATCGCGCTAGAGTCTGATCGTTTGAGGTTGACGCGCGCCAGCGTGGCAACCGAAAGCGTGAATCGGCCTCTTATCAAAGAGTTAGAGCGCGCGTTCAGGGGGCGCTCTTGCGTTAACCCAAACCTATCGCGCGCTAAAGAGGCTTGTGCGCCCTATCGAGAAGGCGTGTGAAAAGCCCGGGCTTTTTGACGGGCTTGGGTGCGGCTTTCTGCGCCTCGGCGGCGGCGGCGCGGGCTTTTTGCTTCAGCCATTCGTCGAGAGATTTTCCGGCTTTTTTGGCGCGTTCGGTTTCATAGGCCAGTTGGCCTTTGCTGAGGGTTTTGGGTGTCTCGGTGGTCATGTTGGTCTCCGGTTTGGGCGGAAGGTTGCAGAGTGGGCGGAAAAGTTCAAGCTGCGTTGCGTTTGCGGAGTAAAAATCGTTCCAGCAGTCCCAGCGTCGCGTAGATGATGATGCCGCTCACGCCCAGCAGCACGAGGGCGGCGAACATGCGGGGAATTTCCAGCCGGTAGCTTGCCTCGATGATGCGGTAGGCAAGGCCGGAGGCAAAGCCGCCGGAGCCGGCGACGAACTCGGCGACCACTGCGCCCACCAGGGCCAGGGTGCCGGAGACCCGCAGGCCGGTGAGGAAGTCGGGCAACGCCGCGGGCAGACGCAGCAGGAACAGCGTTTGCCAGCGCGTGGCGCCGTTGAGGTGGAAGAGGTCCAGCAGCTCCGGCGGCGTGGCGGCCAGCCCGGCGGCGGTGTTGGAGAGAATGGGAAAGAAGGCGACGATGGTGGCGCAGACCACCAGCGCCACAAATGGCTGGTTAACCCAGATGATGATCAACGGCGCGATGGCGACCACCGGGGTGACTTGCAGGATCACCGCCCAGGGCTGGATGGCGGCGCGGAACAATGCGCTGGCGGCCATGGCGACGGCGAGGAACACGCCGAGCAGGGTGGCGGCGAGCAGGGCCGTGAAGGTGACGGTGAGGGTTGAGAGCAGCGCCGGGTTGAGGATGGCGTAGTCGCTCAGGTAGGCATTGAAGATGGCGATGGGGCCGGGCACCACATAGGACGGCACGGCGAGCGCCCACACGCTGCCCTGCCACAGCCCGAGCGCCAGCATGGCGAACACGAAGGGGGCGAGGCGCTCGCGCAACCGGCTCATAGGGGCATGACCTGGCGGAAGGTTTCAGTTACCCGGTGCACCAGGGCGATGTATTCGGGGCATTCGCGGCGGTTCGGCCCCTCGGGTACGCTGGCGTGGATGTCGGCGGCGATGCGCCCGGGCCGGGGCGACATCACCAGGATGCGGCTGGCCAGAAACGACGCCTCATAGATCGAATGGGTGACGAAGACGATGGTTTTGCCGGTCTCGCGCCAGAGGCGGTGCAGGTCTTCCTGCAGGCGGTGGCGGGTGAATTCGTCCAGCGCGGCGAAGGGTTCGTCCATGAGCAGCAGCACGGGGTTGGAAACCAGGGCGCGAGCGATGGAGACGCGCATTTTCATGCCCCCCGAGAGCGCCTTTGGCCGCGCGCCGGAAAATTCCGCCAGCCCGACCTGCGCCAGCGTGGTCTCGATCAGCGGCGCCGTTTCCGCCCGGCTTTGCCCGCGCAAGCGTAGCGGCAGGTACACGTTCTCCGCCGCGGTGGCCCAGGGCAGCAGTGTTGCGTCCTGAAAGACGAAGCCTACATCGCCCGGTCCGGGCTTGTGGCCGGCATCCCAGGCGATCTGCCCGGCGCTTGGCGCCTCCAGCCCGGCCAGCAGCCGCAGTAGAGTGGATTTGCCGCAGCCCGAGGGGCCAAGGAGCGCCACGAATTCCCCGGCCTCTATATCCGCCGTGATGTCCTCAAGCGCGCGGGTGCCGCTGGGAAACTGTTTGGCGAGCGCGCGCAGCGAGAACATTATTTCTTCAGGCCAAAACCGTGGTCGACAAATTGCAGGGTGTACCCGGCTTTGTAGTCCATCGATTTATCATACAGCCCGGCGGCCGCCATCTGGTTGAAGAAGGCCGCCCAGCGCGCGTCCGTCATGGCGTAGATGCCAAGTGTCTTGGTGTCGCCCGAGTCGACGATGCCGCGCGCCTTGAGCTGGTCATAGCCGTATTGCATCAGGCCGGGGGTCATGTCCGGGTTGGCGGCGAGAATGGCTTTGAAGGCCGGGGCCGGGTTGCCGTAGAGGTAGGAATACCAGCCCTCGGTCGAAGCCTCGATGAAGCGCTGAACCAGGTCCGGGTCGGTCTGAATCAGCTTGCTGCTGGTGGCGATCAGGCTGGCGTAGCCGTCGAACCCGGAGTCGGAGAGCATCATCACCACGGGCCATTTGCCGGTTTTCTCGTGCACCAGATACGGCTCGGAGGTGACATATCCCTCCTGCACAGCGGCCGGGTTGGTGAAGAAGGGGGCCAGGCTGAAGCCATAAGGGCGCAGCTGCGAATCCGAATAGCCGTATTTGGCGCGCAGATAGATCCACCAGCTTGCCCGCGTATCGGCGCTGACGGCGATGGGCTTGCCCTTCAGTTCGGCGAAATTATCCTCGCCCGCGCCGGGATGGGCCATCAGAATATCAGGGTCTTTCTGGAAACCGGCGGCGACGGCGACGAAGGGGATGTGCTCCTGCGCGAAGTTGAGCGCCAGGAAGGCGTTGGAGGTGATGTCAAACGTCAGCCGCCCGGCGACCAGAAGTTCAGCGTTGTTCACACTCGGGCCGCCTTCCTCAATGGTCACGTCCAGCCCATATTTTTTGTAGATGCCGGTGGCCAGCGCCTGATAATAACCGCCGTATTCTGGTTCGGCGACCCAGTCGAGGCCGAAGGTCACCTTGTCAGCGGCAGCATGGGCTGCGGGGGCGAGCGCCAGGCAGGCGGCGAGAGCGGCGGCGATCTGAACCGGACGGGACATGAGGCGTCTCCTTGGGGCTTGAGCAAAGGGCGGGGGCCGAGCAGAGTGGGGGTAGGGTTGTGTCAGCGCTGAAATGCCATTGGAATCAGGGATTAGCATGAGTGAGCCACGGATCAAGGCGGGAATCTGGGTGTCGGCCGCATTGCGGATCGGCAGCGCGGACAACAAGCCGGGCATGGTCATCCGCAAGGGCGATGCCGACGCCGGCGGTGTGCTGGTGATCCTGCGCGGGCGCGGCGGCAATATGGTGCTCACCCAGTTCCGCGAGCCGGGAGGCGAGCTTGCCTGGATGCGCGGCACCGGGCCAAGCCCGGTGAACGAGGAAGCAACTGACGCCTATGTGAAAAAACAGGTATCCTACGATCCGGATTTATGGGTGCTTGAGTTTGACGCGGCGGATTATCTGCCGCCGTTCGAGGGCAGGCTGGTTTAGGCTTTTATAGGCCGTTGGCCTTGCGCATGGCTTCGGCCAGGGCGGGGTTTTCACGCGCGACACCCGCCAGCGCGCCGGCCTGGTCCTGTTTCAGGCGATTCTGGCTGAGCTTGTTTTTGCCCTCCAGCCGGGTGATGTGCAGGGTGATGCCGATGATGCCCTTCAACTGGCTGGCGATGAAGTCGGCCGGGGCGCTGGCGACGGCCCAGGGTGCGGGGCGGCCGGCCTCGTAGCGGTTAGTCAGGCGGGTGACGATATCAAGCAGCGCGGCGGGGTCTTCGGTGATTTCCAGCCGTCCGGTGGCGTGCACGGCCTGGTAGTTCCAGGTTGGCACCACTTTGCCGGTCTCGGCCTTGGTCGGGTAGAAAGAGGGGCTGATGTAGCCGTCGGCGGCGGTGAAGATGGCGAGCGAGGAAGCTGCTGGATCGAAATCCCGCCAATGCGGATTGGCGCGGGCGAGGTGGCCGATGAGACGGTCCGGCGCCTCGAACAGCAGCGGCAGATGGGTGGCGAGCAGGCCGTTTTGGCTGGGTGAGATGAGCACTGGCAGCGAGGCCGCGCGCATGATCGCCTGAAGCTCGGAGGGGTCGTTCTCCACGAAGGCCGCCGGGTTGTACATGGTCGGGCTGGTCATGGCGCCTCGATGTGCTGGAGATAACGCGCCAGCAGCTTTGTGGCGGCGGGGCCAGGGTGGCCGTTGCCGATGGAGACGCCATCCAGCCGGGTGATGGGTTTGACGAAGGAGGTGGCGCTGGTGAGGAAGATTTCACGCGCGCCGCGCAGCGCCTCCAGTGTGAAGGGGGTTTGCGCGAAGGCGATGCCCGCGCCGTGCAGCATTTCCAGCACTGCCGCGCGGGTGCAGCCGGGCAGGATCTCCTGGCCGAGCGGGCGGGTGCGCAGTGTGCCGGCGGCATCCACGATCCACACATTGCTGGCCGCGCCCTCGGTCACATAGCCTTGGGCATCGTATAAAATGGCTTCGTAGGCGCCGGCGAGACGGGCCTTCTGCCGGGCCAGGACGTTGGGCAGCAGGTTGGTGGATTTGATGTCGCGGCGTGCCCAGCGTTCGTCCGGCAGGGTGATGGCCGCACCCGTCCAGGCGGCGATATCCGTGGGCGGGGCCGGGCGGGTGCGCGCGGTGATGACGATGCCGGGGCGCACCGGCACGGCGGGGAAGGGGTGGTCCCGCCGGGCGGCGCCGCGCGTTATCTGCATATACACCAGCCCGGTGCTCACCCGGTTGCGGCGCAGCACCTCGCGGATGATGACCAGCAACGCCGCCGGGGAGAGCGTGAGGTGCAGGCTGATCTCGCCCAGGCTGCGGGCCATGCGCGCCAAATGCAGCTCCGCGTCCGCCAGGCGGTGGTTGTGGACGTAGAGCACCTCGTAAATGCCGTCGCCGAACTGGAAGCCGCGATCTTCGACATTCACCGCGGCTTCGCGCAGCGGGCGGTAGCGTCCGTTCACATAGGCGATCGCGGCCATGGGTTAGCGGTTGAGCGCCGTCATGCCGGCGGGGGCGTAGCGCATGCCGAGCGCTGCGCCGGGGCGGAAGGCGGCGGTGAGGGTTTTCAGCTCATCGGCGCTCAGGGCCACGTCCAGCGCGGCGATGTTCTGCTCCAGATAGCCGCGCCGCTTGGTGCCGGGGATCGGCACCACATCCTGCCCCTGCGCCAGCACCCAGGCCAGCGCGACCTGCGCGGCGGTGCATGATTTCTGCTCGGCGGTGTCCTCGATGACGCCGACCAGGGCGCGGTTGAGGGCGAAATTCTCATCCGAGAAGCGCGGCGAGTTGCGGCGGTAGTCATCGCCGGGCAGGTCTGCCAGGGCGTTGAAGGCGCCGGTGAGAAAACCGCGGCCCAGCGGGCTGTAGGGCACCAGGCCGATGCCAAGCTCGCGCAGGGTGGGCAGGATCTCCGCCTCCAGGTCGCGGGTCCAGAGCGAATATTCGGTTTGCAACGCGCTGATCGGGTGGGTTTTATGGGCGCGGCGGATGGTGGCCGCGCTCGCCTCGGACAGGCCCAGGTGCCGCACCTTGCCCTGCGCCACCAGCTCGGCCATGGCGCCCACGGTCTCCTCGATTGGTACGTTGGGGTCCACACGGTGCTGGTAGTAGAGATCGATCACCTCGATATCGAGCCGCTTCAGCGAGGCTTCGGCGCAGGCGCGCACATATTCCGGCCGCCCGTTGACGCCGAGAAACGCACCGTCCGCGCCGCGCATGTTGCCGAATTTGGTGGCGATGATCAGCCCTTCGCGCTTGCCGGCGATGGCTTTGCCCACCAGCTCCTCGTTGGTGCCGGAGCCGTACATATCCGCCGTGTCAAAAAAATTGATGCCGCGCGCAATGGCCATGTGGACGGTGGCGATGGATTCATTGTCGTCGCGTCCGGCGTAGAATTCCGACATGCCCATGCATCCCAGCCCGAGGGCGGAAACAACGAGCGGATTGCCTTGCGCGTTTTTGCCGAGATGACGTTGCTGCATGAATATCTCCTTGCGCTGTTGTTTGTGTTCAGGCCGCGTCTTGCGCGGCGGCCATCGCGTGGGCGAACTGCTCGGGCGGCAGATAAGCTGCCAGAACTTCCTCGGGATGGCCATCGGCTTTTATCTGCCCGCCATCCATCCAGATCACCCGGTTGCACCAGCGCAGGATGACATCGGCATTATGCGATGACAATACAAGGATCTCCGCGCCGCGCACCATGGTTTCCAGGCGGTGGCGGGCCTTGGTCATGAAGGCGGCGTCTCCGGCCAGAATCCATTCGTCCATCAGCAGGATCTGCGGTTTGATGGCGGTGGCCAGGGCAAAGCCGAGCCGCACGATCATGCCCGAGCTGTAGGTGCGCACGGGCAGCTCCAAAAACTGATCCAGCCCGGCGAAATCCGCCACATCGGCTTGCAGCTGGCGGATTTGCGGCTCGCTCAGCCCGGTAAACAACCCGCGCAGCCGGATGTTCTCGCGCCCGGTCATTTCCAGGTTCATGCCTTGGTTGGCGTCCAGCAGGGCGGTTACCGCGCCGTCGATGACGATGCGCCCGCACACCGGCTCATAAATGCCGGCCATGCTGCGCAGCAGGGTGGTTTTGCCCGCCCCGTTGGCGCCGATAAAGCCAAGCCGGTCGCCGGTGCGCAACGAGAAGGAGACATCGCGCAGCGCCTCGACCACCAGGCGGTGCTTGCGGTCTTCCCCCAGCCGGCCGGAGGCGGCGGCGAATACGGTCTTTTTCAGGCTGCGGCTTTCGCCATGATACAGCGGGAAGCGGACGGAAACATTCTCGATCAGCAGCTTGGTCATGGGCTATACCCAGTAGGCGATGCGCGCGCGCGTGCGGGCGAACACGGCGCCCGCCAGCAGCACCAGCACGGCGGAGTAGCCCAGCGCCGCTGTCCAGGCGGCGGCGTCCAGCGGGCCGCCGAGCAGCGGGCCGCGCATGATCTCGAGCAGTGCGTAGAACGGGTTCCATGTCACCAGCACCATGCTCAGGCCGCGATGCGTCAGCATTGCAGGATTCCACATGATCGGCGTGATGTAGAAGGCGATCTGCACCACGCTGGCGACAATTGGCGGAATGTCGCGAAAGCGGGTGCCGAAGGCGCCGAGCAGCAGGGTGAGAGCCATGGCATCAACCACCCAGAGCGCCGCGGCGGGCAGCAGGCTGAAGCTGGCCGGGCTGGGCTGGGTGTGGAACACCGCGAAAACCACGGCGATGACCACGATGTTATGCGCCAGCACCAGGATGTTGCGCAGCACCGCGCGCGCCGCGTGCAGCGAGAGAGGCATGCGCATGGCGCGGATCATGCCCTCGGCCTGAGTGAAGCAGAGGCAGCCGTCAGAGGTGACTGTGCTGATGAAATTCCACAGCACCAGCGAGATCGTGAGAAACGGCAGATAGGCCGAGATGTTCTGGTGGAACAGGCGTGAATACAGGAAGCCGATGGCGCCGACCATCACCGCCGTGGAGAGGGTGAGCCAGAACGGGCCGAGCAGTGAGCCGCGGTAGCGCAGCCTTATGTCGAGCATGGCGAGAGTCCATGCCAGCGGCCACAGCCGCAGGGTCTCGGACAGATCCGCCGCCGCCAGGGCGAGGCGCCCGCGCCAGCCGCGGCTGGCCATGATGGTGACCACCCGGCCCGGCACACGGGCGGTGTGAGAAACCTCAACCGTGGCCTGCCTCGGCTCTGGCGCAATCATGTTCATCCCCTGGCGATAGCCGAATGGCGGGGCAGCATCAACCGCCCCGGCGCCGCATGACGGGTTGTTAAGCCATTATCTCGGATGGGAACTATCGAGTTGACTAAGCGGCCACCAAATCTGGTAGCAGCCTAGATTTCGACATCCGGGCCGATTTCGTCCGTTCGCCACCGAAGTAGGGATTGGTCGATCTCGGGTCGGCGGTGGAACCCCTCCCACCGGATCGGGTGCTCAGCACCCTTCGCTCGCCGAACTGGCGCACCAGATCAGCGAGGACAGACGCCTTCGACTGGAACACGGAACCGATAGGCAGCGCACGGCGCTGCCCGATATTCCGTGCCGCATTGACATCGGCGTGCATTCGTTGGCCGCACCACAGGCACCGAAAGGTGCCCTGCGATGGGCGATTTCGCTTGTCCACGTAGCCGCAGCAAGAACAGGTCTGCGACGTATAAGCCGGGTTCACCTCATCGGAAGTGATGCCGAAGCGATCTTTGAAATCAACCAGCTTGGCCCCGATAACGGCGCGGCCGCAGTTCTGGATGATGCGATTGAGCCGGCGCGACAGTGCCGGATTTTGGAAGTTCAGCCGTTCGAGCACGAGAGACGCAGGCCGCTTCGCGGCCACGAGCGCGTTCAGGACGCGCCCAACCTCGGTCCTAATCCAACCCCGCAGTGCCGTCACGGCCCGCCTGTAACGGGCGCTGTCGCGCGGCTTGCGGCCATGCCGCTGCTGGCCTCGGGCGATCTCGGAGATGCGGCGGTCGTAGCCGCGCAACGCAGTGAGCCAGCCCTTGCCGAGCAGCGCGCCGTCATCGGCGGCGAACAGTGTGGACAGGCCGAAGTCGAGTGCCACCAACTCGCGTTCGGGCTTGTAGGCGGCGCGACTGGCGACGCAGTCCGCGCCGATGTCGGTGACAACGCCGAACATGAGCTTGCCGGTGTCGCGGTCCTCGGTGACGAGCACACCGTTGCTCACCTGCCCTCTGCGATTTTCGTGCCGTTCGTAGGTCAGAAGCGGAACTGCGATCTTGATGCCCTTGGTCATGGTGGACAGGTTGACCCACCAACCCACATTCCCGTCCTGCGTGGCCTTGTTCGGAGCCGCGAGGCAGGCGGCGCGATGATCGAGCCGCATGGAAATGTGGCGCAGGTTCGGGCGGCGATGCCGCCGCATGATGCCGCGCATGATCGAGCGCGCCAGCGCCAGCGCGTGAGCGGGAATGATCTCGCCCGTTTCCTTCATGGCGATCTCGCGCCGCGCGAACCAAGCACCAAGCCAGTTGACGACGAATAGCATGTGCTTGGTGTCGGGATCGAGTGTGCTGTGAGTGACGGCAGAACGGAACTCGTTGGCGCGGTTGCTCAGCCACGAATCAAGCTGGCCGACGACTTGCCAGCGGCACATCTGCACGCGGTTGGCAGCACCGATGACGGCGACGAACGTCACCTTGTCGGCGTCGTAGTTCTTGTTGAACCGGCCTGTCTCGAAGAACAGGCGCCAATGCTCGCGTGCCAGCATGACCGCGGCTGAACGGTAGGCGGCGAGCACGGTGCGCACCTGTGCTTCCTTGCTCGCCGTCATATTCGACGGCAACAAGTCGCAGCGCATCACCGGAGGTATGGTGCCCTTGGGCTTGCGCGCCATCACGCGGCCTTTGCCGTGAGGAACGAGTAGGAGAGCATGCGACCTTCGCCGTTCGCCACCAGCCGCGCCATGCGGGTGAGGCACGCATCGGCCTTGCGGTTCCAGCGGAAGGTCGCCTCACCCGTGTAGCGGCCAAGGTGCTTGACCGAGACGTTGTGGAACACGCCGATGATGGCACGGCGCATGAAGCCGTTGAACGACTCGACCCGGTTGACGTGGACGCGCTGCCGGGTCGCCGCGTCGGTGCGCGCGTATTCGCGACCCGAGTGGTTGACCGCGAGGTGAGGTTGCGTCTTGCCGATGTGCTTGTAGGCCGGAAGCCCGTCCGTCATCACGGTCGCAACTGGATCGAGCACCCCATCGAGCGCGTCCGCGATGGCGGCTTTGCTGTGCGTTGGAATGACCTTCGCCACCACGTCACCGTCCCGTTGCACGGCGACCAGCACGAGCGGACGCTTCGTCCCGCGTCCCTGCGGGTTAGCTGGTGGATCGGTGTCGTCGTGATCGCGAGAGGGCTTGGCACGCTTGCGCGGCGGCGCACCAGCATACATCTCGTCGATCTCCACCACTCCGGCGAGGATCGGGTTGGCTTCGGCCATCATGGCGCGGATGCGGTGCCCGAGGTGCCATGCCGTGGCGTATTGGACATCCAACATCTCGCTCAGTTTCGCGGCCGAGATGCCCTTGCTGGAAGCCACGATCAGATAGATTGCGTGCGCCCACGTCAGTAGGGGCAAATGTGTGCGGCCCATTGGCGTGCCAGCAGTGACACTGAACTGCTTCTTGCACGCCTTGCAGTGCCAAAACTTAGTTTTCGGCATGAAGGCGGCGTTGCCGGCGACGCGGCAATGGTAACACTCAGGTCCATTCGGCCAGCGGGCACGCTCGAACCAAGCCCGCGCCGCGTCCTCATCGGGGAACAGGTCGTTGAAGGCGCGAAGCGACATACCGGTGGACATGCCTCATACTATAGGTTGTGCCCTATTTAGGCAACCAGATAGTTCCGTCTCGGATTATTGAGGATGCAGCGCCGTGGCCGCGGCTTCCGCGATGTTCACGCGCTCCCCCGGGGAGAAGCCCGGCTGGCGCGCCTCAACCACGGAGACGACGCTGGAATCGGGGCGGCGGATGACGACCTCCTCGGCGGGCGGCGGATCGCTGGCCGTGGGCTGGCCCAGCCCGGCGAGCACCCGCGCCAAGGCGGCGTTGCCGGCGGGTACGTCCACGGGGCGCACGGCAATCACGGTGCCGGTGCTCAGCCGGCCGCGCAGCGGTGAGGTCTGCGCCAGGGGTTGCACCGGCGCGCGCGCGGCGCAGCCGGCGAGAAGGGGCAGGGCGCCCAGCAGAGCCAGACAAAGGTTTTTCCGGGGGTGATTCAGCGGCATGGCCCTGTTTACCATCGCCCGCCGGGGCGAGATAGCGTTGCGGCGCCAGAAGTTTCCCTTGCTGCGAGTTGTGTTCTAGCTTAATGGGTTACACTGCCTTGTTTAAGCCGTTATTGAGCGAGATACACGCAATATGACGGTGCCGCGCCAAAGGCCGCCCCGTGGCGGTGTACAGGCGTTGGTTTGGTCCGATGCGTGGCAGCCTAATCCGCCCCGCGCGCAATGCTGGCGGCCATTGGAGATCAGGTCATCTCCCGCGGCCGATGGTTATAAAGTGGAGGCTTAGACTGTGAGCGCAAAATACCGTTTCCGGCCCATGCGGGTGATGCAAGGCGGCCGCGGCGCCCGGCTGGTTTTGGGGTGCGCCGGCCTTGCCTTGCTCTCCGCTTGCGCGGGCGGCAACCAGGTTGCCCAGAACGGTTACTCGCTTGCGTATTACCGCGCCCATGCGGCGGGCAACTATAACCCGCCCGGCCCGCCTGGCGACCCTTGGGGGCCCTACATCAACATTGCCGCCAACCGTTTTGATGTGCCGCCAACCTGGATTCGCCAGGTGATGCGCGTGGAATCCGGCGGACATGAATATCTGGACGGCCAGCTTATCGTCTCCGCCGCCGGCGCCATGGGGCTGATGCAGCTGGAACCGGCGACGTATCAGGAAATGGCGTCGCGCTACGGCCTGGGGCAGGACCCGTTCAACCCTTACGACAATATCATGGCGGGCACCGCCTATATTCACGAGATGTATCAGGTCTACGGCTCACCCGGGTTCCTGGCCGCGTATAACGCCGGGCCGGGGCGGCTGGATTCGTACATGAACTACCACACGCCGCTGCCCGGCGAGACGATCAACTACGTCGCGATGATCGCGCCGAACATTCAGGGCTATTACCCTGTGCATCGCTCCCAGGCAGACCAGCTCGCCCTGAACACCCAGCCGATGAGCGAAGCGCCCGGCCTGCTGCCGCCGGGCTTCAACCCGGATGCGCCTGCGCGGCAAATGCAGCAGAACCCGCTGGCGCCGGTGCAGGTGGCGTCCATCGCGCCTGTGTCCTCGGTTTATACCCCGGCGCCGGTGCGCGCCGCGGCCATCGCGCCGCCCGCCCCCATGCCGGAGCCGCCCCCGCCGCCCGCACCGCATCCGTCCTTCTCCATCATTCCCGCGGCCATGGCCGACACCACGCGGCCCGCACCGCATATGCCTGTTCAGGCCCGGCCCGCGCCGGATTATACCCCGGCCTCCCACCATACGGCTGGCTGGGCGATTCAGGTCGGCGCTTATGACACCTCCTCCAACGCCCGGGCGGCGCTGGGCATGGCGGAGCTTTCAGCCGTGCAGATGCTGATCAACGGTCATCCCGTGGTGATGTCGGTGGTGAGCGCGGGGCATGTGAAGTACCGCGCCCGCGTGGTGGGCCTGCCGCATGACGATGCGGTGAACGCATGCAGCCGGCTCTCCACCGGGCCGACCGGCTGCATGGTGCTGCCGCCGGAGGCACAATCCTGAGCGGCGCTCAGGTCATATGTAAAACATGCCGCTGCACGCGCTCGACCCAATCGAGGGTCAGCGCGTCCGCCAGTTTCTCAAAGCCGGTGCCGGGGGGCACCTCCAGGCGCAGGCCGAGGTTCATCTCCCGGGCCAGAAAACCCAGCCCGATGCCCACATCTTTCTGGAAATCCTCATAAAATAGCCGCGCCGGGGTTAGGCCCTCGGCGTTGAAAAACCGCTCCCACGCCTGTTTCTCAGCACTCAGCTCCTGCATGAGCGCGCAGATCCGTGCGAGGTCGAAGCTGTGGCGCTGATCATCGGGGGTTGCGCGCGCCTGCTGCGCCGGTTGGTGCCAGGTTCCCGAGATCTGCGCCCGGTAGAGCGAGACAGCCTGGGCGGCTAGGTTTTTGCGGTCCAGATACGCCACGCGCAGGTTGGGGAAGAGCCTGCGCCAGTCCTGCGCGAAGGGGGCGAAATCCTGCCAGTTGGTTTTGAAGATGAACACCGGGCTGGGTTCGTCATTGAAGGAGCGCATATAATCGGTGAATGAGCGCACCCCGCGCCGCTCCCGCTCCGCCCTGGCCACCCCGCGCGGGTTGAATATCTCACCCGGCCGGCCGACATCGCCCGCCGCCGCGAGCGCGCCGCATAAATGTGTGCTGCCGGTACGCGCTGTCATGGCGATCATGATCGTGGGCTTGGCGCAGGCAGCGCCAGCGAAACGGCCGTCCGCCAGCGCCCCTAAGTCAGGAAAAACCTCGAAAATGCTGTCCATCAACCTTGCCTTGTTAATGGATGTATAAACTTCAGCCTTAAAGAGAACAACGCATATGCGCGCTTTCCCGCTCCCGTGCCCTTGAGCTATTCGCCGGGTTTAGGTATGCAGGCCCCCGCGCGGGAGAGATGGCCGAGCGGCTTAAGGCGCACGCTTGGAAAGCGTGTGTGCGTGAAAGCGTACCCAGGGTTCGAATCCCTGTCTCTCCGCCAAAAATAGCCATTAAAAGTCTGATTTAACAGAGAAAAAAATCGTTACGGAGTTGAAAGCCTACACCTCTACCGGCACCTATTTGGCGGCATCTAGTGAAGTGTTACGGGCTCTAGCGAACGATAAAAGCGAAATCACGTTTTCGTGATCTTGGATAGGGAATGCCCCTTTTTTGGTGACCGCACGCGCCTGGCCGGCTGGCCCGGGTCATGCCCGGCGCCAGGGATGATGGCATGTGGGCGATGTTGGTGGAGGCACTGGCTGGGGGTGGTTTGAGCAAATGCGCTTTTCACTCGCACGGGCGGGGCAGGTGTCCTATATCGAGGCCATGAGCACAGTTCTGGCGCCCTTAAACGATGAAGTGATCTCGGCCGAGTCCGCGGGGATGCGGTTTGGTGAGGTTTTGTACCATGCGGCCCATGACAAGGCGCGGGTGGTGCTCACTCATGACGGAAAGCCGGTTGCCGCTATTGTGCCGATAGAGGACTATGAGGCCCTCGAGGCGATTGAGGATGCTCATGACGCCCAGTTGGGCGGCGCTGCGATTGCGGCCTGGGAAGCTGCCGGCCGTCCGCGCGGCGTTCCCTTGGCCGAAGTTGCCGCCGAGCTGGGCATTGATCTGAACGCGGCCTGAACTTGTCCTGGCAGATAGAGATTGCGCCCGCCGCGCGGCGCGATCTGCGAGGCTTGGATCGGCCCGTTCAAGAGCGCATCTTGAAAGCTTTGGCCGGTCTCGGAAGCGATCCGCGATCAGCCGTGAACGTAAAAGCCTTGCAAGGCCAGCCCGGTTATAGGTTGCGGGTGGGTGACTGGCGGGTGATTTACACCTTGAACGATGACGTGTTGACGGTGCTGGTGATCTGCATAGCACACCGCCGCGAGGCGTATCGGTAATGCTGGCAGAGTGAGGCGGCGGCCAGGCGTGCGCCAGGATCAAAACCGGATCAAATAATGCGGCCGCTTTTTTGCACGATAGACAAGTACAAAACAGGAACTATAACAGAAAATAGCAACTCGGCGGGGTGATTGGTAATTCACGGCGCGCCCCTCCGCTGTTACGCCATTGCCACGTTGGGAGATACGCTGACATGCGAGAACCGCAGCCCCGGGATTTCCTGACCACCGAAGAGCTGTCGAGCCGGCCGTGTTATCCAAGCTCAAAAACGCTGCATGAATGGCGAAGTTGCGGCAAAGGGCCGCCGTTCATACGGCAGGGGGCCGAGTATTCTATCGGCTCAAGGATGTGATCGCCTGGGAAGAGGCCAGCATAGTCTATCCGAAACGTGCTGCGCTGGGTTGACGGGTGAATGCCGCCACAGGCGGTTTCAAGCGGGCGGCAGGCGGGTCAACATTTCGTGGCGTCGGCAGTCGCGCGCTCTGGAATACAGCAGTGTGTGACCTCGTGCGCGGCAGGAACCCGGCAAAAGTTGGCGGGTCCTTACCCGGGTGCCACCCGTCACGGGTAACGCGCGACCCCGTTAACCCGCCAGCGGGAGGTTTTTTTATGGCCCCCGGGGCGGCAGGTCTCCGCGTTAGGTAGATATTTGATTTTGTTAGAGATTTTGCGTTTGATTTTGACAATCTCAGCCTGAAATGTGCGGATTTATCAAACAACCAGCGCGCCAGCCGCGCGGCGGCGTAGCCGGAATGGTGGGGACTGTTAGCGCGAGGCGCGCGCCAGGCCGCGGGCGAGGCGGGGTAAGTCTTGCGCAAAATTACAGCGAGGCCCCACCGGCCACGCCTGGCGCGCGGCGGCGAAATAGCGGCGAGGAAGCCCTAAGGTTTTTCGGAGAGCGTCCCCAGCTCGCGGCGGCTCAGCATCGCTTGCTGGGCGGCGGTGAAGAAGTTGACCGCGAAGCGCTGTTTGACGGTCTCCAGCGTGATCGGGCCAAGATTGAGCCGGGGATTGACCTCGGCGCTCGGCGTGAGGAGATACATCACCTTGAGCACGCCCGCCGCGCGCAACATCAGGTAGGTCCTGCCGTTTGAGACCAGCCGGAAGGCAGCGCCGCCAGTCCCTTTCATCGTGACCTCCTTGCCACTCTTCTTGCTGATCGTGTACTGGGCTTTGCCGAGGTTGCCGGGGAGCAGCGCGCTCGGGATAATGTCGGAGTCGCTCGGCCGCGCGCCGGAAAGAGGGATGGCGAGGTTGCGCCCGCCGTCCATGGGGATTTTCTGGCCGCCGTATTCCTGGCGCCCCATGAAGGGGTCGATGCTGTAAACCATCGCCACCAGGTTGTCCTTACGCGCCGGCACCACCCGGATGCCTTTCACGATCCAGTCTCGCCGCAGGATAAATTCGCTGGGCATACGCGCCTGCACAGCCTTCTGCGCGTCCTGCGCCGTCATGGTGAGGGCGCGGGCCACCGTGTAGGGCAGCTGGGTGTCGTCGAAGGCGGTGAGCATGTTGCGCAGCTTCGCCACGTCGCTCTGAACGCCAATGCGGATCAGGTGGCGGCCTTTTTTGATTTTGGTGACGCGGGTTTTGCATCCTCGGGGCGCGCGGCGGGGTCGTCCTGCTCAGCCAGGTCGGCCAGCTCGGTGAGCGCCTGGCGCAGCTCCTTGCTCAAAATGCCATGCACCTTCTCTCGGTCCGCCTCGCCCGCCAGCACAGCGGCGATCCGGTCAGGGATGTTCAGAATCCGGTCGCGGATCGTGCGATGGAAGGCGAACACGGCCTTATCGTTGTCCGCCTTGCACACCAGCGCGCCAATCTCGATCTGGTACTCGATCTCGGCCATCAAAGCTTTGAAGTGCTTTTCTTTTGCAAGGCTCTTGTTGTACGGCCCGATTTTGTCAGGGTCATCTTGTTGCGTTGCGCCAGGCGCCGGGGTTGTCCCGTTTTGGGGCGGCATTTGAGGCGCTGCAGCGGGTGCCGCGTCAAGCTCAGGGCCGCCGTGGGTCACAGGCTCGCCTTTTTTGCGAGTGCCACCATGCGCCGGGTGGGTTTGCTGCTCCCACTCTATGTCCGCTGCCGCCGCGTCGATCAACCATTCGCCGGCCTCGGTGCGCTCGCCCGTGATCCGGCCAGCGGCCAGAGCTTTGCGCACGGTTTTGGCGTCGCATCCCCGGTGTCGCGCATATGCGCGCGCGGTCAGTTTGGCCGGTTTTGAGGTTGGCATGGCACGGTTTCCTTAATTTCGCCGGTATGGCCCGCGGCGTTCATGATCGCACCCAGCATAACCAGGCGCAGCAATTTTCCGGCATCCGAAGGGTCGCTGGCGCACGCCTGGCCGCCACAGTCCGCCAGCAACAGGCGGACCGTTGCGCCGAAACATAGGGCCAAAGCGGCGTCAACGGCGTCAGCCTCGGCCTCTGAAGTGTGCGCTGGGAGGGCCGCCTTGACGTGGCTGGATGCTTGCCGGAACCCCTCGAAAACCAGCGCTACAAACTGCGACAAAATGCTGCCCCCAGCTTCGAGAACCTCGGCGCCTGATATTTTTTTCAGTACGTCGCGCGGCGGGTGGGGCGGCCGGGTTTTTTTCGTGCGCGGCCCGCTCATCGTAGGCCGCTCGTGCTGGAGAAGATGCCGCCGTCGCGGTGTTGCCGGATCAGCTCTTGCTGGATCGCGTAGGTCAGGCCATGCGCCATCTGGTTGGCCTGCTGCGGCGTCACCTGTAGCGCGACGATCTGGATGAGAATGAGCGGCAATAAGGATGAGAAAATTCTAGCCGCGATGTGTTGGATGGTATCGTGTTTGTTGTTGAATGCAAGTACTAATCGGCGGTTGATTGTCGCGGCGCGACAATCATATTGCGTCAATCAACGTGTTCGGTTTCTGTGATCGTCTTTTGGGTCTGTCGTGCTGCTGTGCGGCCGACGGTTTGTTTGCGGTCAATTGCCGCACGGCGCCTGTAGCTTTCGACATTCATCTCGAGAATGGTTGAGTGATGCACGAGGCGGTCGACTGCGGCGAGCGTCATGGCCTGATCTGGAAATATATGATTCCACTCGCCGAATGCCTGATTTGCGGTGATCAGGATGGATCGATGTT